>NZ_JBALUY010000014.1:0-47671 GCF_036963605.1 Phenylobacterium sp. | reverse complement strand
GTGCGGATGGTCCTGCGGCTCGAACATGTCGAGGACGTGCGGCCGGTAGGCCTGGGCGGTTTTCACCACATAAGAGCCGGCCGGATAGGACTTGTCCCCGACGCGGAAGGCCCGTGTCGCGCGGTCGACATCCACCCCGGTCTTGATCAGGGCGTTCACAAAGGCCGTGGCCGTCGGCATGTCGGCCTGGTCGGCAGGGATGATGTAGCCGCGCGGATCGCGATCCTCCGGCTTCTGCAGCAGGGCGTAGAGCTCGGGATCAACCGCCCCGGCGCGGCCGTAGCCGGCCTCCGCGGCCGCGCCGGCGTTTTCCGGTCGGGCAGCGGCGGCGGCTTCGTTCAGGCGATCGATCTTGCTGGGGGTGATGGTCCAGCTGTCCTCGGAGCCCCGGGCGATGCTGTTGGCGCCCATCTTGTAGATGTTGAACAGCAGGCGTTCGCGGTTGCGCGAGGCGTAGTCGATGACCGCCCGGTTCATGCTCCACTGATATTCGACCGTCTGGGCCAGGCGCCAGGTCTGGGGCGCGATGGGCATGGGCCGGTCGCCATTGGCCAGCTGCAGATCGGGCACCAGCTTCACCGTCTCCGGCGTCGGGCCGCCGATGATCTCGGTCAGCAGGCCGATGGCGTTGTGGAAATAGGCCACCGACCGGACCATGCCGTTGTGCCAGGTGGAATAGGAGGCCGAGCTGCGGGCGCCGGAGCCAGGCTTGTCCTCGACCACCAGACGACTGTGCATGGCCATGCCCACCTCCTGCAGGGTGGTCATGACCAGGGGGTCATAGTTGAAATTGAACGGGTCGCGGAACGGCGGCACGAACACGACCATGCCGGTGGGGCCGGTCTGATGCTGGTTGAAGATGATCTGCGGGAACCACTCGTGGAAAAGCTGCCGGTTGACGTTGGTCGTCTCAGCCATCTGCGACATGTAGCTGTCGCGATTGTTGTCGTGGCCGATATACTTCTGGTAGAGGCGAGGGATGCTCTGGAACTCACGCTTCAGAGGATCGTCGTGGCGCATGTACCAGTCCGACACCAGTTCCATGCCGTCCGGATTGTCGTGGGCGAACAGGATGATGACATCGTCCAGCGTCCGCTGAGTCTCGGCGTCGTTCATGGTCAGCAGGCGGTAGAGGACCTGGATCTGGCCCTGGCTGGTCACCGTTTCGGTGGCGTGCAGGCCCGCATCGATCCACACCACGGCCTTGCCCTCGGCCGCCAGGGCGGCGGCGTCGGCCTCGCTCAGGCCCTCGGCCTTGGCCAGCCGCCGCGAGATCGACTTGTAGTGGTCAAGCTGGGCGAGGTTGGCCGGGGAGGAGACGATGGCCATCCACTGGGTGCGGCCTTCCTCGGTCTTGCCGAAATCCACCAGCTTGATGCGGTCAGACTGGCTGGCCAGGGTCTTCAGATAGGATTCATAGGCCGTGTAGTCGGCCAGGAAGTAGTCGCTTCCCGGATTCTGGGCGAAGGCTTCGCTGGGCGGCGTGACGGTCGCCGCGTTCGCTGCGCCCCCCAGGACCATGACCAGCGCCAGGGCGGCGCTCGCCAATGCGTGTTTTCGTATCATTCCTAGACCCTCTTTCGACCCGGGGCGATCCACCCGGCTGCAAATGGATAAAATTGAAGATGGCGCGGGGACCGGTCGGCTGGTCTCCTTCACGCGAAAGTCTGCGGCCAGCGACTGGTCTTTCGTGCGAGGAAGGGCCCATTCCGAGACGCCTATGGCGCTTAAGACGCTGCGCTGGCGAAATCCCGGCCATGAGTCCTCCGGCTATCGGCGCAGGGCGCGCCAATCTTCCCCTGCAAGACGCAGCCAGAGCGAGAAGCCTCACTCAGAAATGATGGGATGCAGCTCGATTGTCCCGGCGCTGCTGGAATGGGCGCGCGCCAGGCCGTAGGCCTCCAGCATGGCCACGAACCCGGCCGTGTCCCCGGACTTGAATCGGCCACTCAACGGCTGGGCGGCCAGGGCCGGATCGGTGACTTCGATCTTGCGCGCGGAATAGCGGTTCATCTCCTCGACGATGACGCCGAGAGGACGGTTTTCGAAGACGAGGCTGCCGTCACGCCAGCTCGTCAGCTTATCGAGATCGCGCTTTTCGACAGTCCACGGACCGCCGCCGTCCTGAACTAGGTGATCGCCGGGCGCCAGGTCCACCTGGCCGGTGTCGGCGACGACACGAACCTTGCCTTCCACCAGGCTGACCGACCAGCGCCGCGGCTCCAACCGGACATCGAACGCCGTACCCAGCGCCGTCACGGTCCGGCCGCCCGCGGTGACCACGAAGGGGCGCTTCGGATCCTTGCTGACTTCGAAATAGGCCTCGCCCCGCACCAGGGTCAGGTCGCGGCCCTCGCCCCATCCGGTCAGTCGAACCTCGGTGTCGGTGTTCAGGGTCACCTTGGAGCCGTCCTCGAGCACGACCGTGCGTCGCCCGCCTACGTCGGTGCGATAGACGGCCAGGGTCTCGGTGGCGGCGATCTGAGTCGGGGCGTCCGACGAGGGGCCTTCGCGCCAGGCGCCATAGCCCAGCAGGGCGGCGCCGGTGACCATGACGGCGGCGATTCCGGCCGCCCAGGGCAGGTGCGCGCCGCGGCGCTCGGCCTCAAGTTCAGCGGCTACGGCGGCGCGGGCGGCGAGGATTTCCGGATCGTCTCTAAGCCCGCCCAGACGATCCCAGGCGCCTGAGACCGCCGCCCAGGCGGGGCCGTGGGACGGGTCGGCGGCCAGCCAGGCTTCGAATTCTCTTCGGACATCGGCGTCGCCCGGATGACGCTCCAACCGCACGACCCACGACGCGGCGTCAGGATCACCCGAAGGTCCGGCGGATCGGTGATCGTCGTTCATCGGATTCCTGCAGTCGGGTCGAGACGACCCGAAGCGCCTTGGTGACATGCTTTTCGACGGCGCTGACCGAGATGCCCAGTCGCGTCGCGGCGGCCTTATAGCTCAATCCTTCGAAGCGGATGAGTACGAATGCCGCCCTCGTGCGAGGAGAGAGCGCCTTCAATGCCTCCACCGCGACGGAGGCCTCCTGCTTGGCCTGCAGAATCCGTTCAGGCGACAGATCGTCGCGAGGATGCAAAATCTCCTGCAATTCGCAATGGGCGCTGGCTCGGCGCACCGTTTCGCGGCGCCGGCGATCCAGCAGAACATTGGTGGCGGTCTGGAAGATGAAGCTGGGGAGGTTGGCGATCTCGACGCTGCTGCGGCGGCTGTGCATGCGCAGCAGCACCTCCTGGATCAGGTCGTCGATCTCATGAGCTTCGGCCCGGCGTCCGAAAAAGGCGCGGAGAGCCGGCTGAAACGGCAGGGAGGCAAAGGCCAACCCCTCAGGCTCCTCGTCGGTCCTGGTCGTTTCGGCCCAAGCCATTGGTTACCCCGAACACCCCGAATAGTCTTATTGCGGTCATGTTTGGGACAAGCGAGGGTAAGGTCAATGGGGTTGGGTCAGCGCAGGCGCCCGGCGCGGCGGCTGCCGGCTTTTGAGGCGGTGGCGCGCGCCTCTCGTCGTCCATGAGGCGGACCGGTGAAAATCGCCCCTGCCGGTGGGGCGCCGGACTGGCCAAGGCGAACGGCCTGCGGGAAAGCCACGGTCTGGGGGCGGAGCCGTGTCGTCATTGAGCCTTCACCCGATTGGGACCGCCATCGCATGTCTGACTTGCGTCCTGCTGCCGGCGACAGCCGCAGCCGCCGCCGACGCGACCGGGTCCTACTCCATCCCTGCGGGCCTGCCCCTGGGCCAGGCGCTCACCCGGTTCTCTGAGCAGAGCGATCGGGACATTCTGTTTACGCCTGACCTCGTCGCCGGTCTCCGGACCCGGGGGGTTTCGGGGGCGATGGGCTCCGCCGCCGCCCTCACCGCCCTGTTGAACGGCTCGGGCCTCACCTGGCGGGCGTTTGAAGGTCGCTATCTTATCGAGCGACGCCCCGCACCGCCGGCGCCTGGGCCGGCGGTGATCGCCGGCGAGGCCGAGGTGGCCGGCGTCATGGTGACGGCTCTGCGTCGCCCCACGCTGGAGCGCCTCACCCCCATGTCCATGCGGGTCTTTTCCGGCGAGGACCTGACGCGGGCCGGGGCGGTCAGCTTCGCTGACGCGGTCGAACTGATGCCGGGCCTTATCCAGACGGGTACGGGGGTCGGTCGCAACCGGCTCAGCCTGCGCGGCGTCTATGGGGCCGGCGAGGCGACCACGGCCCTCTATTATGACGAGGCGCCGGTGACCGGGCCAAGCGCCACCAACGCCGATCCGGGCGGCTCCTCGCCGGAATTCCTGCTGGTGGACGTTGCGCGCGTCGAACTGCTTCGCGGGCCGCAGGGCACGCTCTATGGCGCCGGCGCCATGGGCGGGGCGCTGAAGGTGGCGTTCAACCGTCCAGACCTGTCGCAGGCCGGCGGCCAGGTATCGGCGACCGTCTCGACCAATGCCGGCCAGGTCGGTGGCGGCGGGACCCTCGTGCTCAACCAGCCCCTGGTCGCGGACCGCGTCGGCCTTCGCCTGGCGGCCTATCACCAGCAGGATCCGGCCTATGTGGACAATGGGCGCCTGGGCCTCTCGCATATCAATGAGAGCCTTGTCCGGGGTGTCCGCCTGGGACTGCGCGCCCAGATCACCGACGACCTGACCCTGGACCTGAGCGCGGCCTATCAGGACAGTGACCTGGCCGACACCAGCGCCGGCTCGGCGACGGCTCCGCGTCATGTCAGCCGCGTTTATGTACGAACCCCCTTCGACGGCGAGATCGCCTTCTATCAGGGGGCTTTGTCCTGGCGGGGCGGGGGGGTGAGCCTGGCGGCCAACGCCGCAGCCTATCGCTGGGATAGCACCCGCTACTTCGACTACACCGTCACCTTGGAGGCCGAGCGGCTGAACCCGGAAGGATGCCGACGATATCTGCAGCCTTCGGCGGCGCTCTGCACGCCGGCCCAGTTGAATGTCTACGCCGCCTATGTGGACAGCCGCAGCCCGGGCCTCCTCTATCAGCCGATCCAGCTCGACGCCCAGGTGCAGGAGATCCACCTCCAGTCCGATATCGATGGGCCGATCGCCTGGACGGCGGGCCTGTTTCGCGAGGTGCGCGACGATGTCATCGACAGCCAGGTGCTGGCGGCCGATCCGAAGACGGGGCTTCCGCGGCCTGAGGCGGGATTCACCGGTCGGCGTATCGTCGACAGCCGGCTGACCCAGCGGGCCATCTATGGCGAGGTCACGCTGGGCGCCGATCGTGACACCTCCGTGGTCCTGGGCGCGCGCCGCTTCGAATACGAAAAGCAGACCCGGGGCGTGGCCCTGGTCGTCAATGTCATCTCCAACACCGCCGACGCCAATTTCCGCACGGCCACCCGGGAGCGGGGCTGGAGCCTGAAGGCCCTGGCCAGTCATCGGTTTTCGCCCACGACCCTGGGCTATGTGCAGGCCTCCCAGGGGTTTCGTCCCGGCGGGGTCAATCCTGCGCCGGGCCTGCCGGAGAACCTGTCGGCCTATGGCGCCGACTCCCTGTGGAACTATGAGATCGGCATGAAGGGCAGCTGGCTGAACAGCCGCCTGACCCTGGACGCGGCCCTCTATACGATCGACTGGCAGGACATGCAGTACACGGCCAACAGCGCCAACGGCGCCTTCTCCTTCATCACCAATGTCGGCAAGGCGCGGGTGAATGGCCTGGAGGCTGACGCCGCCCTCTGGCTGAGTCCTGTGCTTCGCGGCGGCGCCAACCTCGCCTTGACCGATGCGGTGCTGACCAGCGATCAGGCCAGCGCCGACGGCGCGGGCCTCGGTTCGGCGGGCGACCGGCTGCCGGCCGTACCGACCCTGGCCGCCGGCGGCTGGCTGGAGCGGAGGATTGACCTTCCGGCGGGAGAGGCGGTGGTCCTGCGTGGAGATCTTTCATATACGGGCCGCTCTCACAGCACCTTCAAACCTGGCGTCGGATCCGACACGGCGCTGGGGGATTTCTGGCTGTTGAAGCTTCGCGCCACTTTTCGCGCCGACGATTGGTCCCTGGAGGCGTTTATCGACAACGTCACCGACACCCATGCGGCGGAATTCGCCACGGCGGGGCGCCAGCCAGCGATCTATGCGCCCCGGCCGCGCCGCTTTGGCGTCACCGTGTCCTACGCCTTCTGAGCTGCACCCCGGACGCCGACGCCCAGACGCTGCGCGCCCTGCGCCGCCGTGACGATCTCGGCCCCGCCACGCCGCGCGCGGTCGATGAGACGGGCCAGGGCCTCCGGCGTGCAGCCCCAGGGCGAGGGCGCTTGCCGCACATCGTGGGTGTAGAGGATCAGCCAGGCCTTGCGGGCGAGGGCCTCGTCCAGCCATCGGCTGGCGATCGCCTCACCGTCGGCCCCTTCGATCCCCACCGCCGGGGTCTGGTTCAGGTCCGTGCCGGCGGTGATCACGCCGTGGTGCAGAGCGCGCAGGGTGGCGTAGCCGGGAGCAAGCGCCTGCTTTGGTCCGGCGGCGACGTCGCCATAGGGATAGGCGAAGCTGGTCACCGGGCCGGTCTCCCACTGCGCCAGGACCGCCAGGTTGCGCTCGGCGTCGGCCTTGGCCTGCGCGCCTGAGGCGCGACCGCAGTCCAGGTGGCCAAAGGTGTGGCACGCGATCTCGTGACCTGCGGCGGCCAGCCGCTGGTAGTCCCCAGCCTCCGCATAGCGGCCCATCGGCCCGTCGGTCCCTGCCAGCCCGGCCGAGACATAGAAGGTCCCCCGCGCGCCGCGGGTTTCCAGCAGGGCGGTGCCGGCCTCGGCGGCGCTCAGCGGCGCATCGTCGAAGCTGAAGGTGACCATGGGACTCTGCGGTTCGGTAGCCAGGGGTCGGCGATGGGCCAGGCGCACCACGCGGCGGCGGATCTTGCCCTTCAGCGAACGGTCGGGCTGGTAGGCTTCGGCAGGGGACATCAGACAGCCTCGGCGTAAAGGGCGGCGCGATAGAGGCGCATGGCGAAGGCGCGGGTCCTGAGCGGCGCCAGGCCATTCAGGGCATAGGCCTTGATCATCGGCCGCCACAGGCCGCGCAGGGGCGCGCGGCGCAGGATGCGGGCGACGCGATAGCTGGGATAGGTGCGGACCACGTCGGGATGGGCGGCCACCACCCGGGCGAAGTTGGCGGCCGACTGTTCGTACTTGGCCGCGATGGTCGCGGCGCTGTCGAGGCCGAGGTGCGTGGCCGTGTTGTCGATGTGCAGGATCGGCCAGCGCCTGGCCACCCGCATGCCCCACTCCACATCCTCCCAGCCCCAGCCGGCGAAGCCCTCGTCAAAGCCCTCGGCGGCGAAGACGTCCCGGCGGACAAGCAGGTTGGAGGTGAAGACGTGCTTCTCGGGCGCCCCCATCCGCTCTGACGCTGGCAGGCAGTCGCTGTGGCCGGCCATGACCCGGTGCAGGGCCTGGTCGGGGCGAGGCTCGACCTGCAGCAGCGAGAAGCCGCCGAAGGCGACCGCCGGATCGTCCTGCGCGATCAGGGCCAGCCAGCGGCCCAGGAAGTCGGGGGTGTCGGGCGCCATGTCGCTGTCGAGAAACAGGAAGTGGCCGGCCCGCGCATGGCTGACCAGCCGGTTGCGGCCCTTGGACCGGCCCTCGTTGGTCGCCAGGGTCACCAGGCGGGCGGGCAGGGGCAGGGCTTCGACCTGCGCGCGGACCCGCTCGGTGAGGGCGGCGTCAGCCGTGCCGTCGTCCAGCACGATGATCTCTGCGGCCACCGGCTCGCGTCCCAGGGTGGCGAGAAGATCGCAGGGGTCATCGCCCTTGAACGGGATCAGCACCGAGAGGCGCGGCTGGCCGTCGGCCCAGGGCGCATTGTCGAACAGGGTCTGACTCATGCGGTGCGCGCCTTGTAGCCGCGGACCAGCGCCAGGCCGCGGCTGCGCAGGGCGCCGGTGTCCAGGGCGAAGGTGATGGCCCCGAACACGACGGCGCCGAGGCCCGCCTTCAGGATCAGCTCGGCCCAGCCGCCCAGGGCCGGAACCTGGGCGACGGCGGCGCCCATCACCGCCGTGGCGAAGACGGTCTGCAGCAAGGGCGTCCATGGCACCGGCAGGCGAAGGCTGCGGGCTCCGAGCGCCACCGAGGCCGCCAGGCCCAGCCCATAGCTGGCCACTGTGGCCCACAGGGCGCCGTTGAGGCCGAACCGCGGGATCAGGATCAGGTTGAGGATCAGGTTGGCGAGCGCCGGAATGGCCATGGCGCCCAGCAACAGCTCGGTGCGCCGGCCCAGGGTGAAGGCCTGATGGAAGTAGTAGGTGGTCAGGCCGGCCAGCAGGCCGCTGGCGGCGATCCAGGGGGTGACGTGGGCCGCGCCCACGGCCAGCTCTTGTCCCACCATCAACTGCGACAGGGGCGCGGCCACCAGGGCCAGGCCCACGGCGGCGGGCACGCAGAGCAGCAGCATGAGGCTGGCCTGTTCCCGGGCGGCTATGCCCAGTTCGCCTTCGCCGCCGCGCTCCAGGGCCGCGATCAGGGCCGGGCCGCCGGCGGCGCCCAGCCAGATGAACAGGACGTCCAGGGTGCGGTTCGCCAGGCTGTAGCCGGCGTGATAGACGCCCACCGCCGCCTCATCGAGGAAGGCCGCCAGCAGGAACCGGTCGGTGGTCGACAGCACCAGCGCCAGGATCAGCGACAGGGCGACCGGCAGGCCATAGCCGAGATAGCTCCGCGCGCGGGTCGCTTCGAACCGGCCGCTGCGGCTGTGCGCCCATTCCGAGGGCAGGGTCCAGGCCATGCAGACGGCGGCGGCGGCGCCGAAGCCGATCAGCGGGGCGGCGCCGCCGAAGCCCAGATAGGCCAGGACCGCGCCGACCCCGAAGGCGCCCAGGGTCTGGATGATGTCGATGGAGGCCGCGCCAGCCACTTCCCCGGCCGCACGGCGGCGTTCCTGGGCCAGCTTGGCGAAGGTCCGCGGCAGGACCGCCAGCACCCCGCAGACCACAGCCAGCCGCAGGCCCGGCGCCATGGGCACGAGGAGCGCTGCGGCGAGCGCCAGCGGCAAGACGACCAGCAGGGCGAGCCAGGTGCGATAGACGGTGGCCGCATGGGCGCCGCCCTGGCCCTTGTCGACCTCCGCCACCCAGAACCGGGCCATGGCGGCCTCGTTCCAGGTGAAGATGGCGGTGTGCAGCAGGCTCATCACCGAAAAGCCGAGGGCGTAGTCGCCGAACTGCGAGGGCGCCAGCAGGCGGGTGAAGGTGACGATGGTCGCCAACCCTACCAGGCCTTGGATGATGTTGACCGGCAGATAGCCGACCACGCCGCGCCAGAACATGAGGCCTGTCCCTAGCGCACGGCCTGCCGATCCCCGAGGAGGCAGGGGATGGTCATGGCGATGATGTAGAGGTCGAGCCAGATCGACTGGCGCTCGATATATTCGATGTCCAGCTGAATGCGGCGGCGCACATCGGCGGGGGTGTCCACCGGCCCGCGGGAGCCGTGGATGGCGGCCCAGCCGGTCATGCCGGGCTTCATCCGGTGCCGGTGGGCGTATTCGGCCACGAGCCGGGCCGACTCCACATCGCCGGTCATCATGCCGATGGCGTGGGGGCGGGGGCCGACCAGGGACATCTCGCCGGCGAGCACATTGAAGATCTGCGGCAGCTCATCGAGGCTGGTGCGGCGGATGAAGCGGCCCACCCGGGTGACCCGCACGTCGTCGGCCTGCACCTGCTGGCGGGCTCTGGCGTCGGCGAGGTCATGGCGCATGGAGCGGAATTTCCAGACCACGATCTCTTCGTTGTTGAAGCCCTGCCGACGCTGCCGGAACAGGATCGGGCCGGAGCTGTCGAGGCGGATGACCAGCGCGATCAGCGCCATGATCGGCAGGGCCAGGACCAGGGCGGCGACCCCGACCACTAGGTCCAGCGTGCGCTTGGTGATCGCCCGCCCAAGATGGCGCGGCGGTCCGGAGATGCGGGCCAGGGGCAGGTCGCTGATCGTCTGGTTTCGCCGAACGGCGACGGCGTCCACCGGCGCGATTTCGTCTTCAAGCAGCAGGCTGATCTCGTTGGGCAGGGGGCGCAGGGCCGCGATCACCTGGCGCACCCTATCCCGGGCGCCGGTAGGCACGGCGACGATCACCCGGTCCACATAGGGCATGATGCGGTGGTCGAGCAGGGCCTGGGTGTCACCCAGGACGGGGACCCCGCGCAGGGCGCTGGGGACCCGGGCCAGGCGGTCATCGAAGATCCCGAGGATATTCATCTCCCCAGACCGGATCGCCTCGCCGATCAGCCGCTCGGCCGCCGGCGTGGCGCCGACGACGACGACATTGGGGGTCAGCCGGCCATCGACTCGCCAGCGACGGACCATCATCCACCAGACCCCATGCAGGCCGTAGACTCCGAGGAAGGCCGCGACGGTCCATGGACCCAGGGCTGTCACCACGGCGGGCAGGGGCAGGAAGGCCGACAGGAGGGCGATGGCGGTCAGCACGCCGACGGCGGCGGCCACGGAGGTCTGGGCCAGGTGATAGGCCAGACCCTGCCGGCTGCGGAATCCGTAGGTCTCGAACAGGCTGAGCGAAATCATCACCGCCAGGGCGGGTGTCGCATAGACGCCGGCCGGGGCTGGCCCGATGGCGAAGGCCACGAGCCCGGCGACCAGCAGGTAGAGGCCGTCCACCGCCTGGAAGGCCCAGGCATAGGCCTGGCCCTGTAGCCGCCTGCGGGTGGGGCTCAGGCGGTCCGGGCGCATTGGACCGCGTCGATCCAGGACGGGCGCCGCCTCGGCCGGGGGCAGGGCGCCCTCCAGGCCCTGTTCCAGACCCAGGGCGAATTGCGTCTCAGCCTCGGTCTCGGGCGCGTGATCGGCCGGCGAGGGGCGGGGGGCTCTGTGGAAAGCCTGAGGGAGACGAACCAGGTTGGACATTCTGTACGCGGGCCAAGGAATTCCCGCTCAGTATGGGGCGCCGCCCCTGATCGACAGGTTAACCTCGGCCTCGCGCGGCTCTTTCGCACGGCGCCGCTTTGAACCAGCCTCCGCCGCCCCCGGAACACCCCAGGCGGAGGTGTGGCATGTCGCCTCGCTTGTGCTCGAGCGACGCCCAATAAACCACTTGGTAAGCCGGCGCGGAGAGCCTCGCGGGAGAACAGCCAGACGCCTGGATTGATCGGCAGTCAGGCCACCAGCCCCCGGAGGAAACGCACACCATGGCAGCCCCTACAGTCAGCATTGTCGTCGCAGACACGGCTCTTAGAACCGGCGAGACGTCGCTGGTCACCTTCACCTTCTCCGAGCAGGTCCTCGACTTCAACAATGCCGACGTGACCGTCGCCAATGGGGCCTTGAGCGCGGTTTCGTCCGCCGATGGCGGCGTCACCTGGACGGCCACTCTCACGCCCGACACCGCCATCACCGACACCACCAACGTCATTACGGTGGACAAGTCTGGCGTCACCGACGCCGGTGCGACGCCCGGCGTCGGCACGACCGACTCCAACAATTACGCTATCGACACGGCGCGCCCGACCGCCAGCGTCGTGGTGGCCGATACCGCGCTCGCGGCCGGCGAGACCTCTGCGGTGACCATCACTTTCTCCGAAGCGGTTGTCGGACTCACCAATGCCGATCTGACGGTGGCGAACGGCGCCCTGAGCGCGGTGTCTTCGGCTGACGGCGGCATCACCTGGACGGCCACCCTCACGCCCACGGCCGACATCGCCGACACCACCAACGTCATCACACTCGACAACACCGGCGTCGCGGACGCCGCCGGCAACGCCGGGGCCGGGACGACCGATTCCAACAACTATGCGATCGACACTGCGCGCCCGACCGTCAGCATCGTGGTGGCTGATGCCGCGCTCACGGCGGGCGAAACGTCTGCGGTGACCATCACCTTCTCCGAGGCGGTTGTCGGGTTCACCAATGCCGATCTGACGGTGGCGAACGGCGCCCTGAGCGCGGTGTCTTCGGCTGACGGCGGCATCACCTGGACGGCCACTCTCACGCCCACGGCCGCTATCGCCGACACCACCAACGTCATCACGCTCGACAACACCGGCGTCGCGGACGCGGCCGGCAACGCCGGGACCGGGACGACCGACTCCAACAATTACGCCATCGACACGACGGTTACGCCGCCGCCGCCGCCGCTGCCGCCGACTTCCATCCCCGGGACGACAGGCTCCGATGCGATCACCGGGAACAGCCTCAACAACGTCATCAGCGCCGGCGCCGGCAACGACACCGCCTCAGGCCAGGACGGCGCCGACGAGCTTAGCGGCGGCGAAGGCCTCGACTCCCTGCAGGGCAACGCCGGCGCCGACAGCGTTGAGGGCGGGGCCGGCGACGACGCCGTCCTTGGCGGCAAGGACAACGACTTCGTCCACGGCAATGCCGGCGCGGACTACGTCACAGGCGATCTCGGGAACGACACCGCCCATGGCGGCAAGGACTCAGACCTCGTTCACGGCCGTGAAGGCGACGACATCGTCTCGGGTGATGATGGAGACGACATCGTTCGTGGTGGCAAGGGTGACGACTATGTGCTGGGTGGCGCCGGGTCCGACTTCGTCTCTGGCGACGTCGGCAACGACACGGTTTCCGGCGGCGCTGGCGCGGACCTGTTCCACACCTTCGTCGGGGCCGGGCTCGACGTTGTCGTCGACTTCAGCGTCGCCGAAGGCGATCGGGTTATCTTGGCGCCAGGCTCGCAATACTCGGTCGCCCAGGTGGAGGCGAACACGGTCATCACGCTCTCCGGCGGTGACCAATTGATCCTTCAAGCTATCCAGATGGACGCCTTGACCGACGGCTGGATCATCGGAGCCTAGGGGGAGTCCGCGAGCTGATGCGCAAAGCCGGCGCCTGCTTGGTCCGCAGGCGTTGGCGGCGCGCACTTCTACCGGTGAAGAAAGCGCGCCCGGCATCTGTCGCTGCGATGCGCCTGTTCTCGATGAGCGGAGCGCGATAGCCGCGCCGCCGCCTATCGGCTGTCTCATGCGAGGCACGGCATGGAGCGATCTCCTCCTCAGGCCTTTGCATCTGAGCTGACCTCGGGTAGAAACCGGCCTCCGCCAAGCAGTCGGCTGCAAACTGGTTGCAAAATGGCGGAGGCGCTCCGGAAAAGCGGAGCGTTATCAACAAGGTGACGTGGCCGAGTGGCTGAAGGCAACGGTTTGCTAAATCGTCATACCTGAAAGGGTATCGAGGGTTCGAATCCCTCCGTCACCGCCACTCTTCTTGAATAAAATCAAGGGCTTAGCGCCCTTTTTTGGCGTGTGTGCCATGGCACCCCCAAAAATGGACGAAAATCCTAACTAATTCAGAGGCTTGAGGGGTGCCGGAACGCGCTGTCGTTGGCGTGATTGGCGGTGTCTGCAGGATCAAAACATGTGACGCCGGCCATGCCGTCTGAGCGGAATGCTCGATCGCCTGTCGCGTAGGAATCGCGCGGCGCACCAAAGACATGTAGCGTCGCCGTATCATGCTGAAGCTAGCGAACATCGCGAGTTGGCTCAGGCGCAAAGGGCGGCGTCGCACAATTGGTGTAAACGCACATCCTGACGACTGCACAATGCCGCCCGACCACCCGCTGCCTGCTGACGAGCTTGGCCTATATAGCCCAGAGCGTGACTTTGGAGCTGAGAAGAATATTGCCGAATATGTGGAGGGCCAGGCTCCAGACGAGACGGTGCTCAACGTAGAGCGCCTCAAAATCGAGTATGTGTGGGGCACGCCCTACGAGATGTGGGACGTCACAACTGACAAGGATCGTTGGTGGGTCATAACCAACGCGACGAATCTCTACTCGCAGCGCCACTTCCCCAGTCTCGACTATACCCTCTCATTTCACGTCGGCCTTATGGCGCGCGTGATGAGCAAGCAAACTAAAGATGGTCCCTCCGAGAATCCGTTCGACGAGGTGTTCAGGCGGCAAGCTCAAGCGAAGGACTTGATCGACCGGGCGGTTGAGGCGGTCGACTTCCAAGCTGTTGGCATGCAGCTGCGTGAATGTCTGATCTCGCTTATGTCAGCCGTGCGACGTCGTGTGGACCTTCCTGAGGATGTTGATCGGCCGCAGGATGCCAATGTGATCGGATGGGGCGAAGTCCTGCTCAATCACCTCTGTGGAGGCCGGAGCAACAAGGAACTGCGCGCTCACTTGAAGTCAGCGAATGAGTCGACGTGGCAGCTGGTCAATTGGGTCACGCACCATCGGAACGCGAACAAGACATCCGCTCTGATTGCCATAGATTCAGTCGATGCGCTGGTAACGCAACTGGCCCACCTCATGAGTCGCGAGCGGCACGACCGCACTGACGAATGCCCCAAGTGCCACTCGAGAAACGTCAGGACCTTCTATGACGATGCTATCGAGCCGGACGGGGCATACTATGAGGACTGCGGCCAATGCGAATGGACTAGTCATCCAGCACATCAGCCCGCGGCGGCGTGAGGCTCGCTTCCTGTCCGACTGAGACCTAAGGCATCCGGCGCGGCCAAGGGTGCCATTTCTCAACCTGCGTGGCACCCCTCTGGTGTAGGTGCCGGGACGGCTAAGTGCTTGCGACTTATAAAGAAAAGTGGGGTGCCAAGTGTGCCAGATCGTCGGCCGACGGCACGGCGGACCTTGGCACACTCCGGAAGATGTGATGTAAGTAATTGAAAAATCACATAAAAGAGGCCCCCGTCACCGCCATTCTCCACGAATTAAAGCCGCTGTCCGCAGACGGCGCCGACGGCGCGCTTGGCGGTCAGCCGCGCCTTGGATCTCAGCGGCTTCGTGCGGGCGGGAAAGCAATCTGATCCGGGCCAATATCGTCTTGCGGGCCATCGGAGCCTCGCCCACAGTCTTGGGGAACGCTGCGGTCGCTTGCTGCGCTTCCTTCCACGCTGGCTGGGGAGGCGCTGTCGTTGGGCGCCGGAGACCTAGCTCGAAAAATCTGTCAGCCCGCAGCGTCGGCATCCACGGGAAATCGATGAATTCAAAGCCGCCCCACCGATCCTTTGGCCGCATGGACATCGGCGCATGAGCGTTCGCGTCGTCACGGCCGGCCCCTTCGACGACCAGCGTCCCGGCACGTCGGGCCTGCGCAAGTCCACGCGCCGGTTCCAGACCCCGCACTACCTGGCGACCTTCATCCAGGCCGTGTTCGACATCTGCCCCATCGACGGCGAGATCGTCCTGGGCGGGGACGGACGCTTCTTCACCGAGCCGGCGGCCCAGGAAATCCTGCGCATCGCCGCGGCCAATGGCGCAAGGCGCGCGGTGGTGGGGCAGGGCGGCCTGCTATCGACGCCGGCCGTGTCGCATCTGATCCGCAGTCGGGGGGCCTGGGGCGGCATTGTCCTGTCGGCGAGCCATAATCCGGGGGGACCCGACGGCGACTTTGGCGTCAAGGTCAATGGACCCAATGGCGCGCCAGCGCCGGAAGACGTCACTGAGGCCATCTTCGCGCGGACCCGCCAGATCTCCGAATACAGGATTTTCGACGGCGCAGGCCTCGACCTGGCGCAGCTGGGACCACAGCAACTCGGACCCCTGGCGGTGGAGGTGGTCGATCCCGCCGCCGACTATGCGGACCTGATGGAACGGTTGTTCGATTTCGACCGCATCGCCCAGTTCCTCCGGGCGCCGGCCGGGGGCCTGCTGTTCGACGCGATGCACGCCGTGACAGGCCCCTACGCCGCCGAGATCTTCTGTCGGCGCCTGGGCGCTCCGGAAAGCGCCATCCTGCGGGGCGCGCCGCTGCCCGACTTCGGTGGCGGCCATCCCGATCCCAGTCTGGCCAACGCCAAGGCGCTGGCGTCTCGGATGAACGCCGATGATGCGCCCGCCGTGGGCGCGGCCTCGGACGGCGATGGCGACCGCCACTTGGTCATGGGACCCCACTTCCCGGTGAGCGCCAGCGACAGCCTGGCGATCCTGCTGGCCAACGCCGAGCACGTGCCCGGCTATCGGGGGCGCATCGCAGGCGTCGCGCGCTCCATGCCCACCAGCCGTGCGGTGGACGCCGTCGCCGCGGCCATGGAGCTTCCCTGCTACGAAACCCCCACGGGGTGGAAATACTTCGGCGCCTTGCTGGATTCCGGCCGCATCACCCTGTGCGGGGAGGAGAGCGCCGGGGCGGGATCGGACCATGTCCGTGAGAAGGATGGCCTCTGGGCTGTGCTCTACTGGCTCAACATCCTCGCCGCCCGCGGCCTTTCGGTGGAAGAGGTGGTGACCCGGCACTGGGCGCGCTTTGGCCGCGTGGCGACCCAGCGGCTCGACTGGGAAGGGCTGCCGAGCGAACGCGCGGCCGAAGCCGTGGCGTCCCTGCGTCACAGGCTTGCAAGCCTGCGCGGGACGGCGGTCGCCGAGCGGCTCATCGAGGGCGCGGACGACTTCGCCTACGAAGACCCGGTGACGGGCGCCAGGTCAGAGGGTCAGGGCGTGCGCCTGTTCCTGTCCGACGGCGGGCGGGTGGTGTTTCGTCTCTCCGGCACCGGCACTCAAGGAGCCACCTTGCGGGTCTATCTCGACCAGCTCGATGCGCCGCCGTCACAGCCAGCCGGCGTGACGACGCAGGGTCTGGAGGCGGTGGCGCAGGCGGTGCTTGGCGGCGTCGATCCAGACCTTCTGACTCAAAGCACCGCGCTGCACCGAACCTAGGGCCGTTCAGGAGCCTATGGTGACGTTCGGGCGTTGAACCCCACGGCAGCGCTCAAATCGGATGCGCGCCATAAGCCGGTTCTTGAGAGGGCCACATGACTGAGAGTAAGCCGGCCAAGCCGGTGCGTGTTTCCACAGGCAGCCTCGGGCTGGATAATGTCCTACGGGGCGGACTGCCGCCAAACCGGGTCTACCTGCTTGAAGGCGCGCCCGGGTCGGGGAAGACCACCCTGGCCTTGCGCTTCCTGCTTGAGGGCGTCCGTGAGGGGGAACGGGTCCTGTACGTGACTCTTTCGGAAACCTCCGAAGAGCTTCAGGCGGTCGCGGAGTCCCACGGCTGGAACCTGGATGGGATCGATCTGTTCGAACTCGCCTCGGCCAATGAGGTGCTCGGCGAGGGGCGGGAACAGTCGGTCCTGCATTCCTGGGAGCTGGAACTGGGCGGCACTGTCCGGCTGATCCAAGAGAAGGTCGATGAGGTTCAGCCGACCCGCATCGTCTTCGACAGCCTCTCGGAGATGCGCCTCCTGGCGCAGGATCCGCTGCGCTACCGCAGGCAGGTGCTGGCGCTGAAGCAGTTCTTCGCCGGCCGGAACATCACCGTGATCCTGGTCGACGATCTCACCGGCGAGCACGGGCAGCGCGACGCCCACCTGCATAGCCTTTGCCATGGGGTGATCACCCTGGAGCGGCTGACCCTTGAGTTCGGCGCGGCGCGCCGACGCCTGCAGGTGCAGAAGCTGCGAGGGGTCAATTTCGTCGCAGGCTTTCACGACTTCACGATCCAGGAAGGCGGCCTGGAGGTCTATCCGCGGCTGATCGCGGCCGAACACCACGCGCCCTTCGCCGGCGAGCCGACGCCGAGCGGCGTGCCGGAACTGGACCGGCTGCTGGCCGGCGGCCCGCTGCGCGGGACCACCACCCTGGTGACCGGGCCTGCGGGCGCAGGCAAGACGACCCTGACTCTGCAATACGTCTATGCCGCCTGCGAGCGCGGAGAGAGCGCGGCCCTGTTCGAGTTCGACGAACGCATCGGCACGCTCCTGGTGCGCGCCGAGACAATGGGCATCGACCTGCAGAAGCATATCGACAGCGGCGCCCTGACCATCTCCCAGATCGACCCTGCCGAGGTTTCTCCCGGACAGTTCGCCTGGATGATCCGTCGCGAGGTGATGGAGCGATCTGTGCGCATCGTCGTCATCGACAGCCTCAGCGGCTATATGGCGGCCATGCCCCAGGAACAGCAGTTGATCCTGCAGGTGCACGAGTTGCTGTCCTATCTGAACCAGCAGGGGCTGGTGACCTTCCTGATCAATCCTCAATCCGGGCTTGTCGGAAGCATGGCGACGGGGTTGTTGAACATCTCCTATGTCGCCGACGCCGTTGTTCTCATCCGCTTCTTCGAAGCCGAGGGCCGGGTGCGAAAGGCGATCTCCGTCATCAAGAACCGCGGCGGCGCCCACGAGGACACCATTCGCGAGCTGCGCATCGACAGCGGCGGCATCCGGATCGGAGAGCCGCTCACCAATTTCAGAGGGGTGATGACGGGAACGCCCGAATATGCCGGCGAGCCCACGCCCTTGATGGAGCCGCGGGCCGTTGAGTCCTAGAGAAGACGTCGGGCGGAACCCGATCCTTGTCTGCGCCCCCTTCGGTCGCGACGGCGAGACGATCGCCGGCCTCTTGCGGGGCGCCGGTTATAGCGCCCAGGTCTTCGGTGATCTGGACCGGCTCGTCAGCGCGCTTGATCAGAGCACCGGAGCGGTTCTGGCGACGGAAGAGGGCGTGGCCGCATCGACCGTGCTGGCTGCCGCCCTGGCCGATCAGCCGGCCTGGTCGGACATTCCCGTGCTCATTCTGACCTCCAGGCGCCACAGCGCCCGTCTTTCCGCCGACGGCATCTCGGGACGGCTGCTGGCCGATATCACCAACGCCATCCTGCTGGAGCGTCCGCTGGGCGCACGATCTCTGTTGAGCGCCGTCGATGTGGCGCTCCGCAGCCGGCGGCGGCAGTTCGCCCTGCGCGACCAGATGGTCCTGCTGGCGCAAAGCCACGACGCCCTCGAACTCAAGGTTCGGGAACGCACAGCCGAACTGGAGGCGGAGGTGGCGCAGCGCGCCAAGGCCGAGGCCGCCCTGCGGCAGAGCCAGAAGATGGAGGCGGTGGGGCAACTTACGGGCGGCATCGCCCACGACTTCAACAACATGCTCACCGGCGTGATCGGCTCCCTCGACATCATGCGGCGGCGGATCGCCTCGAACCGCCTGGAGGATATCGACCGGTTCATGGACGCGGCGCAGGCCTCGGCCAGCCGGGCCGCGGCGCTGACCCAGCGCCTGCTCGCCTTTTCCCGCCGGCAATCCCTCGACCCCAAGCCCACCGATATCAACAGCCTGGCCGCCTCGCTCAACGAACTGATCCGGGGTTCGGTGGATGAACGAATACAGCTGCGGTTCGCCTTCGCCCCCGACCTTCCGCGGGCCATTGTGGACGTCAACCAGCTGGAAAGCGCCCTGCTGAATCTGGCGATCAACGCCCGCGACGCCATGCCCCACGGGGGCGAGCTGACGATCGGGACCCGCGCCACTGATCTGGGCGAGGCCGCCGCCCAGCGGCTGGGTGTCGCGCCGGGGAGCTATGTGGTGGTCTCGGTGTCCGACAGCGGCGTCGGCATGGCGCCCGACCTCGTGGAGAAGGTCTTCGACCCCTTCTTCACCACCAAGCCCCTGGGGCAGGGAACCGGTCTGGGCCTTTCGATGGTCTATGGCTTCGCCCGGCAGAGCGGCGGGCATGTGCGGATCGACAGCCGCCCGGGCGACGGGACCACGGTCGAGGTTCTCCTACCCGCCACCGAGGAGGAGGTGGCTGATGAGATGTCCGCCACCGACGCCGCCCCGCCTGGGGACGGGCAGCGGGTTCTGGTCGTGGAGGATGATCCAGCTGTTCGCCTGCTGGTCCGCGAGGTGCTCGAGGAGTTGGGCTATCTCACCGTCGAGGCGGCCGAGCCGCATGCAGCGATCCCCATCCTGGCCTCGGCCATGCCGTTCGACCTCCTGATCTCGGACGTCGGTTTGCCCGGCATGAATGGGCGGGAGCTCGCCGAGATCGCGCGATCTCACCGGCCGCAACTGCCGATCCTGTTCATCACGGGCTACGCCGAAAACGCCACGATCCGGGCCGACTTCCTCGGCGCCAGGATGTCGATGGTGGCCAAGCCGTTCCGGCTGGAAGAGCTCGCGGCCAAGATCAATGCGATGGTGGCCGTCTCAGCCTGACGCAGACTGACCTTTGCGCCACTTCCAGACCAGAAGGGCGAAGGCCATCACAGCGAGGCCGGCGAGCGCAGGCCTCAACAGGCCTTCCGGCAGAAGACTGAGACCCTGGGCGGCGAGATAGCCAGGCGCCAGCATCACCGGGATCCAGAGCGCCGCGCCGATGAGGTTGGCGACCTGGAAGCTCAGACGGCGCATCTTCAGCATGCCGGCGGCCAGGGGGACCAGCGAGCGGATCGGGCCGGTAAAGCGGCCGAGCACCATGGTCAACATACCGGCCTTGCGGATGAACAGGCGCGCCCGCGCCACGGCGCGGCGACGACGCGCCAACACGCGATGGCGAAGGGCTGAGGGGCCCATCCAGCGGCCGAGTTCGTAGGAGACGGCGTCGCCGGCCACGGCGCCCGTAATGGCGTAGAGGAGCAGGGGGCCAGGTTCCAGGAGGCCTGCGCCCAGCATGGCGCCGATGGCCAGCAGCATCGGGGTGGATGGGACGAAGAAACCGACGAAGGCGAGGCTTTCGGCGAAGACCAGCAGGCCGACCACCAGTCCAGCCTGCTCGGGGTGGTCTCGCAGCAGCGACGTCAGGCCGCCTTCGAAGCCGCCTGCGGCGTCTGCTTGGAACATGCCGAAGTTAAGCCCGTCGAAGCGGCGCAGGTTCCCGGCAAATATCTAGGTCAGGGCTTTTCCACGGGATCGGGCATTTCCTCGGCCGGTTCGCCCAGATCGGTCTCCGGCGCAGTGGGATGTCCGATTTCCTTCACATAGGCCTTGTGCTCATCGACAATGCCGCTCGGTTCGGGCCTCGCCTCTTCGGCGCCGATACCAAAGGCCTGGGCGCCGGGACGGGTCTTGCCGGGCTCATCACTGGTGCGCTCGGTAGAGGAGGCGGGCGGCTTGGGGTGTTCAGCCATGGGGGTCTCCTTGGATGGTCCGGTTCAACCCCCGCGGTCTCCGACTCGTTCCGTCGGAGAGGCTGCGTTAACCTTCTTGACGGCAACATCGCAGAGTCTCGCACAGGGAGCTTCCCCATGGCGGCCGACCGGCCCCCGACGAAGGATGAGCTGACAGCGCAGCTGTCGGCCATGTTTAAGCAGATCCAGTCCCAGGCCGTGCCCGACCGCATTATATCGATGGTGGATCAGCTGGACGGCCAGACCCAGACGCAGAGTGAAACCGACCTGACGCCCGCGTCCGCGGCCCCGCGAGCCGCTATCGCGGGGTGACCGCGTTCGACGCCTCTGGCTCTGGATCTGGAGCCTCGCGATCCTCCATGATCTTGATCAGCCTGTTGCGGGCGCGGTTCACCCGGCTCTTGATGGTGCCGATCGCGCAGCCACAAATTTCTGCGGCCTCCTCGTAGCTGAGTCCGGCTGCGCCGACCAGAATCAGGGCCTCCCGGTGCTCGTCCGGCAACTGGGCGAGGGCGGCCTGGAGGTCCTGCATGGCGACGCTCCAGTCCTGGCTGGGGGGTGTTTTCAGTTGCTTGGCGTAATCGCCGTCCTCGTCGCGCACCTCGCGCCGCCGCCGGGCGATCTGGGTGTAGTAGGTGTTGCGCAGGATGGTGAAGAGCCAGGCGCGCAGATTGGTCCCGGGCTCGAACTTGTCGCGATTGGCCCAGGCCTTGATCAGGGTGTCCTGCACCAGATCGTCGGCGTCCGAGCCATTGTGAGTCAGCGACCAGCCGAAGGCGCGCAAGGCCGGGATCATGGCCACCACGGCGTCCCGCCACCGGTCGCGCGTCATCTGGGAGCCTTCGCTCGTCACACCTGCTCCTTGTGGCCGATAGGGGGCTGATCGGTCGCCAGTCACCAACGTGGACAAGAGTCTTCCGTTCCGGGTTGCGCCGGCGGGCCTGAGGACCAACCTTAAGGAACAGGGGGCGCCTGATCAGCGTTCAACTCTGAACCTTCGCACTGGCGAGGGGCGCGGCCGGCCGGCCTGCGGAACCAGGATGGGGGAGGGGTGGAATGGCGCCTTCGGACGACGCAACCATGACCTTCGCCGCCCAGGATGCGCCCGCCCAGGCGCGGCTGCAACGGTACCTCACCACCCGGGCGCGCAGCGAACATCTGGTCCGCGACCTGTCGCCTGAAGACCAACTGGCCCAGTCGATGCCGGACGCCAGTCCGACCAAATGGCACCTCGCCCATACTACCTGGTTCTTTGAAACCTTCCTCCTAATCCCTGGTCTGCCGGGCTATCGGGTTTTCGACGAACGGTTCGGGTTCCTCTTCAACTCCTATTACGAAGCCCTTGGCCCCCGTCAGCCTCGGCCCCAACGGGGGCTTCTGACCCGTCCCTCTCAGGAGCGGGTGATGGCCTATCGCGCCCATGTGGACGAGGCGATGACCCGTCTGCTGCTGTCGGGCGAAACGGTTCTTGAGGACCTGTTCGACCTGGGGGTCGCCCATGAGGAGCAGCATCAGGAGCTGATCCTGATGGATATCCTGCATCTCTTCGCCCAGTCGCCGTTGAAGCCCGCCTATGGCCGCGGCGCTGTCGCCGGCCTGGCGGCAGATCCCGGGCCGCCGAACTTTCAGGGCTTCGAGGGCGGGCTTGTAGAGATCGGCCATGACGGAAAGGGCTTCGCCTTCGACAACGAAGGCCCGCGGCACAAGACCTATCTGGCGCCCTACAGCCTGGCGGACCGCCTGGTGACCAATGGCGAGTGGCTGAGCTTCATGGCCGACGGTGGCTATGAGCGGGCCGAGCTCTGGCTCTCGGACGGCTGGGCTAGCGTCCAGGCCGAGGGCTGGCGCGCGCCCTTCTACTGGCAGGAGGCTGAGGTCGGGACTGGCTGGAGCGCCATGAGCCTCCAAGGCCTGCGCCCCATCGATCCTCACCTGCCCGTGGCCCACCTCAGCTACTTCGAGGCCGACGCTTTCGCGACCTGGGCCGGCGCGCGCCTGCCCACGGAAGCCGAGTGGGAGCATGCCGCCGCTCAACTTCCCCGCCGCGGCAATTTCCTCGACCGCGCCTGTCCTGCGCCGACGGCGGCCAGCGGGTCTGGCCTGCGCCAGATGTATGGCGATCTCTGGGAGTGGACCCGCAGCGCCTATGGCCCCTATCCGGGCTTCGCCCCGGCCGAAGGGGCGGTGGGCGAGTACAACGGCAAGTTCATGAGCGGCCAGATGGTGCTGCGCGGCGGCGCCTGCGTCACGCCAACCGGCCATGTGCGGACCACCTATCGCAACTTCTTCCACCCGCATCAGCGGTGGATGTTCTCGGGTCTGCGCCTGGCCAAGGACGGCGCGGCCCCCAAGCCCCGCCGCCGCAGCGCCTTCGAGGCCGACGCCCTGTCGGGCCTGGCGCGCCCGCAAAAGGCGATGTCGCCCAAGTACTTCTACGACGCCGAGGGCTCGCGCCTGTTCGAGGATATCTGCGGGCTGCCGGAATACTATCCGACCCGCACCGAACTCGCCCTTCTTCAGGACGCGGCTGCAGAGATAGCAGCCTGTATCCCACAGGGCGCAGCGCTGGTGGAGTTCGGTAGTGGGGCCAGCCTGAAGACGCGCCAGATCCTGGACCATGCGCCGCAGGTCGCGGTCTATACGCCCATCGACATCAGCCCGAGCGCCCTGGACGAGGCCGTAGCCAACCTGTCCGCCGACTACCCCGCCTTGACGCTCGCGTCCCTGGCCGACGACTTCACTACGGCCCTGGACCTTCCGACGGCCGCGCAAGGCCGGCCAGCGGTCGGCTTCTTCCCCGGCTCGACCATCGGCAACCTGACGCCGGAGGAGGCGGTCGAATTTCTGGTCAACGCCCGCCACCTGCTCGGCGATGGCGCGCGCTTCCTGGTCGGCGCCGATCTGGTCAAGGATGAGGCGGTGCTGGTCGCGGCCTATGATGACGCCCAAGGCGTGACCGCGGCGTTCAATCTGAACCTGCTGGCCCGGATGAACCGGGAACTGGACGCAAACTTCGATCTCGCCGCCTTTTCCCATCGCGCGCTCTGGAACGCCGAGGCCGCGCGGATCGAAATGCATCTGGTGTCGCGCAAAGACCAGGACGTTCAGGTCGCCGGTCGGCGCTTCCACTTCGCCGCGGGAGAGACCATCCACACCGAGAACTCACACAAGTTCACGCCCGAGCGGCTGGAGGCCCTGGCGGGCAAGGCGGGGTGGAAGATGGAACGGCGCTGGATCAGCGCCGCGCCGGCGTTCGGGATTTTCCTGCTGAGCGCTTGAAGCGCGCCGGAGGCGAGTGGCCCCAATCACCTCTGGCGCGCTTCAGGATGTGGAGCAGGGGCGGTTCAGGCGCGGAGCCTGAACCCGGCCGCCTCTAGGACTCGGTCGTCTCGTCGGCGTCACGACGACCGCCGCCCCTCGAAGCCTCGCCGCCCTTGCGGCCGGCGGAGGCGGCCAGATCACGGTCCTTGGCGAAGCTGCGCTTTTCGCCAGGCACGCTGGCGCCGCCCTTGCGCGCGATTTCACGACGGCGCTCGGGGTTCATGGCGGCGAAGCCACGACGGGCGCGGGGGGGATTTTGGTCGGCAATGCTCATCAGGGTCACTCCTTGCAGGCGGCGTCGGAACTCTCGCCCGACAGTCCGGCTCCGGAAGGTCGTGTAAGGCTCCGCTCTAGCAACCCGCGAATCGCGCCTGGGGTTGCGTCAGCGAATCCCGGAATTTTTACAGTGGGCTACAGCCGTCGAGCTTGCCTATGGAGTGGCGGCCGCCGCTGCATCGACCCGTCACTCCGAACCGCCGATGATCACCCGTTCGCCCGCCGCCAGAGGGCCCTGGATTTCGGTCAGGGATCCGTCCGTGGCGCGCAAGCGGACAGGCACGGCCCAGGGCTCGCCGTCGCGCAGGAGATAGATCACACCAGTATCGTAGCCGTCGGATTCCGGCCGTCCGACCGCCGCCATGCTGGCGCGTAGGCTGGCCAGCTTTTCCTTCTGATCTGCGCGCAGGCTGGGTTCCAGCTTGGCGAAGGCCTCATGGGTGGCCCGGACCACGCCCTCGATTACCGCCGCGCGATCGCCGTCGGCCTGGGCCGCCAAAAGGGTGATCTGGCGCCGGAGATCCAGGGAGAGGCGCTTCCACACCCGCTGCTGCGCGGCGTCGAGATCGAGAATGTCGGCCACTGGGGCCCTGGGCGCGCCATGCCGAGGAGGCCCGCCGGAGAATCGCGCCGCGCTGTGGAACCTTGAGGGTGACCCCGCGTCTGTCGGCCTCCAGCCCAGGGCGGCGGCCGGGACCCTTGTCACCTGCCGGCCGCTCTCGCCCATGACCTGTTCAACGGCCGCCGTGCGGTAGACCGCCCTGGGTTCGCCCGTCCGCAGGATGAGGCCCCCGGCGATCAGCAGGGCGATCAGCGTCACCCCTCCCATGGCCCAGGCTGGGCGGGACGTGCGTGAAAGGGACCTACGGCCGGGTGATGGCGACGGACTCATGGAACCTGTGCTCCAGCGGGCGGCCGCGCCGCGCCGGGGGCGGCCCCTTGCTAGCGCTATCCCGGAATCTAGGCGACGCCATGTCTGTGGCGACGCTTCGCGCCCGAGATCGACCTAGCCCGGCAGGGTCACCCGCGCCGTCAGCCCGCCACCAGGGCGGTTGACCATGGTGACGTCGCCGCCGTGGCTGCGGGCGATGGAGCGGACGACGGCCAGGCCCAGGCCGATGCCGCCGGTGCCGCGGCTGCGGGAGGGTTCACGGCGATAGAAGGGTTCGAACACCCGCTCGATCTCGGCCTCAGGGATGCCGGGTCCCTCATCATCGATCTCTATGATCACGGCGCGTTCAGCGGTGACCACGCGGGCGCGGGCCCGGTCGCCAAACTTGACGGCGTTCTCCACCAGATTGGTGACCAGCCGGCGCAGGGCCACGGGGTCGCCCTCGATCACCACCTTCTCGGCGCGCTCGACCTCGATGGCCGCGCCGGTTTCGGCCATCTCATCGCAGACGCTCTCGACCAATGAGGCCAGTTCCAGCCTGGTGCGCTGGCCTGGACGCGTAGCGTCGCGGACGAAGCCCAGGGTGGCGGCCACCATGGCCTCCATCTGATCGATATCGGCGGCCATCTTGGCGCGCTGGTCCTCCGGCGCGTTCTCGATCCGGAACCGAAGACGGGTCAGGGGGGTGCGCAGGTCGTGGGCGATGGCGCCGACCATGGCGGTCCGGTCCTGCACATAGCGGCGCAGGCGCTCTTGCATCTGGTTGAACGCCCCGGCGGCGATGGCGATCTCCGCCGAGCCGCGGATGGTCAGCGGCGGCGCCTCGGGATCGCGCCCCAGGCGCTCGGCCGCCTGGGCGAACAGACGGAACGGTTGCGACAGTCGCCTGGCGAACATCCAGGCGATCGGCGCCATGACCAGGGCCGAGAGCAGGAACCAGAGCATGACCCGCTTCTGCCAGACGTTCAGGCCCAGGCCGCGCTGGGGCCGCACCACGGCCCACTGGCCGTCGGGGCGCTGCATGGCGATCTCGAACGGCGCCACCAGGAACCGGTCTTCCTGACCTTCGCCGCCCTCCCGCTCCATGCGGTCGCGGACGATGCGAAAGACCCGGCGGTCGGAAATGGGCAGCCGGTAGGTCTTGGCGATGACGATGGCGCTGGGCGCCACGCCGAGATCCTCGGCCAGCTTGTCCCGGGCCCACATCATGCTGTCGGCGGTCGATTCCCCCTCCGGCGGGGAATCGGCGAGGCTGTACTGAAGATCGCGCCGCTCGATCAGGTCTCCGGGCCGCCCCTGCAGGGCCTCGGCGATCTCGGAGAAGCGGTAGAAGTCCGGCACCGGCGGGGGCAGGTTGAACAGCAGGAAGACGCTGATCGCCTGGGCGGTGATCAGGCTGACCCCCACCAGCATCAGCACCTGGACGAACAGGGAGGCGGTCGGCCGGCCGTCCCGGGCTCGGCTCATGGACGCTTCACCTTGGGGGTGAACATGTAGCCTTCATTGCGGATGGTGCGGATCAGGTCGTGGCCGCCGCCGTCATCCAGCTTGCGGCGCAGGCGGCTGATCTGCACATCGATGGCCCGGTCGAAGGCGTCGGAGGTCGGCCCGCGGGCGAAGTCCAGGAGTTGGTCGCGGGTCAGCACCCGCTGGGGCCGCTCGACGAAGGCGCGCAGCAGCGAGAACTCACCACTGGACAGGTTGACCACCACCCCCTGCGGCGAGCGCAGCTCCCGGCGCACCAGGTCCAGGCGCCAGCCGGCGAATTCGCAGGCAGCGCCGAGGTCGTCGCCCGATCCCCGCTGCTCGGCCCGGCGCAGGATGGCGCGGATACGGGCCAGCAGTTCGCGGGGATTGCACGGCTTGGAGAGGTAGTCGTCGGCGCCCAGCTCGAGGCCGACGATGCGGTCGGTGTCCTCGCCCATGGCCGAGAGCATGATGATCGGCGGCGCCTCGCCCACCGCCAGGCGGCGGCAGATGGCCAGGCCATCCTCGCCGGGCAACATCACGTCGAGGACGATCAGGTCCACCGGCTCGCGCTCCAGGGCCTGCTCCATCTCGCGGGCGTCGCCGGCTGTAGTCACCGAATAGCCGTGGCGGCCCAGGAAGTCGGACACCACGTCGCGGATTCCAGGGTCGTCATCGACCATCAGAATCCGGGCGGTGGGGCCTGGGGCGTCGGTGAGCGTCGTCTGCATGCGAGCCATTTTCGCCCTCCGGGGTAACAGTCAGATTTCACGCCTGTAAAGGCGCATGCGTGGATTCAGCGCGCCAGGATGTCGTCGGCGACGAAGGGATTGGTCCGCCGCTCGGCGCCGAAGCTCGACATCGGCCCATGGCCGCAGACGAAGCGCACGTCGTCGCCCAGCGGCCAGAGCTTGCCGGTGATGGCCTCGATCAGATCCTGGTGATTGCCCCGGGGAAAGTCGGTGCGGCCGATGGAGCCCTGGAAGAGCACGTCCCCCACCTGGGCGAAGCGGGCCTGGCGATGGAAGAAGACCACATGACCGGGCGTGTGTCCGGGGCAGTGATAGACCTCGAACTCGGTTTCGCCGAGCTGCACCGTGTCGCCGTTCTCCAGCCAGCGGTCGGGGGTGAAGGACCGCGCCTCGGGCATGCCCCAGCGGGCGCCGTCGGCGTCCATCTGGTCGATCCAGAAGGCGTCGTCGCGGTGGGGGCCTTCGATGGGGACTCCGGTGGCCGCCTTCAGGGCCGCGGTTCCGCCGGCATGGTCAAGGTGGCCGTGGGTGATCCAGATCTTCTCCAGGGTCAGGTCATGGTCCCTCAGCGCCTGGAGCAGGCGAGGGACCTCGCCGCCGGGATCGATGATCGCCGCCTTCTTCGACCTGGCGCACCAGACGATGGTGCAGTTCTGCGCCAGGGGAGTCACCGGCGCGATCAGGGCGCGGATGGGCGGTTCCGATGGGTTCAAGAGCGTTCACCTTCGCTTTTCGCGGCATTGTCCCTGTTTCGCCCAGGCGGGAAAAGGCCCCGTCTTGAGACCGATTGCCGGACTCTGCGTGGCGTGCATTGCTCCGGCCATTCGGGCGGCGTTGTGCTGCGCCCGTGGGGACACGACTTGCGATGAAGATTTTCGCAAAAAAGCCGATCGAAGTGCTTCTGGCGCAGGCGGCGGAACAGGGCGAGCATACGCTCAAGCGCAGCCTCGGCCCGGTCAGCCTGACCGCGCTCGGCATCGGTTCGGTCATCGGGGCGGGTATTTTCGTCCTGACCGGCCAGGCGGCTGAGGCCCATGCGGGGCCGGCCATCACCATCTCGTTCATCATCGCAGGCCTGGTCTGCGCCCTGGCGGCGCTCTGCTATGCGGAGTTGGCCTCGACCATTCCGGTGGCCGGGTCGGCCTACACCTATGCCTATGCGACAGTGGGCGAGTTCTTCGCCTGGATCATCGCCTGGGACCTGATCGTCGAATATCTGTTCGCCGGCGCCACGGTCGCCGTCGGCTGGTCCGGCTATTTCGTGGGCATGATGGCCGACTTCGGCGTGATCATACCCGCGGCCTGGAGCCAGGCGCCCTATCTGGTCAACGACGCCCACCAGCTGGTCGCCACCGGCGCCATCCTCAACGTTCCGGCCATGGCCATCATCGCGATCACCGCCGCGGTGCTGATCGCCGGGATCACGGAATCGGCTCTCTTCAACAACGCCATCGTACTGCTGAAGGTCTCGGTGGTGCTCCTCGTGATCATCTTCGGCTTCCTTTATGTGAACCCGGCCAACTGGCAGCCCTTCATCCCCGCCGAGACCACGGACCCCGTCACCGGCGCCTCCAAGTACGGACTAGGCGGGATATTCGCCGCCGCCGGGGTGATCTTCTTCGCCTATATCGGCTTCGAGACCATCTCGACGGCCGCCCAGGAAACCAAGAACCCCCAGCGGACCCTGCCCATCGGCATCCTGGCCTCCCTGGGCATCTGCACCGGGCTCTACATTCTGATGAGCCTGGTGATCACGGGCCTCGCCCCCTACACGATGCTGAACGTGCCGGCGCCGGTCTATGTGGCGGTGGACAATGTCGGACCGCAGCTGGCCTGGCTGAAGCCGGTGGTGACCATCGGGGCCACCGTGGGGCTGGCCTCCACCATCATGGCGCTGCTCTATGGCCAGTCGCGGATCTTCTACGCCATGTCCCGCGACGGCCTGCTGCCGCCGATCTTCTCCAAGGTGCACCCCAGGCGGCGCACGCCATGGGCGGGCACGGCGCTCACGGCCATCTTCGCAGGCCTGATGGCCGGCCTGTTCCCCATCGGGCTATTGGGCGAATTGGTGTCGGTCGGCACCCTGCTGGCCTTCTCGATGATCTGTGGGGCGGTGCTCTATCTGCGGATCTCGCGGCCCGACCTGCCACGAGCCTTCAAGACGCCGCTGGTGTGGCTCGTCGCGCCGGGCGGCATGCTGGCCTGCCTCTATCTGATCTCCAGCCTGCCGGCGGCGACATTCGTCCGACTGGTGGTGTGGCTGGTCATCGGGATCGCGGTCTATTTTGGCTACGCCTACTGGCACTCGCGCTATCACGAAAAAACCCTCGGCGCGGGGCAGTAGAGGGACGTCCGGGGCCGGGCGCACGTCCCCCGGTCCCGGCGCCTCGCTCGCACCTGGCTTGATTGTTCGTCCGACGCTGGCCAAGGTCGCGGCTTCGGCGTCCCACGGACGTGTCTAGCCGCGGGAAATCTTCATGGTCGCCAATGCCCCTGCTGCGGCTCAGCCCCACTGGTCGTCCAAGGCGGCGTTTGTCCTCGCTGCGGTCGGCTCCGCCGTCGGCCTGGGCAACCTCTGGCGCTTTCCCTCCGAGGCCGGCGTCAATGGCGGCGGGGCCTTCGTCCTGATCTACATCCTCTGCGTGGCCCTGATCGGCGCGCCGCTGCTGCTGGCCGAGACCCTGATCGGCCGCCATGGCCAGAGATCGACCGTGGCCAGCGCAACCCTGATGGCCAGGCAATCTAACGCCAGCAGCGGCTGGGCGAGCCTGGCGGTGGTCGGCATGATCGCCAACTATGTGATCCTGACCTTCTACAGCGTCGTCGCCGGCTGGGTGCTCTACTACATCGGAACCTCGGCGGCCGACGTGGTCCGCACGACCCTGGCTGGCCAGCCCTTCGCGGGCGCCTACTCCCATCTGAGCGTCGAGGAGGTGAGGGGCCAGATGCCGGCCCTGTTCGCCAATCCGTTGCAGATGACCCTGACCCATTTCCTGTTCGCCGCGGCGACGACCTTCGTGGTGGCTCGCGGCGTGAAGGGCGGCATTGAGGTGGCCGCCACCTGGCTGATGCCGGCCTTCTTCGTCCTACTGGTGGCGATCACCATCTATGCTGGGATCAGCGGCGACTTCGCCGCGGCCTTGACCTTCCTGTTCACCCCGGACTTCGGGCGCGCCCTGCAGCCCCAGGTGCTGAACTCGGCCCTCGGCCAGGCCTTCTTTTCCTTAAGCCTCGGCGGCGGAGCCATGGTCGCCTATGGCGCCTATGCTTCGCGCGACACCAATCTCGGCCAGACCTCGGGCTTCATCTCGGCGGCCGATACCGCCGTCGCCATCATCGCCGGCCTGGCCATCTTCCCCATCGTGTTCAGCGTCGGCCTGACGCCGGACGCCGGCCCGACCCTGATGTTCCAGACCCTGCCCGCGGCCTTCCACAGCATGCCGGCCGGCGCCCTGGTGGGGCTGGCCTTCTTCGTCCTGGTGCTGTTCGCCGCCCTGACCTCCTCGGTGTCCCTGCTGGAGATTTCCACCGCCTATTTCGTGGAGCGGTTCAAGGTCAGCCGGGCCGTGGTGGCGAGCCTCCTGGGCGCCAGCTTCTTCCTGATCGGCATGGTGTCTGTGCTGTCCTTCAATGTCTGGGCCGACCATCGTCCGCTGGCCTTCGTCCCGGGCTTCGAGAACGCCAACTGGTTCGATGTCTTCGACGGGGTGACCGGGCGAATCCTGCTGCCGCTATCGGGATTGATCACGGCGGTGTTCGTCGGCTGGATCGCCGACCGCAAGCTGGTAGACGCCGAAACCGGCCTGGCGGGCGGCCCGCTGCTGACCCTCTGGCGGTTCCTGATCGCCTGGCTGTGCCCGATCGCGGTGTTCCTGATCCTGCTGTTTGGCCTCTTTCCCCAACTGATCAGCTGAGCGGACCAGAGGCGGTCATCCCTTTGACGTCCCATCTGCCGATCCATGACGTTCTAGGCGCGGTGAACGAGGCCCTGACGACAGGGACCCGCGCAGTGCTGGTCGCCCCGCCCGGCGCCGGCAAGACCACGGTCACGCCGCTCTCCCTGCTGGACGCGCCATGGCGGGGCGAGGACCGCATCATCATGCTGGAGCCCCGCCGCCTGGCCGCGCGGGCGGCGGCCGAGCGTATGGCCTCAACCTTGGGCGAGGCGGTGGGCGAGACCGTCGGCTTTCGCGTGCGGATGCAGTCCAAGGTCTCAGGCCGAACCCGGATCGAGGTGGTGACCGAGGGAGTCTTCACCCGGATGATCCTGGCCGATCCCGGCCTGTCGGGCGTGGCTTGCGTGATCTTCGACGAGTTCCACGAGCGCAGCCTGGACGCCGACCTTGGCCTGGCCCTGGCTCTGGATGCGCAAGGCCTGCTGCGGGACGATCTGCGCCTGCTGGTCATGTCGGCCACCCTGGATGGCGCGGCCGTCGCCCGGCTGATGGACGGTGCCCCGGTGATCGAGAGCCTGGGCCGCGCCTTTCCGGTGGAGACCCGCTATCTCGGCCGCAATGAGCCCCTGCGTCTGGAGGACGCCGTGGTTCGGGCCATCGAGCGCGCCCTGGCCGAGGAGACCGGCGGGATTCTGGTCTTCCTGCCGGGTCAGGGCGAGATCCTGCGCACCGCCCAGCGGCTGAGCGAGCGGCTCCGGCGCGACGACGTGCTGGTCGCGCCGCTCTATGGCGCCCTGGACCCCAAGGCCCAGGACCGGGCCGTGGCGGCGCCCCCGCCGGGCTTACGCAAGGTGGTGCTGGCGACCTCCATCGCCGAGACCAGCCTGACGCTTGAGGACGTGCGGGTGGTGATCGACGTCGGCCAGGCCCGTGTGCCGCGCTTTGACCCCTCAAGCGGCCTGACCCGCCTGGCCACGGTGCGGGTCAGCCGGGCCGCGGCCGACCAGCGGCGCGGGCGGGCGGGGCGGACGGCGCCGGGCGTCTGCTACCGGTTATGGGACGAGGCCGAGACCCGCGCCCTGCCGGCCTTCGCCGACCCGGAAATCCTCGACGCCGACCTGTCGGGCCTGGCCCTGGACATGGCCCGCTGGGGCGCGAAGTCGGCCGACGACCTGGCCTTTCTCGACCCGCCGCCGCGGGCGGCTCTGGCCGAGGCCCAGGCACTGCTGCGCCGGCTGGAGGCGGTCGATGAGGCCGGGGTTCTGACCCCGCACGGCGAGGCCCTGGCCGACATGCCCCTGCCGCCGCGGCTGGCGCACATGGTCCTGCGGGCCGCCGAGCATGGGCTGGCCCTGCGCGCCGCACGCATCGCGGCCCTGGTCACCGAGCGCAGTTTGGGCGGCCGCGAAGCCCATCTGACCCACCGCCTGGAAGCCTTCGACCGCGACAGCTCGCCCCGCGCCCGGGACGCCCGCGCCCTGGCCGACCGCTGGATCCGGGGAACGAGGGCCGGGAAGGGCGCGCCGCTCAGCGACGGCCAGATGCTGGCGTTGGCCTATCCCGAACGGGTGGCCAAGGCCCGCGGACCCTTGGGGGAGTTCCAGCTGGCCACCGGCCGTGGCGCCTTCATCGAGCCGGGCGACGTCCTGGCCCGGGAGCCCTGGCTGGCGGTGGCCGAGCTGGGCGGCGGGGATCGCCGCGACCGCATCCTGCTGGCCGCACCCCTGACGCAGGATGAAATCCTCGCGGCCTTCGCGCCCATTTTGGAGACCGAGGACCGGGTCGAGGAGAGCCCCGGCGGCCGGATCCGCGTGCGCCGCCTGACCAGGCTGGGCCGGCTCGCCCTTGATGAAAGCCTGGATGACAATCCGCCGCCCGAAGTGGTCGCTCAGGCCCTGGCCGTGCGCCTGCGACGGGAGGGCCTCGGCGCCCTGCGCTGGGGAACGGCGGCGACGGCGCTGCGCAAGCGGATCGCCTTCCTGCGAGAGCGGGATGCGGACACCTGGCCGGACCTGTCGGACCAGGCCCTGGTGGCGCAAATCGACGACTGGCTGACGCCGCTGCTGCACGGCCTTCGCGGGCTCGCCGACCTGACGCCGGACCTGCTGGACGGCGCCCTGCGCAGTCTCGTTCCCTGGGACCTCCAGCGACGGGTCGAGGCGGAGTTGCCTACCCACTGGACTGCGCCCACGGGAAACCGGGCGCAGATCGACTATGAGGCCGAGGGCGGCCCGCGGGTGGAGATCCGCGTGCAGGAGGTGTTCGGCCTGAATGAGCACCCGATGGTGGCGGGCCGGCCCCTGACGCTGGCCCTTTTGTCGCCGGCCCGACGGCCGATCCAGTTGACCCAGGACCTGCCGGGCTTCTGGCGCGGCTCCTGGCGGGATGTGCGGGCCGATATGCGCGGCCGCTATCCCCGCCATCCCTGGCCGGAAGACCCGTCCGTGGCCGACCCGACCACCCGGACCAAGCCCCGAAGCTAGCTGGCCGCGTAGATCATCACGCCGGTGGCCACCGACAGGTTCAGGCTGTCGGCCCGGCCGCGCATGGGAATCTTGACGTTGACGTCGCAGAGGGCAGCCATTTCCGGCGGCAGGCCCTGTTGTTCGTTGCCCATCAGGATCAGGACCGGGTGGACATAGTCGGCGCTGCGGTGGTCCACCTCTGCGCTCAGCAGCGTGCCAACCACCGAGCCTGGCCAATCGCGGCGCCAGGCGGCGAACTCGCCTTCTGTGGCCTGGGCGATGGGCACGGCGAAGATCGAGCCCATGGTCGCCCGCACCGCCTCCACCGAATAGGGATCGCAGCATTCCCCGACCAGCACGACCGCGCCGCAGCCGGCGGCGTCGGCGGTGCGGATGATGGTCCCCAGATTGCCGGGATCGCGCACCCGGTGCAGGGCGACCCAGGCCTTGGCGGTTCGCGGCTCCAGCGAGGTGAGGGGAGCGAAGACCTGGCGGAAGACGCCCACCACCGCCTGGGGATTGTCCCGCCGGGAGACCTTGGCGAGGATGTCCTGGGTCACCTCGATGACCTCGCCGCCGGCCTTGTCGGTCGCATCGGCTGCGGCGCGCAGCAGGGGATGATCGGCGGCCTCGCGTCCAAAGAGCAGGATTTCCGGCGCGTGACCGGTCTCGACCCCCTCGGTGACGTTCTTCAGGCCCTCGGCCACGAACAGGCCGGTCTCGTCCCGGGTTTTGCGTTGGTGCAAGGCCCGAACGGCCTTGACCGTCGGATTGGTCAGGGAGGTGACGACCCGCCCGCTCACGCGGCCCACCGGGCGTAGAAGGACAGGCCGATCTCACGCTCGCCGGACTGCTCCGACAGCGCCAGTTCGCCCCATTCGATGGTTCCGCCGCGTTCGGCCAGACGCTCGGACAACAGGCCTGCGAGGGCCGCGCCGGAGATCCGGGCTGCATAAGCGTTCAGTATAAGGAAGGAGGCCTTTTCCGAGAGAAGTTCGGCGCATAGCGCCGAAAGCTCGGGCAAATCCTCGAACAATCGCCAGACCTCGCCGGTGGGGCCGCGGCCGTATTTCGGCGGGTCGAGGATGATCCCCTCATAGCGTGAGCCCCGGCGGACCTCGCGCTGCACATAGCGGCGGGCGTCCTCGCAGATCCAGCGGATGGGTCGGTCGGCCAGCCCAGATAGCTCGGCGTTCTCGCGGGCCCAGGCGATGGCCTTCTTCGAGGCGTCCACATGGGTCACCGCCGCCCCGGCCGAGGCGCAGACCAGGCTGGCGACGCCCGTGTAGCCGAAGAGGTTCAGCACCCGGGGCGGTTCGGCCGCCCCCTGGGCATCGCTGCGAATACGCGTCTCCAGCCATTCCCAGTTGGCCGCCTGTTCGGGGAAGAAGGCCAGGTGGCGGAAGGCGGTGAAGCGGGCGTTGAACTTCGCCTGGCGCCAGGACATGGGCCAGGAGTCCTGCGGCTTACCCTGGAAGCGCCAGCGGCCGGCGTCCTCCTCGTCGCTGGGGTCGAAGGTGGCGTCGGCCCTGGCCCAGGTCTCGGCGTCGAGCCGCGGCGCCCACAGGCACTGGGGCTCGGGCCGCACGACCGTATAGGGGCCGTAGCGCTCCAGCTTCTTGCCGTCCCCGGAATCCAGCAGGGCGTAGTCGGCCCAGCCGGTGGTGCGCATCACGCCGGGGGTTTCGGCGACGGTGGGGCGTGGTGAAGTCATGGGCTTCGCTTACGAAAAAGCCGCCGACGACGCCAGGGGATGAAATCCTATAGGGTCGGGTATGGCGTCGAACGGCTGAAAAGTCTGGATAATCCGGCCTGGGGTTGTCACATGGCGGAAATTGGTTTCCGGTGTTCAGCTGTTTTGAGGGGGAATTGGGTTTGGTAGGCGTCAGCACCACAAGGCGTCGGTCGGCGCGCAAGGCCAAGGGTGACGGCCATCTGCGGCGGGCCGAAATCCTCGCGGCGGCCGAGCGCATCTTCGTGGCCGAGGGCTATGAGGGCGCGACCATCCGGCGGATCGCCGACGAGGTCGGGGTGTCGTCCACAGCCCTCTACATGCACTTCCAGGACAAGGCCTGCATCCTGCTGGAGATCTGCCAGGGGGCGATGCAGGAACTGCTGGACCGCAACAACCAGATCGCTGAACGCCCGCTCGACGCCGTCAGCCGCACCCGCATGATGCTCGACGCCTATATGCGTTGGGGCTTCGAACACCCCAACGCCTACCAGCTGGTGTTTTCAGCCGTGCGTCCCTTGCCCCGGGGGCCCGACGCGGCTTCGGAGTTGGGGGCGGGCTGCTACGATTCCTTCAGCGGCGTCGTTCGCGAGATCGCCGCCGAGGGCCGGTTGCGGCTGGGGGACGGCGACAGCGCCAGCCAGGCGCTCTGGGCAGCCTGCCACGGCGTGGTCGCCCTGCGCCTCTCGCGCCCCAACTTCCCCTGGCAGCCGGTCGATGAGCTGATCCACGTGACCATAGACGGCCTGCTGGCCGGCATCACGGTTGACTAGGTCCAGCAGGCCTCGCCCCTATTGACCGCCAGTGGTCGCCGCCTGGGCCGTGGAATAGCCATAACCGCCCCGGGCGAGATCCTGCGAGATGGTGATCTTGGCCGTGCCGTTGTTCAGGCGCGCGCGATAGACCTGCGCCCCCTCCATCACCCGCATCACATAGTTCCGCGTCTCCGAGAACGGGATGCACTCCACGAAGTCGATGGGATCGGTGCCGGCGCCGCGCGGATCGCCGCAGAAGCTGACCCACTGGGCAGGCCGGCCGGGCCCGGCGTTATAGGCGGCGATGGCCAGGGGATAGGAGCCGCTGAACTGGCCCAGCATCTGGGAGATATAGGTCTGGCCCAGCCGCATATTGTAGTCCGGGTCGTCCAGCATCCCGGCCGAATAGGAGACGCCGATCTGGCGGGCCACGATCTGGGCCGTGCCCGGCATGACCTGCATCATCCCGCGAGCGCCGGCCGGCGAGCGAATCTGGGGATCAAAGCCGCTTTCCTGCCGCGTGATGCCCAGGGTCAAAGCGGTTTCCGGCGCATTGCTCACCTCTGGCGGCGAGCGATAGGGATAGCCGCGCAGGGGCAGGATGTGGCCCAGGGTGGCGGCGCCGCGCACCACCAGCATGGAGGCTGTCTGGTCGCCATAGCCGCGGGTCATGTCCACGATCAGGGCCTGCTCGGCGGTGTTCGGGACGGTGTCCTTCAGGTGGAGCGCAAAGGTGCGGAACAAGCCCTGTTCGCCGATCTCCTGCAGGCGCCGGGCGGCGCGCACCACGTCACGGCCCTCGAAGCGCGCGCGGTCGAACTCGGTGATCTGGGGCTCAGGCGGCAGGGTCATGGTCCCGTCGCCGACCTTCTCGCCGGCCAGCTGGCCATAGAAGGTCGTATTGTGCTCGCTGGCGGCGCGATAGAAGCTCTGGGCGCCGGCGGCGTCCCCCATGGCCTCATGCGCCCGGCCCCGCCAGTAGAGGGCGCGCCCGCGGGTGATGGGCGAGGAGCCGATCTCGGCGATGGCCGCGAAGTGGCGGTCGGCCAGCTTGGCGTCGTTCAGGCGGCGAAGCGCGATCCAGCCGGCATAGAATTCGGCCTCGGCGGCCGACGCGCCGACAGTCAGACCCGTATTGGCCGAGGCGCGATAGGCGTTGCGATAATCGCCAGCCCGCAGCGCCGCCAGGGTCATGGGATAGCGTTCGCGCCAGACCCGGCTGGCCGCGGTGCTCAACTCGGCATGCTCCGGCGGCAGGGGCGTCAGCACGTCATAGGCGCGGGACTCCTGGCCCCGCCCCCGGAAATAGGCCGCGCGCTCGAAGGCGATGCCGGGATGGGCGGCCTGGGCGGGCGTCAGACGGGCCAACAGCGCCTCGGCGCTGGATGAGCCGGAGCGCAGGGCGATGCGGGTCTCGGCGATCGCCCGTTCGTCGGCCGGAAGCAGGCCGAGCATGGCTTGGGCGGCGGGTCCCTGCGGCCCATAGAGCAGCCGATCGGCGCGACGCACGTGATCCTCGGGCCGCAGATAGCGGCCGAATTGGGCGAGCATGGAGGCCTGGGCGTCGGCCTCGAACACCTCGTCGCGCCAGAAGCGGCGGATGAGGGCGGTGGCCTCGGCCTCTTGGCCGGCGGCGATCTGGGCGTTGGCCAGGGCGATGGCGCCGCGGGCGGTCACCGGCTGTTCGCCGCCGAACCAGGCGATGGTCTGCTGCGGCGACAGGCCAGAGGTGACCAGCAGCTTTTCGGCGGTTTCCTGTCGCCCGGCGCCGCGGGGCCAGTCGGCCAGGTCGCGGCGGGCCTGATCGGCCTCGAAGAAGCCGACCGATTCGCCGGCCACATCCACCAGGGCCCAGGTGGCGATCTTTCGCGCAATCGGGTCGGACATAGCGCCGATCAGGCTACGCGCGCCGGCCACGTCGCTGCGCCGCGCGGCGTCCAGGGCCTGGCGCAGCAATTGATTCTCGCTGGCCGAGAGAGGGGCGAGCGGCGGCCGGCGCACGGCCTGCAGCTCAATGGGCTTGGGGAAGGGATCCTGGCTTGAGGCCGGGGGTGTTTGCGCCTGGGGGACGCCGACCACGAGGAACAGGGCCGCGGCGGTCAGAAGGGTCTTGGGCGCAAGGACGTACAAGCAGGAACTCTCCAGGTCTCGCCCCTCGGATGACAGGGCGGTTGCGGGCATGGCCGCGCCGGACATATTGTCCGCGCAACATCATAGGCCGCAACACCATGCGGCGCTTTCACGGCTTTTTGCAGACAATGTCCGAACCTTTATTCAGGGGCGTGATGCCGGCCCTGGTGACTCCTTTCCGGGACGGCGCAGTGGACGAGGACGCCTTCGTGGCCCTCATCGAGCGTCAGATTTCCGGCGGGGTCCACGGCCTGGTGCCGGTCGGCACCACCGGCGAGACCGCCACCCTTTCCCATGACGAGCACCGCCGGGTGGTCGATCTGTGCATCCGCACGGCGGCCGGCCGCGTGCCGGTGATCGCCGGCGCCGGGTCCAACTCGACCCGCGAGGCCATCGAGCTGGTCAAGCACGCCAAGGCGGTTGGCGCGGACGCGGCCATGGTGGTGACGCCCTATTACAATCGCCCCAGCCAGGAGGGCATGTACGCCCACTATGCGGCGATCAACGAGGCCGTGCAGCTGCCGGTCATCGTCTACAATGTGCCCTCGCGCACCGGGGTGGACATCTCCAACGACACTCTGGGGCGGCTCTCGCGCCTGCCCAACATCGTCGGCGTCAAGGACGCCACCGGCGACATGACCCGGCCGACCATGCAGCGCCTGCTGTGCGGCCAGGACTGGGTGATGCTGTCGGGGGATGATCCCAGTGCGCTGGGCTACATGGCTCACGGGGGCCACGGCTCGATCTCGGTCAGCGTCAATGTGGCGCCGGACCTGATCTCCACCTTCTACAACGCCGCCCTCAGCGGGGACTGGAAGGCGGCCCTCTATTGGCAGGACCGGCTGATCCGCCTGCACAAGGCGCTGTTCACCGACGCCTCGCCGGCCCCGACCAAGTTCGCCCTGGCCCACCTGGGGCTCTGCTCTGAAGATGCGCGGCTGCCGATCGCGCCGGCGTCGGAGGCTGCGCGCAAGGAAGTCCTGGCGGCTCTGCACGACGCCGGGATCGTCTAGGCGCGCGTCATGGCTGGAAAACCCATCGCCGAAAACCGGCGGGCGCGATTCGATTACTTCCTCGACGACGCCATGGAGGCGGGCCTGGCCCTGACCGGCAGCGAGGTGAAGTCCCTGCGCGCCGGCAAGGCCAATATCGCTGAGTCCTATGCCGCCGTTGAGGGGCGGGACATCGTGCTGATCAACGCCGACATTCCACCCTACGCCAAGGCCAGCCACTTCAACCATGAGCCGCGCCGGCCCCGGAAGCTGCTGCTGCATCGCAAGCAGATCGACCGCCTGATCGGTGCCGTCCAGCGGGAAGGGCGCACTATCGTGCCCACCAAGCTCTATTGGAACGACAAGGGCCTGGCCAAGCTGGAGATTGCTCTGGCCAAGGGCAAGAAGTTGCACGACAAGCGCGAAACCTCCGCCGAACGGGACTGGGCCCGCGACAAGGCCCGCCTGCTGCGCGACAAGGGGTGAGCCTCTCGTCGCCCAGTCCGGCGCAGATCGAGGCCATCGAGCGGGCGACGATCGCCACGGTCGCCCACGACTGTTTCGAGGTGATCGGCCCCTGGATCCTCGGCCTGCGGCCAGGCTCCATCGGCCGGGCCCAAAGCGCTGCGCCGCTCGCCCACACCCTGGTCCGCGACGAGGGCCTGCTCGCCCGCATCGAGGCGGCCTATCGCGCCAAGGGCATGTCGCCGGTGTTCCGTCTGCCCGATGTCGAGGGCCTGGCCAGCGTGGCCGAAGCCCTGACCGAGCGGGGCTATGGACCGCAGCAGCCCACACTGGTGATGACCGCTGATCTCGATCTGGTGGCCGGATTCGCCGAGCCGGCCGGCGCGGCGCAACTTGAGACGCCGGATGAGGCCTGGGCGGCGGTGTTCCTCGGCGAGGGGTTTGATCCTGAGGACGGCGCCCACCGCGTGGCCGTGCTGTCGAAGTCGCCGGGCGCGGCGTTCGCCGCCGTCCGCGACGCCGAGGGGACCCACGCGGTCGGCGCGATGAGCCTGGCCGAGGGCTGGGCCAGCCTGCACGGCATGCGCACCCGCCGCGCCCGCCGGGGCGAGGGCCTGGCCGGCCAGGTGGTGGCCTGTCTTGCCCAGGCGGCCCGGGCGAAGGGCGCGACGCAGATCTTCCTGCAGGTGGAGGAGGGCAATGCGCCGGCCCGCACCCTCTATGCCCGCGCCGGATTTGCGCCCCTGTGGCGCTACCAGTACTGGCGGTGTGTCTGAGGCCCGCTGGTCCGTCACCCTCGCGCTTGACGCGAGGGTCCATGAACGCGGGGCTGGCCTGGTGTTCATGGATGGTCGGATCAAGTCCGACCATGACGGAGGAAGGACGAGAACTTCGTCCGTAGCCAGGGTTTCCCCTTAGCCGTCCAGCAGCGTCCGGACGCGGACGAAGATGTCCTCGAACATCTGCGGCGTCAGCCGCCCGGTGTTCGTGTTGAGCCGGGAGCAGTGGTAGGAATTGATCACCGTATAGGGGCCGGCCTGAAATTCAGAGCCGTGGCCACCGACGCCGGCGGAGGCCTTGAGGCCCAGCGCGCGGAGCACGTTACGCCGCGAGACGTCGCCCAGGGTGACGATCACCTTCAGATTGGGCAGCTCGTCCAGCCGTGCGGTCAGGAACGACCGGCAGGTGGCTTCTTCCGAGGTCTCCGGCTTGTTGCCCGGCGGGGCGCAGCGCACCGCATTGGTGATCAGGCAGTCGATGAGCTCCAGCCCGTCATCGGGCCGGGCCTCATAGGTCCCCTTGGCAAAGCCTAAGCGGATCAGGGTGTCGAACAGCAGCACGCCGGCGAAGTCGCCGGTGAAGGGGCGGCCCGTGCGGTTGGCGCCCATGCGCCCAGGCGCCAAGCCGACCACGGCCAGCCGGGCGCCGGGATCGCCGAAGGAAGGGGCTGGGCCGTTCCACCAGTCGGGATGAGCCGCGCGGTTGACCTCGCGATAGGCCACCAGGCGCGGGCAGAGCGGGCAGTCGCGGGGCGGTTCGGCGGCGGAGCTCATGGCCGGCTCAGGCCTCGGCATCCGCCTCGTTCTCGCTCTCATTGTTCATCCGGCTTTCCTGGATGAACCGGGGCAGGCGCGAAGGTCGGCCGATGATCTCCGACAGGTCGGCCAGGTCGATGAAGGCGTCGGCCTGGCGGCGCAGGTCATCAGACGCCATCGGCGGCTGCGACTTCACGGTCGAGACCACGCTGACCCGCGAGCCCTTGCGCTGCACGGCCTCCACCAGGCAGCGGAAGTCGCCGTCGCCGGAGAACAGCACCAGGTGATCGGCGTGCTCGGCCATCTCCATCATGTCGACGGCGATCTCGACATCCATGTCGCCGCGCCAGCGCTTGCGACCTTGGGCGTCGGTATATTCCCGGGCGGCCTTGGTCACCAGGCGAAAGCCATTGTAGTCGAGCCAATCCACCAGGGGACGGATCGGCGAGTATTCCTGGTCCTCCACCAGGGCGGTGTAATAATAGGCCCGCACCAGCACGCCGCGCTTGCGGAACTCCTCCAGCAGCTTGCGGTAGTCGATATCGAAGCCGAGTCCCTTGGCCGCCGAGTACAGGTTCGCGCCGTCGATAAAGAGGGCGAGCCGATCGGTGGGGTAGAAAGTCATAAGCGTGGAAATCCTTGAAAACGGCGCGGGACCTGGCTTGGACGAGGCGGTCGTGATCGCGCTGGGGGGCAATCTGACCGGCGATTACGGCTCTTCCGAAGCCCTTCTCGAAGCCGCCCTGACTCGTTTCGATCAGGCGGGATTGCCTGTTCTTCGGCGATCGGGATGGTGGCGCTCGGCCGCCTGGCCCGATCCGTCGCAGCCGGAGTATCGCAACGCTGTCGCGATTGTCGAGACGCGCCTTGAACCCCGTTCGGTTCTGCATACCCTGTTTTCAATCGAGGCGGAATTCAACCGGGAAAGGACCGCGCGCAACGCCGCGCGGACCCTTGATCTGGATCTGATCGCCCATGGCCGTCAGGTGATCGACAGCGAAGACCTGATCCTGCCCCATCCCCGCGCCCACCAGCGCCTGTTCGTCATGGGCCCCCTGGCCGAGATCGCCCCGGACTGGCGGCATCCGGCGTCGGGGCTGACGGCGCGGGCGTTGGCGGCGGGGGCGAGCGTGGGTTGTGACGCGCGGCCGGGGTGAGGGGCGTCGGCGCCCGCGTATTTCCCAAGCGCTTGGGTTATGATATTCTCCGGCATGCCCACGGTACTGCGCCTCGGCCGTCTGCGTGTCGTGATTTACACCAACGATCACAGGCCGGCCCATGTGCATGTCCTCGGGGCGGGGGCGCAGGCCATTTTCGTTCTGGGCTGTCCCGATGGTCCGCCAACCTTGCGGGGCAGCCACGGCCTCACCACGGCCGAGCTAAACCGCATTGCGGACGCCTTGGCCGCCGAGCTGGCGGCGTTGTGTGGTGCATGGGAGCAGATCCATGGCGATAACTGATGCTGACCGGATCGCGGCCGAAGCGCGTCTCCAAGACGATCTGCACGGGCAGCCCAAAGCTGTCTCCGCGCGCTACGACCGCCGCGTGTCGCGGATCGTGATCGGCCTCGACAATGGGCTGGAATTGGCCTTTCCCCCGCGCCTTGCCGAGGGGCTGGGGGCCGCCACGCCAGCCGAACTGTCCGAGATCGAGATCAGCCCCCTGGGCGATGGTTTGCACTGGCCCAGGATCGACGTGGACCTCCATGTGCCGGGCCTGCTGAACGGAATTTTCGGCTCCAAGACCTGGATGGCCCGTACGCTCGGAGCCGCTGGTGGCCGCGCCCGCTCCGCGCAGAAGGCGCGCGCGGCCCGCGAGAACGGCCGCAAAGGTGGGCGGCCGAAGACGGTTGTCACAGCTTAGGCTGCGCCCTTTGGAGCCAAGCTATGCCGAACATCCTCAGGTCAGCACTTTTCGCCATGTCAGTGCTGCTTGTAGCGACAGGCTGTGAATCGCGGGCGTCACCGGACCCAATTTATTGTGGCCTCGGCTTCTATGTGACGGCTGAAGACGTGGCCATCCTGACAGACGAAAAAAAGACAGACTCCAGCATCGTCCGCATCGCTTCCGAGGATGATATATGGGTGATCTATTCGGGCAATGGCGTTCGTCCCCCCAGGTATTCGAACAGCGAGCGAAGGCCTGGGGAGTGGATCCAAAAGAGCGAAATTGCGGGGATATTCTCGACCACCGGATTTGCGTTTCCGATGTACGTGGAGATTCAACCGTCAGGTGCTTCCGTCACCTCAGCTAAGGACTTGAGAGCAATCTCTGAAGCCGTGCGCCCAAGGACGTCTCTCCATGATCCTTGTGTCACGCCCAGGGTTGAAAGGCTGCGCTAGGGTAGGAGGCATGGCCGTAGCCAGCCATGAGCGCCCTCGCGGCGCTAAGCCGCCACCCCTGCGGCATTGCACAATCGGGCGTGAGCGACTATTTTCTCCAGTTCTCTCCCCAATCCGAGGATTTCATGGCCCGCGTCACCGTCGAAGATTGCATCCAGAAGGTCCCGAACCGCTTCAACCTGGTTCTTCTGGCCGCCCATCGCGCGCGCGCCATTTCCGCCGGCGCCCAGCTGCTGGTCGATCGCGACAACGACAAGAACCCCGTCGTGTCCCTGCGTGAGATCGCCGACGACGTGGTCGACGCCGAAGAGCTGCGCGAGAACCTGATCGCCAGCCTGCAGCGGGTGGACGAGCACACTGAAGCTGAGGAAGAGGCCGAAACCCTGGCCCTGCTGGCCGACCCGACCCACGCCCAGATGAGCGAGCTGGAACTGGTCCGGGCCCTGCAGAGCGACCGGGATGGCGGTCAGGAGGAGCGGTACTGAGCCCCGAAGGCGCAGACCCTCTTACTGTCCAGGCGGCCCAACCCGTCGCCGAGCCCAAGGACGCGCCCGCTCCGGCGCGTCCGCCCAAGCTGCTTCGCCAATACGAACTGATCGACAAGGTCCGGTCCTATGACCCGACCGCCGACGAGGCGCTGCTGAACCGCGCCTATGTTTACGCCATGCGCATGCACGGCTCGCAGAAGCGGGCCTCTGGCGACCCCTATTTCGCCCACCCCATCGAGGTGGCGGGTATCCTCACCGACTACCGCCTCGACACCGCGACCATCGTCACGGCCCTGCTGCACGACGTGATCGAGGACTGTCCGGTCAGCCGGGCCGATATCGACCAGCTGTTCGGCGAAGAGATCGGCGAACTGGTCGAGGGCGTCACCAAGCTCTCCCAGCTCGAAGGCAATTCCGAACACACCCGCCAGGCCGAGAACCTGCGGAAGTTCATCCTGGCCATCTCCAAGGACGTGCGCGTCCTGATGGTCAAGCTGGCCGACCGCCTGCACAACATGCGCACGCTGGAGTTCATCAAGAACCCGGCCAAGCGTGAGCGGATCGCCCGCGAGACCCTGGAAATCTATGCGCCCCTGGCGCGCTCCATCGGCTGCCACCGCATCTGCACCGAGCTGGAGGAGCTGGCCTTCCTGCACCTGAATCCGGTGGCCCGCGACGCCATCGGCCGCCGGCTGGAGGCCCTGCGCCAGGAGCAGGGCGGGGCGGTCTCGGTGGTCTCCGGCGAGATTTCCGCCAAGCTGGCCGCCGCCAGCGTGGCCGCCCGGGTGTTCGGCCGCGAGAAGCACGCCTTCTCCATCTGGCGGAAGCTGCAGCGCAAATCGATCGGCTTTTCTCAGCTCTCGGACATCTACGCCTTCCGGGTGATCGTCGATTCCGAGGAAGACTGCTACCGCGCCTTGGGTGTGATCCACCGAGCCTGGCCCAGCGTGCCCGAGCGGTTCAAGGACTACATCTCCACGCCCAAGCGGAACAACTACCGCTCCATCCACACCACGGTGGTTGGCCCCCGGGGCATGCGCATCGAGATGCAGATCCGGACCGAGGCCATGGACCGGGTGGCCGAGGACGGCGTCGCCGCCCACTGGCGCTACAAGAATGAGAGCTATGGCTTTGACGCAGAGGCCCAGGCCGCGGCCGGCGGGCGCGATCCCCTGGTCAATCTGCGCCATCTGGTCCAGCTGCTGGAGCACGGCGGCGATGTCGAAGAGCTGGTGGAGCACGCCAAGCTCGAAATGTTCCTCGACCAGGTGTTCGTCTTCACGCCCAAGGGCCGGCTGGTCAGCCTTCCGCGGGGCGCCATGCCGCTGGACTTCGCCTATGCGGTCCACACCGACGTGGGCGACACCTGCATCGGCGTGAAGGTCAATGGCGAGCTGCGCCCCCTGCGCACCCTGCTGCAGAACGGCGACGTGGTGGAGGTCATTCGCGGCGCCAAGCCGGTGGTGCCGCCGGACTGGCGCTCGCTCACCGTCACGGGCCGCGCCCGCTCGGCCATCCGCCGGCATATCCGCCAGAGCGAGAAGGACGAGTTCATCCGCCTGGGCCGGGCTACCGTGGATCAGACATTCGAGCGGGCCGGCAAGAAGCGGGCTGACGTCTCCCTGCGCCCGGCCCTGGACCGGTTCGCCACCGCTGCCGAGGACGACCTGTTCGAAGCCGTCGGCCGCGGTCGTGTCACCCCGACCCAGGTGCTGGACGTCATCTTCCCGGGCCTGAAAGCCGCCGACCGCGACGCCGCCACCGCTCAGCGGCGGATCGAAGGCGGGGCAGGCGCGCGCCTCTATGTGCGCGGCAGCGGGCTGACCCAGGGCGTGACCCTGCATTTCGCGCCGTGTTGCAGTCCGGTCCCCGGCGATCGGATCGTCGGCATCCTGGACCCAGAAGGCGGCGGCCTGGCGGTGCATACGATCGACTGCGCCACCCTGGCCGAATACGAGGACCGCGAAGACGTCTGGCGCGACCTGCAATGGACGCCGGAGGCCGAGCGCAACACCATTTCCCGCGCCTCGCTGGCCGCCACCATCCGCAACGCGCCGGGCGTGCTGGGCCAGGTCTGTACGGTGATTGGCGAGGCGGGCGGCAACATCGTCAACCTACGCATGCACCACCGCCAGCGCGACTTCTTCGACGTCGACTTCGACCTCGAAGTGAAGGACGCCCGCCACCTGACCCACATCGCCGCAGGTCTGCGCGCCAATCCCAGCGTCGAGACGGTGGACCGGGCGAAGGGCTGAGCCCGCCGCCCGGCCGGGCTTTCAGCGGGTCAGGCGCGTCACCGTCAGGGCCGGATCGGCGGCGATCTCGGCCTCGGTGAAGGGCAGGGGCCACCAGGCCTCGGCGGCGTAGAGCCGGGTCTGGTCGCCATAGTGGGGCGACTCCGGATGGGCGCTCTGGCCATAGCTAAGAACCGCCTCGGCCTTGGGGCCGTCGGCCTCGAACTCCACCACCTGCACGTAGCTTGAGCCATGGACGGGCAGATAGGCCCTGGCCTCGTCGCTCCAGACCGAGCGCTGGGCGTTCAGCACGCCGATGTCGCCGTCCGCCCCGTGGACGGCCAGGCGCTCGGCGCCCACCGGGCGGACCTGAACCTGACCCCAGGGGGCGTCCAGCGCCAAGCCGCGGGTCTGGGTGAGCCGTACGGCCTCAGCCAGGGCTGTCAGGGCCGCGGCGCGCACCTCCGGCGCCGGACTCAGGCCCCGGGGGGTGTTGACCGGCTGCTGCGGGTCGAAGGCGATTGCATAGAGGTCGGGGATCTTGTGGGCGGCGGTCCAGAACTCCAGGAAGAGATGGGTTCCGACACTGTCGGCGTCCGCCCGGCGATCCCAGCGGGCGAGGATGGCGCAGGCCGGGGCGAGATCGACGACGCCGGTCTCCAGGGTCTGGCGCGGCTCCTGACGGCAGGCGGCGAGCAGATCATCCAGGACGAGATCGGCGCCCAGGACCTTGTTGCCATAGAGGATGGTCTCCACCGCCTTGCGGTCCAACCGGCGGCCGGGCTGCCCATCGCCGCCTGCTCGCCACGCGGCGATCTCCAGCAGGCCCGAGCGGGTGCGCAGGTTCTGCGGCACGGCTTCCTCGCCGATGATGCGCGGATAGCCGGTCAGGGGCGCGGCCGGATTGGTCAGCCAGTAGCTGTCATTGCTATTGGCCACGAAATCATCCCGGAACAGGGCCGGCATGGCGTCGCCGGGCGTAAGTCCTGCGACGGGCGTCCTGGGCGATGCGGGCCAGTCGCAGGCGGACCGGGCGCCGTCCAGCACGAAGAGGCGGGCGGCCCGCCAGTTGGCGGCGGCCGGCGCCTCGGCGGCGCAGGTCTGCATGTGGGCGTCGCTCAGATTTGGCGTTGCGGTGATGTCGGCATAG
>NZ_JBALUY010000013.1:38510-48336 GCF_036963605.1 Phenylobacterium sp. | reverse complement strand
CCACCAGGGTTCCGCCACGCCCCACCAGGCCCCAGACCAGGGCCGACAGGGCGGCCTGGGCGCCGGGACAGACCTGCACCCGCTCGGGCGCCACCTCACCCAGCACGGGCGCCAGCCAGGCGGCGCCGCCCGCCCGCTGGCCCAGGGCGCCGAGGCCAGGGTGATAGGCCATGAGGGTCGCCGCATCGGTTCGCTGCAGCACCTCGGCCGTCGTCGCCTTTAGGCTGGCCGCAATCGACGGACCCTGAGGCTGGGGCGGCAGGTTCATGCTGAGATCAACGAGGCCGACCTCATCCTCGACCGCCAGTCGTCGGACGAAGGTGCCCCGCCCCACAGCGCCTTCCACCAGGCCCCGACTCCGGGCGACGCCATAGGCCCGGGTCACGGTGGTCAGATCGACGCCCATCAGGGCGGCCACCGTCCGCTGGGGCGGCAACTGGTCCCCCGGCTGCAACTCGCCCGACCGGATCGCCGTTTCCAGAGCCTGGGCCAGGGCGAGATAGATCGGCTCGCCGCCGCCCTTCGGCGCATGGCGGAGCCAGGGAATGCGGCGGATTGTCATTGTGATTGAAGTCCCGGACCAACCTCCATACATTATTTCATAATTGTATGGATACAAGCTCGCTTTGTATGGAGCCATCGAGATGGCGGAATCCTTCGACCACCCCTCAAGCCTCAGCGCCGGCCTTCGCTGCCGCTGTCCGAACTGCGGCCACGGCAAGCTGTTCAAGGGCTATCTGACCCTGGCCGAGGGCTGTGACCACTGCGGCCTGGACTACGGATTCGCCGATCCCGCCGACGGGCCGGCCTTCTTCGTGATGAGCGGCGTGGGCGTCGTCGTCACCACGCTCTGGGCCATCTGGGCGGTCATGGCCCAGCCGCCGATCTGGGCGCAGCTCGCCGTAGCCTTCCCCGCCATGATCGGCGGGTGCCTGGGCACATTGCGGCCGGTCAAGGCCTGGTTGGTGGCCGAACAGTTCGTCCACAAGGCCGGCGACGCCGAGTTCGTCAGCGTCGGCAAGCATGGCGAGGGCGGCTTCACCGTGGACCGCCGGAAAGCGTCCGGGGGTTAAAATCTCCGCGCCGAATTAACCTGCTGTTTGGCAAAGCGCACCACGGCTCTCCCCATGGGTAGAGATGACGTGACCTTGGAAGAGCGATTCAAACTGGCGGTGCGCCGCGCCTATGGCGCCGCAGGCGTGCGCCTGCAGGAGCACCACGCCGCCTCGCTGGCCAGCGTCTATGCGGACTGGGCACAGGAAGCCGACGACGGCGTCGTCGCGCGGGTGGAACGCGCCCTCGCCGCCTCCCTGGGCGTCAGGGCCTGACCTCTCCTATCGATCGCCCCGGTCGCCCTGCCCGGGCTTGGCCTTGGCCTGGGCCTCCTGGCGCTGGTCGGCGGCGAGGGACCGGCCCACATCCACCACCTCCTTGAACTTGCCGTCTTCATCGCGACGGACATAGCGCTTGTCGCCGGGGGTAGGCTCGATCAGTTCGCGTTTGCTGGTCATGACAGATCTCCTTTCTGAAGGGCGAATCCACAAGACCCCGGCCCGGTTCCTCCGGGGGCCGTATCGCGCCATGGCGCTCAAGCCGCTAAAGGGGGAGCTGATGCTGCGAATTTCCGAACTCAAACTGCCCCTGGACCACGCCCCGGACGCCTTGCCGACGGCCATCAGCCAGCGCCTGGGCGTGACCGAAGCCGACCTTCTGAGCTGGTCGGTTTGGAAACGGGCGCACGACGCGCGGCGCAAGTCGGCGATCCTCAAGGTCTATATCGTCGATGTCGAGGTGCGGGACGAGGCGGCCGTCCGCCAGCGCCTGGCCGGCGATCCCCATCTGCGGCCGAGGCCGGACACGGCCTATCGACTGGTGGCGACCTCACCCCCGCCCGGACGACTGCGGCCGGTGGTGATCGGGGCCGGCCCCTGCGGGCTGTTCGCCGGCTTGATCCTGGCCGAGATGGGCTTTCGGCCGATCATCCTCGACCGCGGCAAGGTGGTGCGCGAGCGGACCAAGGACACCTGGGCCCTGTGGCGTCGGAGCGAGCTGAACCCGGAGTCCAACGTCCAGTATGGCGAGGGCGGCGCCGGCACCTTTTCCGACGGCAAGCTCTACAGTCAGATCAAGGACCCGCGCTTTCTCGGCCGCAAGGTGCTGACCGAGTTCGTCGCAGCCGGCGCCCCGCCCGAGATCCTGACCGAGGCCCACCCCCATATCGGCACCTTCCGGCTGGTGACCATGGTCGAGGCCATGCGCGCCAAGATCGAAGCCCTGGGCGGGGAGTACCGGTTCCAGCAGCGGGTCACCGATCTGGAGCTGGACCGCGGCCCGGACGGCGGCCACCGGCTGCGCGGCGTCCACCTGCACACCGGCGAGTTCCTCGAGGCCGACCAGGTGGTTCTGGCCATCGGCCATTCCTCCCGCGACACCTTCCAGGCCCTCTATGACCGGGGCGTCCATATCGAGGCCAAGCCCTTCTCCATCGGCTTCCGCATCGAGCATCCGCAGTCCTGGATCGACCAGGCCATGTTCGGCCCCTGTGCCGGCCACCCCGACCTGGGGGCGGCGGCCTATTCCCTGTCGCACCCCTGCGCCAACGGGCGGACGGCCTATTCCTTCTGCATGTGTCCAGGCGGCACGGTGGTGGCGGCGGCGTCGGAGCCCGGCCGGCTGGTGACCAACGGCATGAGCCAGTATTCGCGCAATGAGCGGAACGCCAATGCCGGCTTCGTGGTCGGCGTCTCCCCGGCGGACTATCCCAGCGACCATCCCCTGGCCGGGATCGAACTGCAGCGGGAGTTGGAGGGCCGCGCCTTCATAGCCGGCGGCGGTGATTATTTCGCGCCGGGCCAGCGGGTCGGCGACTTCCTGGCGGGCCAGGCCTCGACCGCCCTCGGGATCGTCGAGCCCAGCTACAAGCCCGGCGTCAGGCCCACCGATCTCGCGCCCCTGATGCCCGACTACGTCATCGAGGCCATGCGCGAGGCCCTGCCCGTCTTTGGCCGCAAGATTCCGCGCTATGACGACCCAGAGGCGCTGCTGACCGGGGTCGAGACCCGCACCTCCTCGCCCATCCGTATCACCCGCGACGCGACCTTCCAGAGCCTGAACGTGCGCGGCCTGTTCCCGGCCGGCGAAGGCGCCGGCTATGCAGGCGGCATCTTCTCGGCCGCCGTCGACGGCATCAAGGTCGCCGAGGCCGTGGCCCGGGCCATGGCCGATGCGGGCGCCGCAGCCGCCTGACGCGCTGGCTCAGGCCTGACCCAGATGACGCTTCCAGAACGGCAGCCAGGAGTCCCGCTCGTGGGCGGGGATCTCCACATGGCGGCCGGGATTGATGTGCATGGTCTTCTCCGTCGAGCCGAAGGCGTCGAACAGGGCGATCCCCTGGTCGCGCTTCATCAGTTCGTCCTCCCACTGGTAGACGAACATCAGCGGGATCTGAATCTGCTCGGCCGCGGCCTTGTGGTCCTCAAGCCCCGGGAAGGCTCCGAACAGGCCGAAGATGGCGCAGGCGATCCGCGGCTCCTCGGCGACGAACGGCACGCCGAAGCGCGTGCCCATGGAGACGCCCCAATAGCCAACCCTGTGGTCTGACCCGATGAAATCGAGCGCCTGGGCCGCGTCCAGGGTCGCCTTCCATTCGGCGGTGACCTTGGCGACGGTCTCGGGATCGCGGGAGATCTTTGGCCGCTCGGCCCCTTCCGGCCGCTTGCCCTCCTGAGCGGCTCGGCCGGCGGCCAGGGCTGCGGCGCGGCCCTTTTCGGCGGCCTCGCGGCTGATGCGGTCGCCATGGCCCGGCGCATCGATGGCCACGGTCGCATAGCCCAGCGTCTGAGCGTGAGTGACGGCGGCGCCAGCGATATTGGCCGCCTTCTTGTGCTGAGAGCCCCCGTGGCCCAGCAGGATCAGGGGCCGCGAGCCCTTGGCGCCCTCCGGCGCCCAGACGCAGCCAGGCACTGTGTCGCCGCCCACCTGCAGGCGGAACTCCCGACGGGTGACGCCGTCAGCCGTCTTCTCTCCGATGAAGTCCATCTCGTCCCCCAGGGTCGTTTTTCTTGTGATGTCAGGCCGCCGCGCCGGCCGGATCGGGCAGGCCCAGGATGCGCTTGGATATGATGTTGTTCTGGATCTCGTAAGAGCCCGCATAGATGGTCGAGGCCTTGCCCGAGAGCCATTCACGGGTGTTGGCCAGGGCGTCAGGATCGAAGCCCTCCCCCTCCCAGCCCAGCCCGCCCAGGCCATAGATCTCCAGCAGCAGTTCGGCCCGGGTCTGATTCACCACCGAGGAGACGTTTTTAAGGATCGAGGTCGCCGCGCTCGGCCCCGCCCCTTTGGACTCCGCTGCGGCGCGATCCATGGTCAGCCGCAGCAGCCTGCGCTCCATCAGATGGTCGGTCAGCCGGCGGCGGATGTCTGTTTCGGCCAGACGTCCGGAGGCGTCGAGACCGAGATGATCGACCGCCACCTCGTTCAGTGGCCTGCCCTCCCCGGGGCGGGCGGGCGCGTCCTCGCTGCGCTGGCGCTCGTACTGCAGCAGGCGTTTGCCCACCGTCCAACCGCCATTGAGCGGCCCCAGCAGGTTCTCCTTGGGGACCCTCACGTCGGTGAAAAAGGTCTCGCAGAAGGGCGAGGAACCTGAGATCAGCCGGATCGGCCGCACCTCGATTCCCGGCGAGGCCATGTCGATCATCAGGAAGCTGATGCCTTCATGCTTCTTGCTGGCGTCGGTGCGCACCAGGCAGAAGCACCAGTCGGCGTACTGCGCGCCAGAGGTCCAGATCTTCTGTCCATTGACCAGGAAGTGGTCGCCGCGATCCTCCGCCCGGGTCTGCAGCGAAGCCAGGTCCGAGCCCGCGCCCGGCTCGGAATAGCCCTGGCACCAGCGCGTCTCGCCCCGCGCGATGGGGGGGATGTGGCGCTGCTTCTGATCCTCTGTCCCATATTCCAGCAGAGTGGGGCCGAACATCCGCACCCCCATGCTCCAGCCGATGGGGTTCCAGCCGCCGGCGGCGCGGATCTCCTCGCGGACCACGCGGGCCTCTGCCGTTGTCAGCCCGCCGCCGCCGTATTCTGGCGGCCAGGTGGGCACGCCCCACCCCTGGGCGCACAGGCGAGTCTTCCAGGTTTCTAGCGCCTCGGCGTCGGCGGCGGACGTCTGCCCCATCACTGGCGAGTGGCCGGCCAATTCCCGGGGGAAGTTTTCCGCCACCCAGGCGCGGGCGGCGGCGCGCAAATCGTCGAGTTCAGTCATGACATCCTGGGTAGGTTTAATTGGTGCGACCGTCAACAAAGAGGGTTGTGCAGCCTTGCCCGTGCAGGCCGCGGACCCGGTTGCGAACCCGTCGATCTTATGTATTGGTGTCTTCGTCAAAAAGAAAACGACAGAGGAAATCCCATGGCCCCCTATGCCAGCGGCCGCGTCTTTCACGACGCTGACAGCCATGTGATGGAGCCAGGCGACTGGCTGGTACCCCATGCGCAGGGCGCGCTGCTCGATCACTTGAAGGGGCGGAAATCTGCTGAGCGTATCGAAACCCAGGTCGCCGCCGCCCGCGCCCGGGCCGACGATCCGGAAGCCGCCCGCAAGGCCGCCGAGAAGCTCGTGGATGGGCCGAAGGGCTGGATCGCCTATGGCGCCTTCGACGCCCAGGAGCGCAAGCGCGCCCTGGATGAGCTGGGCTTTTCCCGCCAGCTGGTGTTCGCCACCTCGTCCCTGGCCCACTTCCGTGGGGCGGAAGATCCCGAGGTGCTGTTCGCCGGCGCCCGGGCCCACAACAAGGCCATGGCCGCGTTCTGCGCCGACCCCCGACTGATCGGCGTCGGCTTTGTGCCCCTCGATGATCCGCAGAAGGCTGTGGAGATCGCGCAGGAGGCCATCGAGCTCGGCTGCGGCGCCTTCTGGGTGCCCTCGACCCCGGCCGGCGACCGCTCACCGGGCCACCCGGACCTCGACCCCTTCTGGTCCCTGCTGGCCAGCAAGCGCATCCCCTTCATGCTGCACATCGGCCAGGGCTCACGGGTGCTGCCCAAGCAGTACAACAACAACGGCAAGCCCCGATCGCCCGACCTGCACGGCGGCGGCGAGAACCTGCGCTTCCAGGACTTCATCGTCCTGCCCTTCTCGGCCCAGATGTTCCTGGCGGCCATGGTCTATGACGGCCTCTTCGACCGGGTCCCGGACCTGCGCGGCGGCGTGATCGAGTTCGGCGCGGCCTGGGTTCCGGGCTTCCTGCGCCAGATTGATCTCGGCTATCGCAGCTTTTCCAAGACCGACCCGCAGCTGAAGGCCCTGGCCATGAAGCCGTCGGAATACATGCGCAAGCACATCAAGTTCACCCCCTTCCCCGGGGAGGATGTGGGCCACCTGATCGCCGACGCCGGCGCCGACCTCTTTCTGTTTTCCAGCGACTATCCGCACCCCGAAGGCACCACCGATCCCATCGGCCGGTTCGAGCGGACCTTCGAAGGCCTCAGCGAGGATGATCGCGAGCGGTTCTACAGCCGCAATTTCGAAGAGATGATGGGCGCGTTCTAGAGCGTCACAGACAGGGAGACCGTCATGGCCGACACCGTTCAGGGCAAGATCATCGAGGGCGAGTTCCGCAGCCCCCACAACGGCTTCCAGCAGGCGCCGGGCTCGATCCACAATGACGAGGTGGCCGCCAAGCTCGGCTTCAAGGGCGGCACGGTGCCGGGCTCGGTCCATATGGACCAGTTCGCGCCCATGCTGGTGGAGACCTATGGCGACGACTGGTTCGCCCGCGGGAGCATGTCCCTGCACTTCACCCAGGCGACGGTGGACCGCGAGGAGGTGAAGGCGGTGATGGAGGCGGCCAGCCCGCGCTCACGCCTGACCATGTTCAATCGCGAGGGCGACCAGGTCTGCGTCGGCACCGCGAGCGGCGAGACCCGTGACGCGGAGTCGGAGATGGCTCGCCGTATGGCCACCCAGGCTCTGGCGTCGCCTGGAGCGCTTCGCATCCTGGCCGGATACAAGGTTGGCGACGTCAACATCGACATTCCCATGCGCGTCGAGGCCGAGGCGCTGGAAAAGGCGCTGGGTCGCATCACCGAACGGCTGCCGATGTACGACGAGGGGGTCCTGCCGCCCTCCCACCTCATCAAGCTCGCCCATATGAGCCGCCCCACCGTGCTGGCCAAGGTGAACCAGTCCGTGGGCCTCTTTGGCGCCCTGGAGATCCGCATCATGGACGGGCCGCTCAAGGCCGGTCGCGACTATGTCGGGCGGACCACCATGCTGAAACTCACCGAAAGCCCGAAGACCGAAAACGCCTGGTACGACGTCGATATCGCCGACGCGGCCACGGGCAAGGATGTGGCCACGGTCACCTTCATGATCCGCTTCATGAAGGCCTCCTCCCCCCTCTGGGCCAAGTCGGCCTGAGGGGGTAAGCCTTGGCCCCATGGCCGCCCCGCGACACCAAGCTGAGACATCGCCCCCGCCGCGCCTGACGCGGGAGGCGCTGTACGACCAGGTCTGGACGACGCCGCTGTCGACCCTGGCCGTCCAGTGGGGGATCAGCCGCAACGGCCTGGCCAAGATCTGCGACAGACTGATGGTGCCCTATCCCGGGCGCGGCTACTGGAATGCGCAGAAGGCCGAGCGCCCGCCCCTGCCGCCCGCGCCGGCAGGCGTGGACGCCGAGGTGGACCTCTCGGCACGAGCCGGCCGCGCGCGCCGCGACCGGACCCGCCTCTCGCCCGAGGCCCGGCAGGACCAGCTGATGGCGGCGGCGGCGACCATCATCACGGCGGAGGGCCTGCATGCGGCGACCATGAAGCGCATCGCCCGCGAGACCGGCCTGAGCGAGGCCCAGGCGCACAACCTCTTTCCCCGGCGCGCCGATCTGCTGACCGCGCTCGCCCGGCGGGAGCTGGCGGCGATGAATGACGAGCGCCAGGCCGAGATCGAACGCGGACAGGACAACCTGACCAGGGTCACCCTGTCGACGCTCGCCTATCTGCGCCAGGTGGAGGCGCGCGGCGCCCTGATCCAGCGGCTGCTCAACAGCCCCGAAGTTCGCGCCGGCCTGCGGGCCGAGCGAGAGGTCCAGAGCGGCTATTCCCGCCGGCGCATGACCGAGCGTCTGCAGACCCGCTATGGCGTCGAGGCCGATCTGGCGCGCGGCGCGACCGTGGTGCTGACGGCGGTCTGCCTGCGGGCCGGGCGGCTGTTGGCGGAGAAGAAGATTCCCCTGTCCATGGCCGAGCGGTTGAGCCTGGCCATCGTCACCGGCGGCAATCGCGAGATCGTCCGCGAAGGTCGAAGCTAGACCGCGTCGGGCGTCAGGGCCCGCAGGGACGAACCGATCAGGCGCGCGGTGAGTTCGCGCCCCCGCTCTAAACTCAAGTCGCCGGCATGGACCAGGCGGCCGGCCTCCTCGGGGATGGTGGTCATGAGACTGAGCCCGGCCACCGCCTCCTTGGAGGCCAGAAGCAGGCTTGACCGGGCCTGGCGGGCCAGCCGCCGGGCGATGCGATCGCGGATGGCGGCGAGCGCGGGATCTATTCGTCCCGCCATGAAGGGATCGCGCAGCACGATGTGCGCCACCGGCCCTGCCTGGGCCACCTCTTCGAAGTAGAGCCCCGCGCAGGCCTGGGCGGCGTCGAACAGGTCCGCAAGCGCCGCCCCATCCTCCAGTCCTGCCGCCAGCAGCGCCGCAAAGCGGCGGGCCAGAAGCGCATTGGCCAGGTCGTGCTGATTGGGGAAGTAGGCGTAGATCAGCGCCTTGCTGACCTGGGCGGCCCGCGCCAGGTCCTCCAGGGGCAAGGGCAGCCCGCCATGGGCGATCAGCTGGACTTCGGCGGCGTCGAGAATCTGGCCCCGCCGCACCTCAGGGGAAAGCCGGGCGCGGCCACCCCTCTGCGCCGTTTCGGACCTCATGGGGGATTTGTGGGCCGCGTCTGGCGCCTAGGCAAGTTCCGCTGCGCGGAAGGCGAAGCCGTCTAGTGACATTCGCACCATTAGTGATCCATATTGGCCGGGCCAGGCCATCGAAGAAGACGCCATCGAGAGCGTCGCGGCCGGCAGGGAGGCCCTATGGCTGGACGGCTCGACGACGATTCTGCAAACGATCTGAAGGCGGCCGCCGAACTCGGCATGGCCCCGGCCTTCTGGGCCGCGCGACAGCCGGACAAGATCGCCATATTCGAGATGGCGGGTCCGACCCGGACTTTCGGCGAACTCAACGCCAATGCTAACCGCATCGCCCGGCTCCTGCGAGCCGAGGGCCTGAAGCCCGGGGATTCCGTCGCCCTGCTCTGTCCCAACCGGGCCGAATTCGTCGATGTGCTGTTCGCCACCCAACGCTGCGGCCTGCGCATGACGCCGGTGAACTGGCATCTGACGCCCGAAGAGATCGGCTATGTGATCGACAACTGCGAGGCCAAGGCCCTGTTCGCTGACGCTTCGGTGGCCGGCGCAGCCGAGGCCGCCGACCAGCGCCCGCGCCTGACCCTAAAGGTCGCCATCGGCGCCCAGCTGCCGGGCTTCCTGGACTATGACGCCGCGCTCGCCTCCTATTCCGGCGCCGATATCGACGATCCGATCCGCGGCCACACCATGCTCTATTCGTCGGGCACCACCGGCCGACCCAAGGGCGTCTACAAGCCGAACGCCCCGATACCGACCTATGACCCGGCCTATCAGGACGACGACGTCCACTTCTGCACGGGACCGGCCTATCACGCCTCGCCCATGGCCGGCGATGTGCGCAAAGCCCTGGTGAACGGCGTGCCGACGGTTCTCCTCGACCGGTGGGACAACAAGACGGTGCTGGCGACTATCGAGGCGCGCCGG
>NZ_JBALUY010000013.1:0-38500 GCF_036963605.1 Phenylobacterium sp. | reverse complement strand
CAGCCACTTCGTGCCGATCATGTTCCAGCGGCTGCTAGGCCTGCCGCGCGAGGTGCGCGAGCGCTACGACCTGAGCTCCCTGCGGCGCATTTCCCATGGCGCGGCCCCCTGCCCGCCGGAGGTCAAGCAGGCCATGATCGAATGGCTGGGGCCGGTGCTGTTCGAATACTATGCCGGCTCAGAGGGCGGCGTGGGCTTCTGGGTCACCTCGCAGGACTGGCTGAAGAAGCCCGGCACGGTGGGCAAACGGCCTGACGCGGAGGCTGCCAAGATCCTCGACGACGAAGGTCGAGAGCTACCCACAGGTCAACCTGGGACGATCTACATGCGGCTCGCCGACCAAGGCGGGTTTGAATATTTCAAGGACAGCGCCAAGACCGACTCCGGCCGCCGCGACGGCTACTTCACCATGGGCGACGTGGGCTATTTCGACGAGGACGGCTACCTCTTCCTCACCGGCCGAAGCGCCGAGACGATCATCGTGGGCGGGGTGAACATCTACCCACAGGAGATCGACAACGAACTGATCAAGCACCCCGCGGTGGCCGACTCCTGCACCGTCGGCGTGCCCCATGAGGAGTACGGCGAGGAGGTGCGGGCTGTCATTGAGCTGGCCCCCGGCTATGCGCCGTCTGAGACCTTGAAGGACGAAATCCTCGCCTATGCCCGTACGGCGGTGGCCAAGTACAAGATCCCCCGCGCGGTCGATTTCGTTCCGCGCCTGCCCCGAAGCGAGGCGGGCAAGATCCAGCGCAACAAGGTCCGCGCGCCCTATTGGGAAGGCCGCGCCCGGGCGATCTGACGACGGCGGCGCCTGGAGCCGCTAGTCTGATCCGAAATAGCAGACCGTGCCGATCTGAGTGTTTCGGCGATCGTTGACGATGACGTGGGCGTCCCGCCCGGAATTGGCGAGCGTCAGGGCCAGCCGGCGGGCATTGGCCTCGGCCTGGGCCCCAGAATAGAAGTAGAGCGGCTCTCCACAGAAGCTGCTGGCCACCGACCACCCGCCAAGGATAGGCGAGACAACCACCACATTCGTCGGCTTCGCCGGTGGGGTTTCATCATCTGGAGCCATGTCATCCTCCCATCGGGACGGATGCTATCCACCTCCAGGCGAGCCCGTATATCGCACATCCGACAGTAGAGCCTGCGGCCGGCAAAAAAGCCTTCTCCGTACGCACGACCTGCGCCGCCATGTGCTTTCGCTCAGACGGCGGCGGGCGCTCGTCCGATCGGAAGGCGCTGGGGCGCGCCGCGGGCGGACGGCTCGACGAGGCGTTTGCCGCCCCCTGGAGGGCGCCGGCCAATAAATGCCCGCTCGCAACCTGAGCCATAGGAACGAAGCACGGGAGCACCTGTTGTGATGGCATGCCATTCCCAGAGGGAAGATGACCCCCGCACAACCTTCGCGCGCCGCTGCGCCGCGCATCTACTACGTTCACCCCCGCTCCATGGATGGCGATGGCCAGGCCGCCGGGATAGCCGAAAGAGCGGCCGATCTCGGGTTCAACCATCTCCTGATTGCGCCGATCTTTCAGCAGGCCGGCGACGTCTTCCGGCCTCGCAATCACGACGTTTCAAGCCTTGGGGACGCCCCCACCGCTACCGCAATCGCGAATCTGGCGGCAGCTTGCCGGCCGCACGGGCTGCGGCTGTTGATGGACCTGGACCTGGTGCGGTTCGACGCCGAACATCCGTTGGTGGCCGCTCAGCCTGAGGCGTTCACGCTACGACGGGAAGCGCCTGCCGATCGTCCCATCGATCCTCGGCTCGCCTCGCCGCCTCAAGGCGTGGCCTTGGCCAGGCTACGGGAGCCCGCTGCCTGCGACACCGTAGTGGATTGGATCACAAGCCGCGCTGAGGCCTGGATCGAGGCTGGCCTGGACGGCTTCCGCCTGCTGGAGCTCGATCAGGCGCCTCCAGAGATCTGGGCCCGTCTGATCGCGCGGCTTCGGACGACCAGGCCAGACCTGACCGTCATCGCCGATACGCCGGGGATGGACCGGGAAGTGGCCCGCGCCTTGGCGCCCTGTGGGTTCGACGCGCTCATCTCCTCAGTGGCCTGGTGGGACGGCCGCGCACCGTGGCTCGCCGAAGAGCACGAGGATCTCCGCTTGGTCGCGCCGCTGATCGCCCAGCCTGAAGCGCCCTTCGGTCCGCGCCTGGCCGCGCGCCTGCCTGCCGAGGTCGACACAAAGGCAGGTTATGTTCGGGCGCTCAGGCTGGCCGCCTCCACGGGCTCTGGCCTGCTGCTGCCCATGGGCTTTGAGTCCTTCGAGCGCCTGCCGCTGGGGAGCGCGCCCCCCGCCGCCGAGGATAGCGACCTGGCCCCGGAGGTGCGCTCCGCCAACCGCCTGGTGGCCGAACTTGCGCCGTTCGAGGGCGAGATGCGGATGCTGACCGGGCCTGGCGCGTCAGCCACGGCCCTGCTGCGCGCCAGCGGATCGGACATGCGCACCGCCGAGGCGGCCATCCTGGTGTTGATCAACAGGTCTCTTGAGTCGCCGGCCATACTCGACCGTGGCGCGATCCTGCCCGCGGCGGGGCCGTTCGGACCTTTCGAGGCGATGGATGGCCGCGAGGACCCCTTCGAGCCCCTCGTCCCGGGCGAAGTTCGCCTGCTGGGCGCACGACGCAGCGCCGTCATTCGCGTCCTCAGCCGTTCCGGCCGCCAGGGGGCGAAGACGGCGGCCAAGGCGCCGCGGCTGGTGATCGAAGACATCTCGCCCCGGGTCAGCGGCGGCCCGTTCGCCGCCAAACGCATTGTCGGCGAGAGCGTGGAGGTCGGCGCCGCCATCTATGCCGATGGCCACGAGGAGCTCGCCGTCGAACTGCGCTGGCGGGCCACCGATGGCGACCAATGGTCCACGACCCGCATGGCGGAGCTCGGCAACGACCTGTGGAGCGCGCGCTTCCCGCTGGAGCGCATGGGTCGCTACCAGTTCGTCATCGAGGCCTGGATCGATCGGTACAGCTCCTATCGTCATGGCCTGGAGAAGAAGGTCGAGGCCGGCGTGGCCCAGACGGTCGATCTGGACGAAGGCCACCAGCTGATCGTCGACGCCGCCAAAGGCGACAGCTCGGGTCGGCTGACCAAGATCGCCGACGAACTGTCGACCCTCGATCCCGACGCAGCCGGCCAGCTTCTGCTCGCCCCGGAAACGTCACGCTTGATGGACCAGGCCCAGGAGCGGGCCTTCGCCTGCAAGAGCGAGGCGCATTGCATCGACGCCGAGCGGCGCGAAGCCCAGTTCGCTAGCTGGTACGAGCTCTTCCCCCGCTCACAGACCAATGACCCGGCCCGCCACGGGACTTTCGACGACGTCATCGCCCGCCTGCCGGCCATTCGGGCCATGGGTTTCGACGTCCTCTATTTCCCGCCGATCCATCCGATCGGCCAGCGCCACCGCAAGGGGAAGAACAACAGCCTGACCGCGGGCCCTGGCGATCCGGGCAGCCCCTACGCCATCGGGGCGGTCGACGGCGGACACGACGCCATCCACCCCGAGCTCGGGACCTTCGACGACTTCCGCCGGCTGATCGCCGCCGCCCATGATCATGGGCTGGAGATTGCGCTCGACTTCGCCATCCAGTGCTCCCCTGACCACCCGTGGATCAAGGCGCATCCGGGCTGGTTCGACTGGCGCTCCGACGGAACGATCAAGTACGCGGAGAACCCGCCCAAGAAGTACCAGGACATCGTCAATGTGGACTTCTACAGGCCCGAGGCGATCCCCGACCTGTGGATCGCCCTGCGCGACGTGGTGCTGCTCTGGGTGCGCGAGGGCGTGCGCACCTTCCGCGTCGACAACCCCCACACCAAGCCGTTCGCCTTCTGGGAATGGATGATCCGTGAGGTGCGCACCGCCCATCCGGACGTGATCTTCCTGTCGGAGGCCTTCACCCGGCCGCGGGTCATGTACCGGCTGGCCAAGATCGGCTTCTCGCAGTCGTACACCTACTTCACCTGGCGCCACACCAAGGCGGAGTTCACCGATTATCTGACGGAGCTGACGACGACGGAGCCGAAGGAGTTCTTCCGGCCCAACTTCTTCGTCAATACGCCCGACATCAATCCCCACTTCCTGCAGACCTCGGGCCGGGCCGGATTCCTGATCCGGGCGGCCCTGGCGGCGACCCTGTCGGGCCTGTGGGGCGTCTATTCCGGCTTCGAACTGCTGGAGGGCGAGCCGGTCCCCGGCAAGGAGGAATACAAGGACTCCGAGAAGTACGAGATCCGGCCCCGGGACTGGAGCGCGCCGGGCATCATCCCGCAGATCAGCCAGCTGAACCGTCTGCGCAAAAGCCACCCGGCCCTTCAGACCCACCTGAACATCAAGTTCCTGCCGGCCAGCGACGACAACATCCTGTTCTACGCCAAGACCAGTCCAGGCGGCGGCGACCTCATCCTGGTGGCGGTCAACCTTGATCCCCACGGCGCCCACGAGGCCGATGTGGAGGCCCCATTCTGGATGCTGGGCCTACCTGATGACGCCACGGCGCAGGTGGAAAATCTGCTCACCGGCCAGAGCTTCAACTGGCAGGGCAAGTGGCGACGCATCGCCCTCGATCCCGGCCAGCCCTATCTCATTTTCCGTATGGAGGCCCCGCGATGAGCGTCGCCTATCTCGCTGACGATCACGTGGCCGACCCCGCCCAGACCGCCGACCCCCAGTGGTACAAGGATGCGGTCATCTATCAGCTGCATGTGAAGTCGTTCTTCGACGCCAATGATGACGGCGTCGGGGATTTCGCAGGGCTCTCGGCCAAGCTGGACTATATCGCCAGCCTCGGCGTCACCGCCATCTGGCTGCTGCCCTTCTACCCGTCCCCGCGCCGGGACGATGGCTATGACATCGCCGACTATCGCGGCGTCCACCCGGAGTATGGCGACTTCGACGATGTGAAGCGCTTCATCGACGAGGCGCACGGTCGCGGGATGCGGGTCATCACCGAACTGGTGATCAACCACACCTCGGACCAGCACCCCTGGTTCCAGGCCGCCCGGCGCGCGCCCCCAGGATCGCCCGAGCGGGACTTCTACGTCTGGTCCGACAACGACACGGCCTATGACGGCACACGGATCATCTTCCTGGACACCGAGAGCTCCAACTGGAGCTGGGACCCGGTGGCCGGCGCCTATTACTGGCACCGCTTCTATTCCCACCAGCCGGACCTGAACTTCGACAATCCCAAGGTGCTCGAAGAAATCCTGTCGGTCATGCGCTACTGGCTGGAGGCCGGGGTCGATGGCCTGCGGCTCGACGCCATTCCCTATCTGATCGAGCGGGAAGGCACGAACAACGAGAACCTGCCCGAGACCCACGACGTCCTGAAGGCGATCCGCGCCCATCTGGACGAGCATTTCGAAGACCGCATGCTGCTGGCCGAGGCCAACCAGTGGCCGGAGGACACCCAGCAGTATTTCGGCGACGGGGACGAATGCCACATGGCGTTCCACTTCCCTCTGATGCCGCGCATGTACATGGCCATCGCCCAGGAGGACCGCTTCCCGATCACCGACATCATGCGCCAGACCCCGGACATTCCGGAGGCCTGCCAATGGGCGATCTTCCTGCGCAACCATGACGAGCTGACCCTCGAAATGGTCACCAACAAGGAGCGGGACTACCTCTGGAGCGTATATGCGTCGGAGAGCCGTGCGCGGATCAATCTCGGCATCCGCCGGCGCCTGGCCCCGCTGATGGAGCGGGACCGTCGCCGCGTCGAACTTATGAACTGCATGCTGCTGACCATGCCCGGCACGCCGGTGATCTATTACGGCGACGAGCTCGGCATGGGCGACAACATCTATCTGGGCGACCGGGACGGGGTGCGCACGCCCATGCAGTGGTCGCCCGACCGCAATGGAGGCTTCTCCCGCGCCGACCCGGCCAGCCTGGTGCTGCCGGCGATCATGGACCCGCTCTACGGCTTCCAGGCGATCAATGTGGAGGCGCAGAGCAAGGACAGCCACTCGCTGCTGAACTGGCTGCGGCGGATGCTGGCGGTGCGTCAGCGTCACAGCGCCTTCGGCCGCGGCACGCTTCGCTTCCTGCGCCCTCAAAACCGCAAGGTCATGGCCTATCTGCGCGAGCACGAGGGCGACACCATCCTGTGCGTCGCCAACCTGTCGCGCACGGCCCAGGCTGTCGAGCTCGACCTGTCGGAATTCGCCGGCTGGACGCCGATGGAAATGTCGGGCAGCACGCCCTTCCCGCCCATCGGCCAGCTCACCTATCTGCTGACGCTTCCGCCTTACGGCTTCCACTGGTTCCAGCTCTGCGAAAAGACCGACGGACCTAGCTGGAGCACGGCGCCCAGCGGCGTCCAGGCCGAACAGCACACCTTCGTCCTGCGGGGCGATGTGGCCACCCTGGTGGAGCCGCTTCATCGAGCGGTCCTCGAGGCCGAGGTGCTGCCGAACTGGATGAGCGGTCGGCGCTGGTTCCAGGGCAAGGACGCCGAGCTGATCGCCACCCGCGTCAAGGGCTACTCGCCCCTGCCCGGAGCGTCGAACCAGATTCTGGCCGAGCTTGAGGTCGAGACCTCCGCCGGCTCTTCCGCCTATCTCGTCCCCCTGGGCGTGGCGTGGGAAGACGATGTCGGCGACCCCTACGCCCACAGCTTCGCCATGGCGCGCGTGCGCCGCGGCGCGCGGGTCGGCGATCTGACCGATGGCTTCCTGACAACGGAGTTCGTCCGTTCAGTGATGGCCGGCCTGCGGACCAACGCCAGGCTCGCTTCGCCGTTCGGCGACATCGAATTCACTTCGGCGACCATCGAGTCCGGAGACGACGCCGAGATCGAATGGTCGTCGGCCGAGCAGAGCAACAGCTCGGTGATCATCGGCCGCGAGATCGTCCTGAAACTGCTGCGCAAGGTGGTTCCCGGCATCCATCCCGAAGCCGAGATGACCCGCGTGCTCAGCGAGCGCGGCTATCCCCACGTTCCGGCCTTTGTGGGCGAGGTTCGCCGCATCGCCCCCGACGGGACGCCCCACACCCTGATGGTGGCTCAGACCTTTATCTACAGTCAGGGGGACGGCTGGGACTGGACCCAGGACTACCTCCATCGCGTGATCGACGATCTGGTCCTGGCCGGTGATCAGAACACGGCCCCGGACTTCGCCTCCTATGCGGAGTTCGCCCGCGTCCTGGGCCGCAGTCTGGCCGAGATGCATGCTGTGCTGGCCCAACCCTCTGAGGACCCGGCCTTCGCGCCCGAGATCATGACCGCCGACGCCGTCGAAGCGGTGCGCGCCAGCGTCATGCAGCAGGTCGACGGCGCCCTGGCCGTGCTGGAGAAGGACGGCGACTGGACCGAAAACCTTGGCCAAATCGCCGAGGCCATCCTTCAACGCCGCGGAAAACTGGATGAAGCGGTGCGCCGGCTTTCCGGCGCGGCCGCAGGCCAGATCCGCACCCGCATCCATGGGGATCTTCACCTGGGCCAGGTGCTGGTCACCGGCGGCGGCGTCACCTTCATCGACTTCGAGGGCGAGCCCGCCAAACCTCTGGACTCCCGCCGCGCCAAGGCCAGCCCCTTGCGCGATGTGGCCGGCATGCTGCGGTCCTTCGACTATGCCGCAGCGCTCGGGGCCGCCGCGGCGGCCAATGTGGCCCAGGGGGTTCAGGATCGGGCGATCGATGTAGTGGGCCAGTTCGAGTCCGTCGCCAGCCAGGCCTTCCTGGAGGGCTACGGGGAGGTGGCCGGCGCCTTCCCGGCCGAACTGCTCGACCTCTTCCTCCTGGAGAAGGCCGCCTACGAGGTCAGCTATGAGGCGGCCAACCGGCCGGCCTGGCTCGGCACGCCGCTTCGCGGTCTCGCCGCGACGGTTGATCGGCTGCTGGGGGGCGACCAATGAGCCATGAGGACCGGACCCTGACCCATAGCCTGACCTCCGCCCTGATGGAGGGACGGCTCACCGATCCCTTCGTCTTCCTGGGTCCCCACGAAGCCGAGGGGAATACCGTCGTCCGCACCTTCCAGCCCGGCGCCGTTGCGGTGTCGGCCCGGCAGGATGGGGCGGCCCCCTCCCCTCTGGAGGAAGTCGCGCCGGGTCTGTTCGCTGGACGGCTGACGGGCAAGGGCCGCTATCGCCTGAGCATCGACTGGGGTTCGGCGACCCAGGAAACCGAGGATCCCTACGCCTTTGGCCTACTGCTAGGCGATCTGGATCTGCATCTCTTCATGGAGGGGGCCCACTGGGAGCTTGGCCAGAAGATGGGAGCCCAGCCTCAGACCCTTGAGGGCGTGGAAGGCGTTGGCTTTTCCGTCTGGGCGCCCAATGCGCGCCGGGTTTCGGTGGTCGGCGATTTCAACAGCTGGGACGGCCGCCGCCACCCCATGCGCCTGCGCCATCCGGCCGGGGTGTGGGAGCTGTTCGTACCCCGCTTGGGCCCGGGGGAGCGCTACAAGTACGAGCTGGTCGGGGCAGGTGGCGAACTCCTGCCGCTGAAGGCCGATCCCCTGGCGCGGATGACCGAGCTGCCGCCCGGCCAGTCCTCCATCGTCGCGCCGAAGGCGGCCTATGACTGGACCGATTCCGACTGGATGGCCGAGCGGGCCCGTCGCCAGAGGCCCGATGCGCCGATTTCGATCTATGAGGTCCACGCCGCCTCCTGGCTGAGGCCCGACAGCGATCAGCCCAACCTCGACTGGGACGGCCTGGCCGACAGGCTGGCGCCCTATGTGGCCGATCTGGGCTTCACCCATGTGGAGCTCCTGCCGATCATGGAGCATCCGTTCGGCGGCTCCTGGGGCTACCAGCCCTTGTCGCAATTCGCCCCCAGCGCACGGTTCGGTTCGCCAGAGGGCCTGGCGCGGTTCGTCGACGCCTGCCACCGGCTGGGCGTCGGGGTGATCCTCGACTGGGTGCCGGCCCACTTCCCGACCGACACCTACGGCCTGGCCAGTTTCGACGGGACGCAGCTCTACGAGCACGCTGATCCCCGCGAAGGCTTCCACCAGGACTGGAACACCCTGATCTTCAATCTGGGGCGGCGGGAGGTGCAAGGCTTCCTGATCGCCAGCGCCCTCTACTGGCTCGAAACCTTCCATATCGACGGCCTGCGCGTCGATGCGGTGGCCTCCATGCTCTACCGTGACTACAGCCGCCAGCCCGGCGAGTGGGTGCCCAATGTCCATGGCGGGCGCGAAAACCTTGAATCCATCGCCTTCCTGCGCCGGCTCAACGAAACGGTGGCCAGCCGCTGTCCGGGCGCGGTGACCATCGCCGAGGAATCCACCGCCTGGCCAGGGGTCTCCAGCCCCGTGGCGCAGGGCGGACTAGGCTTCAACTACAAGTGGAACATGGGGTGGATGCACGACACCCTGAGTTATATGCAGCGCGATCCGGTCTATCGCAGCTGGCACCAGAACGAGCTGACCTTCGGCCTGCTCTACGCCTTCACCGAGCGGTTCGTGCTGCCGATCTCCCACGACGAGGTTGTGCACGGCAAAGGCTCGCTGCTGGGCAAGATGCCCGGCGACCGGTGGCGTCAATTTGCGAACCTGCGGGCCTATCTCGCCTTCATGTGGGCCCACCCGGGCAAGAAGCTGCTGTTCATGGGCTGTGAGCTGGCCCAGCCCACCGAATGGAACCACGACAGCGCCATCCCGTGGGAGCTGCTGCAGCAACCCGACCACGCCGGAATGCAGATGCTCGTGCGAGATCTCAACGCCATCTATGGCCGCGAGGCCGCCCTGCACCAGAGCGACGCCGATCCCGAGGGCTTCGCCTGGATCTGCACCGATGCGGAGTCCGGCGTCTTCGCCTTCCGCCGCCAGGCTGGCCGCGACGCCGCCCCGCTGATCTTCGCCGTCAACATGACGCCCGAGCCGCGGCGGGACTATCGCCTGGGCGCGCCGGCGGCCGGGGCGTGGGCCGAAGTCCTCAACACCGACGCCGAACGTTACGGCGGCGGGAACATCGGCAACGGGGGCGAGGTCCGCACCGAGGCCGCCCGCGCCCACGGGCTCGCCCACAGCCTCAACCTGACTCTCCCTCCCCTCGGCGCCGTCATGCTGCGCCATCAAGGAACCGCCGCTTGATCCTGCTCCCTGACCGTCTCGAGGGCGGCCTGCCCTATCCTCTCGGCGCAACCTTTGACGGTCTGGGGGTGAACTTCGCCGTCTATTCCGCCCATGCTGAGAAGATCGAGCTCTGCGTCTTCGAAGAGACCGGCCGCCGGGAGGTCGCCCGGCTGCCCCTGCCTGAATGGACCGACGAGGTCTGGCACGGCTATCTGCCCGACGCCAAGCCGGGCCTGCTCTACGGCTATCGCGCCCACGGGCCCTATGCGCCGCAGGAAGGCCACAGGTTCAACCCGAACAAGCTGCTGATCGACCCCTATGCCCGCAGCCTGTCAGGCGACCTGCGTTGGACCGACGCGCTCTTCGGCTATCGGGTCAATTCGGCCAGGGCCGACCTCACCTTCGACCGTCGCGACAGCGCGCCGGCCATGCCCAAGTCGATGGTGACGGCCGACGCATTCGACTGGAGCGGCGACCGGCGGCCGAACACGCCTTGGTCCGACACCGTCATCTATGAGGCTCACGTCCGCGGCCTGACCATGCTGATGGAGGAGGTCCGCCCGCCGGTCCGCGGGACCTTTGCGGCTCTGACCCATCCCAAGGTGATCGACCACCTGAAGCGCCTCGGTGTGACCGCCGTGGAGTTGCTGCCCATCCACGCCTTCGTGCAGGACCGCTTTCTGCAGGAGAAGGGACTGACCAACTACTGGGGCTATAGCAGCCTCAACTACTTTACCCCCGAACGCAGCTATCTCTCCGGCGGCGACCAGAACGAACTGCGGATGGCGGTGCGCAAGCTGCACGCCGCAGGCCTGGAAGTGATCCTGGACGTGGTGTTCAACCACACCGCCGAGGGCAGCGAGCGCGGGCCCACCCTGTCGTTCCGAGGCCTAGACAACGCCAGCTATTACAGCCTCGTCGAGGGCGATCGGCGGTTCTGCGTCAACGACACCGGCACAGGCAACACCGTCAATATGTCCAAGGCCCGGGTGGTCCAGATGGTGGCCGACTCCCTGCGCTACTGGACGCAGTCCTATGGCGTGGACGGCTTCCGCTTCGACCTGGGGGTGACCCTGGGCCGGGAGAAGCACGGCTTCGACCCCGGGGCGGGCTTCTTCGACGTGCTGCGGCAGGACCCCACGCTTCAGGGGATCAAGCTGATCTCAGAGCCCTGGGACATCGGTCCGGGCGGCTATCAGCTGGGCCATCACCCCCCCGGCTTCGCCGAGTGGAACGACCGGTTCCGCGACGACGTGCGCGGCTATTGGCGCGGCGATGAGGGCGGTCGACCCGACCTCGCCGCGCGACTCTCCGGGTCTGGCGACATTTTTGACCGCCGGGCCAGGCGCCCCTGGGCCTCGATCAACTTCCTCGCCTCGCACGACGGATTCACCCTCGGCGACCTGGTGAGCTACGAGGAGCGGCACAACGAGGCCAATGGCGAGGACAACCGCGACGGCCACAGCGAGAACCTGTCGCGCAACTGGGGCGCCGAAGGCCCGACCTCGGACGTGGACATCCAGCGCACCCGCGGCCGGGTGATGCGCGCCATGCTGATGACCCTGTTCGCCTCGTCGGGCACGCCGATGCTGCTGGGCGGCGATGAATTCGGCCGCACCCAGAAGGGTAACAACAACGCCTACTGCCAGGATAACGAGATTTCCTGGTTCGACTGGCGTCATCTGGAGTCGCCGGAGGGCCAGGCCCAGATCGACTTCGTGTCCCGATTGATCGCCCTTCGCAAAACCTACGGGACGCTCCGGCCCAACCAGTTCCTTCACGGCCAGAATGAATATGCGCCAGGCGTGCTCGACGTCGATTGGTTCGATGAGCACGGGCGAGGTCTTTCTGCGGAGGACTGGCAGAACCCCCACGCCGCAGCCCTGGCCATGCGCCGCGCCGCGCCCATGGACGATGGCCGGGTCGAGCTCATCACCCTGCTGACCAACGCCAGCGACGGGGCCATGACCTTCCATCTCCCCGAACCGATGGGCGCGCCGGTGATCCTGCTCGATAGCGCCCATCCGGGCCTGGGCGAGCAGTCCCTGTCGGGGACGCAGGTGGAGGTGGGCGCGCACAGTGCGGTGCTTCTGCATTCCGTGGTGGACGGCGCCGACGGCTCTGGCCGATGCGTCCACGAGCTGCCCTTCGGCGCCACGGTCCTGGCCGAGGACCGGACGCGGTTCCGTCTCTGGGCTCCGGGCTGTGAGGCGGTGACCCTGGAAGTCGAGGGCCTGCCGGCCCAACCCATGACGGCGGTCGAAGAGGGCTGGTTTGAGGCCGAGGCGCCCTGTGGGCCTGGGTCGCTCTACAAGTATCGGGTGGGCGAAGATGTCTGTGTGGCCGATCCGGCGTCGCGCCGTCAGAACGGCGACGTCCACGACGCCAGCCTGGTGATCGACCCGGCCGCCTATCAGTGGCGCACCGCCGACTGGAAGGGTCGGCCCTGGGAAGAGGCGGTGATCTACGAACTTCATCCCGGCCTGATGGGCGGCTTCAACGGGATCGCCGAGCAACTGGCTGAGCTGAAGGCCCTGGGCTTCACGGCCATCGAGTTGATGCCGATCGCCGATTTCCCGGGTCAGCGGAACTGGGGCTATGACGGGGTCCTGCCCTTCGCCCCCGACGCGGCCTATGGCTCGCCCGAAGAGCTGAAGGCGATGATCGACCAGGCCCACGAGCTGGGGCTGATGGTCTTTCTGGACGTGGTCTATAATCACTTCGGTCCCGACGGGAACGCGCTCGGCGCCTACGCGCCGCAGTTCTTCCGCGACGACATCCAGACGCCCTGGGGGGCCGCCATCGACTTCCGGCGGCCCGAGGTCCGGCGTTTCTTCACCGAGAACGCCGTCTACTGGATCAACGAATATCGGTTCGATGGCCTACGCTTTGACGCCGTCCACGCCATCAGCGAGCGCGACTGGATCGACGAAATGGGCGAGGCCGTCCGCGCCGCCGCCGGCCGCGAGCGCCAGGTCCACCTCATCCTGGAGAATGACGACAACACGCCCGACCATATGAGCGGCCCGTTCGACGCCCAGTGGAACGACGACGCTCACCACGTCCTGCACGTGCTGCTGACCGGCGAAACCGAGGGCTATTATCGCGCCTATGCCGAAGCCCCTGCCGAGGCCCTGGCCCGCAGCCTGGCCGAGGGCTTCGTCTATCAGGGCGAGCCCTTCCCCTTGCGGGACGGCGCGCCCCGCGGCGGTCCCAGCGCCGGCCTGCCGCCTACCGCCTTCGTCAACTTCGTCCAGAACCACGACCAGATCGGCAATCGCGCGCTCGGCGAGCGGCTGATCACGCTCGCCGATCCCAAGGCTCTGCGAGCGGCGACCGCGCTGATCCTGCTGGCGCCCCAGATCCCCATGACCTTCATGGGCGAAGAGGTGGGCAGTCGCTCTCCCTTCCTCTACTTCACAGATCACAATGAGGAACTGGCCGAGGCCGTGCGGGAGGGCCGGCGGTCTGAGTTTTCCCATTTCGCGGCCTTCGCCGATCCCGACGCGCGGGCGGCCATCCCCGATCCCAACGACGCCTCGACTTTCGAAGCGTCGCGCCCCGAACCCGGGCCCGATGCGGCCGAGTGGCGCCGGCTCTACCGCGACCTGCTGCAGATCCGCGCCCGCGACCTGGTTCCCCGCCTGCGTGGCGCCCGGAGCCACGGCGCCCGCGCCCTCAGCCCCGCCGCCGTCAAGGCGAGTTGGACCCTGGGCGACGGCGCCCGCTGGACCCTGGCGCTCAATCTCGGTTCGGAGGCGGTCGAGATCCCCGACGCCCCCGAGAGGGTCGCCGCGGCCACCATCGGCGACGGCCTGGATGGTGATCGCCGGCTGTGCCCCTACAGCCTGGTCGCCTGGCTGGAGCCCAAACGGTGATCGACGCCGAGCTTGAGGCCTTCGCCCTTGAGGCCGGCGTCCTGGTGGAATGGGAGGATGTTCACGGCCAGCTGCGCCGCACGCCGCCCGAGACCCTGCGCGCGGTGCTGGCGGCGCTTGGCCTGCCGGCGTCCACCGCCGCCGACCTAGAGGACAGCCGTCGTCGTCTGTCCGCCGCGCCGCCGCCGGACTTCATCACCGCCCAGGTGGGAAAGCCCTTCCGCCCCCTCGGCGGCCCGTGCGGCGGGCAGGGCCGGCTTCAGCTTGAAGGTGGCGGGGCCGTGGATATCGGTCTCGACCCGAACACCGGCTTTACGCTGCAAGGCGTGGACATCCCAGGCTATCATCGACTGGAGATCGATGGCCGGGAGGTCACCGTCGCCGTAGCGCCGGTCCAGGCCTTTGGGCTGGACGATCTGGCGCCCCACCGGCGGCTCTGGGGGCTGGCGGTGCAGCTCTATTCCCTGCGCGGACGCGATCCTCGGCCGTTCGGAGACTTCGGCGACCTCGCCGGCTTCGCCGAGGCCGCTGGGCGCCGAGGCGCCGCGGCCCTGGCCATCAGCCCGGTCCATGCCCTGTTCGCCGCCGACGCCGAGCGGTTTAGTCCCTATGCTCCGTCCAGCCGCCTGTTTCTGAACGGCCTCTTCGCTGATCCGGCTGCGGTCTTGGGCCATGAGCTTGGCGACCTGGGACCTCAGCCGGCTGACGGCGATCTGGTGGCCTGGTCGGTCGCGATCCCCCAGCGGCTGGCCGCCCTGCGTCGAATCCACGCGCGGTTCCTGTCTTCGGCCCCGGCGAACCTGAAGGCCGATCTGCAGAGCTTCGAGGCCGAGGGTGGCGAGAACCTGCGCGGTCACGCTCGGTTCGAGGCGATCCACGGGACCTTCTTCGCCCGCGATGGCGCCCGCGGCTGGCCGGACTGGCCTGAAGACCTCCATGATCCCGCCGGCCCCGCGGTGGCGGCCTTCGCCGCCGAGCATGCCGACGAGGTCGCTTTTCATATCTTCGTCCAGTGGCTGGCCGACCGAAGCCTGGCCCGCGCCCAGGCGGCCGCCCGGGCCAGCGGCATGCCGGTGGGCCTGATCACCGATGTGGCGGTCGGCATGGATCCGGGGGGCAGCCACGCCTGGTCCCGGCCGCAGGACCTGCTGGCGGGGCTGAACATCGGCGCGCCGCCGGACGCCTTCCAGGCCAACGGTCAGGACTGGGGGGTCACCACCTTCTCGCCCCGCGCCCTGGCCGCCAGCGGCTATGAGGGGTTTCTGGCCACTCTGCGTTCAGCCATGCGCTACGCCGGCGGGGTGAGGATCGATCACATACTAGGGCTGCGGCGGCTCTGGGTCGTGCCCCATGGCGCGGGGCCCACCGAGGGCGCCTACCTCACCTATCCCATGCAGGACCTGATGCGGCTGATCGCCATCGAGTCCCATCGCCACCGCGTCCTGGTGATCGGCGAAGATCTGGGCACGGTTCCGGAGGGCCTGCGTGAAACCCTGAACGAGGGCGGTGTCCGCGGCATGCAGGTGCTCTTGTTCGAACAGGACGATAAGGGCGCGTTTAAAGCCCCTGGGCAGTGGTCGCCCCAAGCCTGCGCCATGACCACCACCCACGATCTGCCCCCCATCGCCGGCTGGTGGCGCGGGACTGACATCGATTGGCGGGTCCGGCTTCAGCCCGACCCCGACGAAGATCAGGTGCTGGCCTTGCGGTCCGAGCGCGACACTCAGCGGACGGCCCTGTGGGCCGCCTTCTGCGCGGCGGGTTGCGCCGAGGGCGATCGCCCGTCGGCCGAACAGACCGGTCCAGTCGTGGACGCCGCCATCGGCTTCCTGGCCAAGACGCCCTCCAAACTTGCGATCCTGCCCATCGAGGATCTGCTGGGCCTGGAGGCGCAGCCCAACCTGCCCGGCACGACCATAGAACATCCCAATTGGCGGCGACGTCTGGCAGGGCCGGCGGAGGCGCTGTTCGAAGCGCCCGGACCGGCCGGCCGGTTCGCAAGCCTGAACAAAGAGCGGCCGCGATGACCCCCACGGCGACCTACCGGCTGCAGTTCCATGCCGGCTTCACCTTCGCCGACGGCGCGGGGCTGGCGGGCTATCTCCGCGACCTGGGGATCAGCCATGTCTACGCTTCGCCTGTCGCCGTGGCCCGGGCCGGGTCCACGCACGGCTATGACGTGGTCGATCCCACCGCCATCAACCCGGCGCTGGGCGGAGAAGCCGGCTTCCGCCAGATGGCGGCGGCGCTGAAGGCCGAGGGCCTGGGGATCATTCTCGACATCGTGCCCAACCACCTCGCGGTCGGCGGCTCCGACAACGCCTGGTGGCTGGACGTCCTGGAGAAGGGCGAGGCCAGCGCCTTTGCCGGCCTGTTCGACATCGATTGGCGCCCCAGAGACCCCGCGCTTCAGGGCAAGGTTCTGGCCCCCTTCCTCGGCGCACCCTATGGCGAGGCCCTGGCGGGCGGCGATATTCGGCTGGAGTCTGGCCCCGACGGGTCGCTCTGGGTCATGGCCTATGGGCATCACCGGTTTCCGATCCGCGCGGCCGATCGGGCCGAGGTCTTCAAGCTTGGCCTTGAGGCCTACGACCCGGCCAGAGAGCCCGGCCGCGCGCGGCTCCACGAGCTCCTGGAGCGTCAGCCTTATCGCCTGGCCTGGTGGCAGACCGCAGGCGATGAGATCAACTGGCGGCGCTTCTTCGACATCACCGAGCTGGCCGGTGTCCGCGTGGAAGACCCCGAGGTCTTCGACCGCATCCACGCCCTGCCCCTTCGCCTCTATGCCCAGGGCCTGATCGATGGCCTGCGCATCGATCACATCGACGGCCTGGCCGACCCGGCGCGATACCTCACCCGCCTGCGGGGCGAACTGGCGAAGCTGGAAGCCGCCAGGCCCGCCGGCTCGGCCCCCGGCCCGGCTTATCTGGTGGTGGAGAAGATCCTCGCCGAGGGCGAAGCCCTGAGCCGCGACTGGGCCTGCGACGGAACCACCGGCTATGAGTTCATGGACGGCGTCTCGGCCCTGCTCCATGAGCCGGACGGCGCCGCGCCCCTCGCCGCCCTCTGGCGGGAGATCAGCGGGCGCGAAGGCGACTATGAGGATGAGGAGCACGCCGCCCGGCTCGAAATCCTAACCCATGGCTTCGCCGGTCAGGTCGAGGCCGTGGCCGGCGCCTTCCACGACTTGGCCCGTGGCGATCTCAAAACCCGCGACCTCACGAGGGGCGCCCTGCGCCGCGCGATCACCCAGCTGCTCACGGGCTTTTCCGCCTATAGGCTCTATGGCGAGGGCGAGGCCCTCTCCGCGGGCGAGGCCGACATTCTGGCGCAGGCCATGGCCAAGGCGCAGGCGGCCATCGCGCCCGCCGACCGGCCAGGGCTTGACCAGATCGAGGCCTGGCTGACCGGCGGCGGGCCGGGCGCGCCGGACGCCCGGCGCCGGGCCCTGCAGCGGTTCCATCAGCTCAGCGCCCCGGTGGCGGCCAAGTCGGCGGAAGACACCGCCTTCTACCGCTATCTGCGTCTGATCTCGCGTAACGAGGTGGGCTCCTATCCAGGTCGCCTGGCCAGCGACGCGGGCGAGTTCCACACCGCCAATCTCGCCCGAGCCAAGGATTGGCCCGGCAGCATGCTCACCACCGCAACCCATGACCACAAGCGGGGCGAGGACGTGCGCGCCCGCCTGGCCGTCCTCAGCGAGCGCCCGGAGGTCTGGGCGACAAGGGTGCGCCCCTGGCTCGCCGGCGCGCCGCCGCAGATCGATCCCGCCGACGCCTACCAGATGCACCAGACCCTGGCCGGCGCCCTGCCGCTTGACCTGGACATGGACGATGCGGCGGAGCTGAAGGTGTTTGGCGAGCGGGTGGCCGGCTGGTTCACCAAGGCCCTGCGGGAGGGCAAGCTGCGATCCTCCTGGGCGGTCCCGAACGCCGATTATGAGCGCGCCTGCCTGGCCTATCTCGACCGCTGCCTCGGCGATCGCGCCTATCTCTCAGCCCTTTCGGGTCTGGTGGAAGAGATCGCCCCGGCCGGCGCCATCAAGGGCCTCGCCCAGGCGCTGCTGCGCTGTACCAGCCCGGGTGTGCCCGACACCTATCAGGGGACCGAACTCTGGGACTTCAGCCTGGTGGATCCCGACAATCGCCGCCCGGTGGACTTCGCCCTGCGCCAGCAGATGCTGAGCCAGACCTCGCCCGAGAACGCCCTGGCCGACTGGCGCTCCGGGGCGGTGAAGCAGATGGTGATCGCCCGCACGCTCGGTCTCCGCAGGGCCAGGCCGGATGTGTTCGCCCAGGGGAGCTATGAGCCCCTGCAGGTGGAAGGCCGTCAGAAAGACGCGGTCATCGCCTTCGCCCGCCGGACGGCCACGGACACGGTGATCGCCGCGGCGGTGATCAGCTCGCCCACTGCCTTAGCCCGGGGCCTTCCCCTCCCCGACCCCGAATGGTGGCACGACACGGTCGTGAAGCTTACGGCGGACCAGGGGGTCAGCTTCCGCGATCATCTGAGCGATCAGGCCCACACGGCAGGCGCCGTTCCCGCCGCCAGGTTGTTCGCGCATCTGCCGGTCGCTCTGCTGGCCCTGGAGCCGCAAGGCTAGGAGGCTTCGGCGGTCAGACCAGCGCCGTCCACCACTTCGCCCGGGCGGGGCGTCAGGATCATGGTCCGGCCCTCGACCCGCCAACTGGCCAGCCGGGTCAGGAAGTTCATGCCCAGGACATCCACGGGTCCGAGCGCGCCCGAGATGGCCACCTGCAGACCGGACGCCGCAATGCCGCCGAGCTGGAAGTCGTCCACCGAGGCCGGTCGCGCCTGAACGACGCCGTTGGCGGTCCGCGCCAGGATCGGCGTCAGCCCCGGCTCCGGGCGGACGCCGGCGCGGGCGGCGGTTTCAGCCGAAATGGCGGTCAGGGTCGCGCCGCTGTCGACCAGCATGCGGACCTCCTGACCATTCAGCATGGCCTTGGCCCAGAAGTGCCCGTCGGCCGACATGGGGATACGCACCTCCTCGCCCACCACCTCCTGGCGGTCCAGCCCGGTGCGCTCGACGATCTGGGCGAGCCAAGGCTGATAGGGCGCATGCTGCATTAGGATGAAGAGACAAAGCGCCAGGGCGCCGAACGATACGGCCGTCCGCAGCGCCGGCCCCACATAGGGAATCCGGAACAGCAGGGTCATGATGACGGCGCCCGCCAGCGCATAGAGCGCCAGCTGCTGCCAGTAGGGGAGCGTGCTGAGCATATCCCTCCTCAACCCCAGGGCCAGGCTTTCGATCCATCCTAGCGCTACAATAGGGATGAGGGGTTTGTCGCCCTATCCCGCCGCCGCCCCATATTCAGGCGGCGCAATCGGTTCGAACTTCGGGCCAGGCTGGAGCCAACTCTCGGCGAGCTCAGCCGGCCGGATGGTCCTTGATCAACCTGAGGAGCGATCCATTCAAGTCGATGAGCGCGCCGACGAGAGGGCCTGTGTCGTCTGCGGCGCGGGGGACGAGCCTGGGGAAACCGGCGCGGGCCTCAGAGACCCCAGCCGCCCGGCAAGCTTCATAGAACCGGGCGGGGTCTGAAAGCCGCAGACAGGCGCTGAACCAGCTTGCGCTCGGATCGAGGTCGGGGTGGGGGAAGAACTCCAGCTGGAGAGACCCCCTGGTCAGGATCATCCAGGCCCGGTCACGCCAGGACTGCGAGAAGCCGAGGGCCTCGTAGAACTGGGCGGTCTCGTCAAAGTCACGGGCCGGAAGGTTGGGCGTCGCGCGATCAGTCATGCGCCATGGCTAGCGGGCTGTTGTGACACCTGTGCGTCCCCGCGCCCCCGCCGCCTCACCAGACCCAGCGGACACCGACGGAGGCCTGGCGGCCGACCGAGCCGAGTTGGAGGAGGCGGTCCTTGGCGCCTTCATAGGCGAGTTCGCGGGTGTTGGTCAGGTTGGTGGCCGAGATGACCAGTTCGGCCTGGGCCGGGAGCGCATAGACCGCCTGGGCGTCGAGATAGCCCGCCGCGCCGACAGTGAAGTCCGAGACCCCGCCGCCCTGCATATCAGCCTCGGAGCGGAAGGGGGAGCGCCAGGACCAGGACAGGTTCACGCTTAAGGGGCCGCGCTCCAGATAGGGGCTGAGCGACCAGGCCCAGTCCGAGACGCCGGTCAACCGCCCGCCGCCGTCCAGCCTCGAACGGGTCCAGGTGGCGCTGGCCCAAAGGCCCAGGCCATGGGCCAGGCGTTGGTGCAGGCCCAGTTCCACCCCATCGATGGTGGCGCGCCCGACATTATGCGGCCGGCTCATCAGGACCTCCGCCTCGACCAGGGGACCGGCCTGGGTTTCGAAGGTCAGCACCTCCGGCGCCGCCGCCGTCTCGATGAAGTCGTCGATGGTCTTGTGGAAATAGGCGATGGAGAGGCTGGTGCGCCGGCCGGTGACCTCATAGGAGATGTCGAAATTGGTCGAGACATAGGGCGTCAGGGCCGGGTTGCCGCCGACGCCGCTGAAGATGACGCCCGCTTCCGGGTCGGTGACCGCCGCCTCGCCGTCCTCATAGATGGCCGACACCAGGACGCTCGCCGGGACGGTGGAGGCGCGCAGATCGGCCAGGGACGGGCGGGTGATCGAGCGCGACGCCGCCATCCGCAGGATCGTCGCCTCATTCAGCTCAGCCGCCAGATTCAGGCTCGGCAGGACCGCCTGATGGTCGCCGTCGAAGGTCACGGATCGAACCTGGGCCGCATCCCCCACCCGCTCCAGGCGCGCGCCCTCCACATGGGTGCGGGTCTCGATGGCCCGGACCCCGAAATTGCCGGAGAGGCGGCGCGCCATCGCTTGGCCTTCGAAATCCAGGCGCAGATAGGCCGCCGCCACCTGCTCGCCGACCTCGTAGGAATTCTGCTGGTCGGCGCCGGTCGGTGCGACATCGCCCGGCCGGAAGACGATGCCGGCGGCCGGATCTGCAATGCGAAAGGCTGGGCCTAGGCGCGCAAAGTCCGCCGTGGCCCAGGGGGTCGAACGGACGGCGACGAGGTCGCTGAACACGTCGGCGGGGGTGGCGCCCGTATAGAAACCGACCACGACGCCGTCATCCGTCAGGGGAATGGCGCGCCGATCGCGGCGATCATAGTCCCGGCTCCGGTCGCTGACCTGGACGCCCCATCGAAGCGCCGTGAAGCCGACGCCCGCCCGGTGGGAGTCGATACGGCGCTCGGCGTCGAACATCGCCGTCACGTCAGCGTCCCGGGACTCCACCGCGCGAATGCTCAACTGGCCCAGGGTCAGGCTGGCGGGGTTGAGGAGGTCGTAGTCGGTGGTCAGGCTGGCGGCCCGGCGGGACTGGGCCGCATCGCCCAGGTCGAAGCTGTAGGCGACCCCCTCGGGCGACTCCGTCGAGAAGCGCTCCAGGGGCGTATCCAGCACCGAATAGGCGTGCGAGGCGCTGAGGCGCGGGGTCAGGCGCCAGTCGCCCAGGGCGATGTCGGCCCCGACCGAGACGAGCACGTTCAGATGCGACTGATCGGAGAACTCGGTATTGTTGTCGATCTGGCCGTCGATGAGGCTGGCGGCGGTGACCACGCCGTTTTTCGCGCGCACTGTCGCGCCCGGCTCGGCCAGCGCCGCGCCCAGGCCAAACACCAGCCGGTCCTCGCGAATGGCGTTGTCGAAGGTCGAGACCAGGGCGTCGAAATCGAGCCGGACATCGGCTGATGGCCGCCAGTCGGCGCCGATGAACAGGCTGCGTCGCCGGCGCGCCTCCTGCTCCACCGTGGTGCGGACATCGTTCGGGGTGACCAGCAGCTCACCGTCGATGACCGTCTGGCCATAGCGCATGATCTGGAAGCGGTCATAGCGGACGCTCCGGGTCTCCTCGGAGACCCCGGCGATCAGGCCCATCTCGCCATCGGCTGAGACCATCCGGCCGGCCATGGAAAGATCGGCCCCAACCTCGTCGGAGCGCGCGCTCGCCTCGCCGCCCAGCCGCAGGGACAGAAAGGGGTCGCCGTCGAGGCCGCCGGCGGTTTCGATGTCGATATTGGAGCCGATGCCGCCGTCGATCAGGTCCGGCGTCGAGGACTTGGTCAGGCGAGCGCCGGCCAACAGATCGACTGACAGAGCGCGAAAGCGGAACTGGCGACCGCTCTGGGTGGAGTTGCGGATGTTTTCGTTGAAGGCCACCGGCGCGCCGTTCAGCGTCACCGACTGGAACAGCGGCCCCAGGCCCCGCACGCTGACGAACTGGCCCTCGCCCACCTCGCGCTCGATGGCCACGCCGGGCACCCGCTGCAGGGCCTCGGCCAGGTTGGCGGCGGGAAGATCTCCGATCCGGTCTGATGCGACGACGTCGGAAATGACGTCGGCGGCGCGCTTGCGGCTCAACCCCTCGTCGATCTTAGCCGAGAGACGTCCGACGACCTCCACAGCCTTCACCTCCACCGGTGGAGCCTGCTGCGGCGGCGGCGGCGATGGCGCTGACGTGGCGACCCAAACCCGCACGCCCCGGGAACCCACGAAGCGATAGCGCAGGTCGGTTCCGTCCAGCATCTGGGCCATGGCGGTCCGCCAGGGCATCGTCCCCCGCACGGCCTTGGTGCGCACGATGCGGCCAGGGCTGGAGGTGAAGGCCAGCTCGCAATCGGCCGCCAGACAGAGCTGAAGGAGCGCCGATGAGGCGTCCTGGGCGGGGATGTCGAACCAGATCGACCGGCCGGGCTGGGCCTGCGCCGGCTGTGCGATAGCCAGCGTCAGCAGCGTGGCGAGGATCACGAGACCAGACACAGCCGATCGCAGGCTCCCACCTGGCGAGGCGGCGAACAGGTTCAGGGAGCTGAGCCGTGGACAGACCATGTCCAGCCGCCCTACCGCACGGGCGTGACAGCTCTGCGATGGCCGCCTATTCGGCGCGGATCAGGACGCGGCCATCGGCGGCGTGTTCGGCCCGTATGGGCAGCAGCGCGGCCATGCGATCGGCCAGGGCGCCGTCCCCTTCCAGGGGCAGGACCGTGGTGATGAACATGCGATCCAGCGCCGGATCGGCGACGACCAGGGGCGCATTGGAATAGCGGGCGGCGGCCGTGATCACCTCGGACAGAGGCGCATTGCGGAATACCAGCCGGCGCTGGCGCCAGGCCGTCGCCGCCTCCACGTCGGCGCGGGTCTTCACGATCTGAGGCGCGCCGGATCGGAAGACGGCGCGTTCGCCGGCCGTGACCCCCAGCGCGCCCTCCAGCGCATCGGCCCGAGCCGCATCGCGACGCCCGATCACCACGCGCCCCTGAAGGACCGAGATCTGCGCGCTGTCGCCGGTGATGGCCGTGACGAAGCGCGTGCCGGTGACGATCACCTGACGATCGGCCACCGCCACCTGGAAGGGGTGGGCGGCGTCGTGCTCCACCTCGAAATAGGCAGAGCCCCGCTCCAGGGTCAGGCGGCGCACGTCCTCGGCGAAGGCCACGCGGATGGCGGAGTCGGCGTCCAGGGTCACGTGCGAGCCGTCGTCCAGAGTCACGTCGACGATCTGGCCTGGCGCGCTTTCGAAGAGCTGGCTCTCGGGCGTGGCTCGCAGCATGGGCAGCAAGGCGATCGCGGCCACCACCGCGGCTATGGCGGCCAAGCCGCCGCCAAAGACCAGCCCCCGGGGTACGCCCGGTCGCGACGCCTTACCGCGCCGCAGGCGGGCGAGGTCACCTTCAAAGGCGTGACGCAGGTCGTCCAGTCCGGCGTTCGCCGCCTTCAGCCCCTCATACTGACGAAGATGGTCGGGGTCGGCGTCGAGCCAGGCTTCGAGCGCCACCTGGTCGCGCGCGCTCACGCCCGGCCGCCCCATGCGGGCCAGCCAGGCCTCGGCCGTCGAAGGCCGGGCGGCGAACAGGGCGGCGAGACGATTGAGCATCAGCGCAGGGACTTCCTCTGGACGGTGTGGCCAGCGTCGCCGCGGGCGTCACCAAACACAACGATGCACGGGACCAACACCTCAATCGCCCCGCGACATCTTCAACTGCCGCAACGCCTCGGCGATATGTTTTTCGACCATGCTGACCGAGATTCCCAACCGCGCGGCGATCTGGCGATAGGTCAGGTTTTCGAACCTGTGCAGCAGGAAGGCGTCCCGCGTCTTGGGTGGCAGGGCGCGGATCGCCGCGGCGGCGGCGGCCAGGTTCTGGCGATCGATCAGTTGCTGATCGGCCCGGGGCGCGGCGCTGGCCAGGGCGTAGGGGCCGGAGTCCAGGTCATACACGTCGTCCGGCAGGCTCCGGCGGGTCTCCCGCGCGGCGGCCTTCCAGCGGTCGAGCTGGATGTTCCTGGCGATGACGAACAGGAGCGGTCGCGCATCGGCCGCCGTCAGCTCGTGGCCGGCGCGGTGGAACCGGGCGAAGGCCTCCTGCGCCACGTCCTCGGCCTCCTCTCCGCCCCGGTCCTTGCGGCGGAGATAGGCGACAAGGTCGGCGCGCAGGCCGTTGATGTCGAACTCAGTCCCCATGCGCCGCCCGCCGTCCGCCCATGCAGGCGCAAAGACGCCCCCTCCATCGGAGGGGGCGCTGCGCGCGGTGGAACGCAAGGGGAAAGTGCGCTCCACCGGCGGTCTCGAGGGCTGTCGCGATCAACGCGGGCTCACCACTCCATGCGTACGCCCAGGCTGAAGCGGCGCCCGGAAAGTTCGTACATGGTCGGGAAGGAGGGATGCATGGTGTAGCCCTTGGTCTCCTCGTCGGTGATGTTGATCCCCTCCAGGCTGAGCTGGATGCGGTCGTTCACATCATAGCTGACCGAGATGTCGGTCTGGCCGTAGGCGTCGCGCCAGATCGGGTACATCTCGTAGCCGATCCCTTCGACGTACTTGTCCTTGTAGTTATAGGACGCGCGGGCCTGGAAGCGGTCGTTCTCGTAATAGAGGGTGACGTTGTAGGTCTTGTCGGCCAGGCCCACCGGCGGCGTCGGGATGCCGAGGTCGGACTCGCCGGTCAGCGAGCTGTCCAGCAGGGTGTAGTTGGCGTTGACGCCGAAGCCTTCCAGCGGCGCATAGAAGAGGCTCAGCGGCACCACCGCCACCAGTTCGACCCCGCTGACCTCGTAGGAGCCCTCGGCGTTGACCGGCTGATAGACGTCGAAGTCGTAGACCCCGTCGACCGTGCCGTTGGCGTTGTATTTGGTGACGTTCGGGACGGTCCCGGTCAGCTCGCTGCGGACGACGCCCTCGATCTCCTTCCAGAAGTAGGAGACCGACAGCAGGCCGCCCTGCGCCAGGTACTTCTCGAGGCCCACTTCCCACTGCTTGGCGTAGGTCGGCTGCAGGTTGGGGTTGCCGTCGGTGAAGCGGAACGAGTTCCAACTGGCGGTGCGCTTGTAGGCCAGGTCGCTCAGGGCCGGCCGGATCAGGGTCTCCGAGGCCGCCCCGCGCAGGACGATGCTGTCGGTCAGCTCGGCATGGATGTTCAGGCTGGGCAGGATCTTGTCATAGCCGCCCTCGCTCGACACCGGTTCGGGGGTGTAGCCCGTGGTGCCGTCCGGGTTCTGGACCTGGTGAAAGCCCGAGGACTCCACGGTGGTGTCCACATAGCGGGCGCCGCCGTTCACGAACACCGGCACACGGGCGATCTCGAAATCGAAATCAGCCATGGCGTAGAGGCTGAGGGTCTCCTCGGTGACCTCGTAATACTGGCCATCGTCAAAGGGGGTGACGAAGCCCGCATAACGGAAGGTGTCGCGGGCATAGGCATTGGAGATCTGGCTCCAGGTCAGGTCGCGGGCGCTGTAGTCGCCGCCGGGCACGAGATCGGCGATCGGCGTCAGAACGCTGTCGGCCAGGGTGCGCTGATTGGCCCATGACGAGTCGCCCGGCCCCGGCCCCTGGATGTTCAGGGAGCCGTACTGGCGCTCCTTGGACTTGTCGGTGTAGCGGGCGCCGACCTGGATGCTGCTGAGCGCCGGGAAGGCTGCGAAATCGAAGTGGCGGGTGAAGTCGGCCTGGGCGGCGTACTTGTCGTCGGTGATGGCCTCGAGGTTGGTCTCATAGGCCTCGAACAGATAGCTCGTCGGCGAATTGTACATGTCGATCGAGGCCGGGTTGGCGCTCAGGATCGTCTCGCCGCCATCTGCCGTCCAGCGGGTGCGCGACGGGGCGTAGGCCACATGCTTCAGATTGGCGAAGTCGATGGTCTTTTCCGCGCCGGAATAGCCGGCCAGCGCATTGAATTCCCAGTTGTCGCCATTCCAGTTCAGCTCGGCCCCGAACTGCGAATAGTCGGTCTTGCTGATCCGCTCCTTGCTCAGGAACTCGTGCTGGGTGGCGGTGTAGGAGACGTCGCGCAGGACCACCATGCCGTAGTCGGCCAGCGTAGTGTCGTCATATTCGTGGATGGTCTCGAAGGTGCTGCGGCTGGAGGCGGAATAGGCCGCGGCGTCGTACTCGTCCTCGGTGGCGTCATAGGCGCCGATCATGCCGTCGAAGGCCAGGCTGAAGTTCGAGGAAGGCTGGTATTGCAGCGACAGGGTCGCGCCCCACTGGTCCTGCTCGTTCAGATAGACCCGGTCGCCGACCTTGTCCTGGAAGATGATGCGGCTCGTCTGGTCCCGGTCCGACCGGTCAGTGACGATCACGCCGGCGTCCCGGGCCAGCACGCTCTGGGCCTGGGTCCCCCGCGTGCCCGAAGCTTCCAGGAAGCGGAAGGCCGGACGGAAATTGATGCCGGAATTAGAGTCGGTGCGGTTGGTCCGCTTGGCCGTGGAGACCGAGACCAGCGCGCCGAAGTCGCCCCAGGTGTTGCTGGCCAGGAAGGACAGCTTGGGGTCGATCTCCTCGGAGATGGAGTTGTAGGCGCCTTCCACCGAGCCGACCAGGCGGGGCCCGTCATAGTCGAACGGGCGGGCCGTGGAGATGTTGATCGAGCCGGCGATGCCGCCTTCCTCGTCGGCCGCGGTTGGCGACTTCTGGACAGTGACCTGCTGGATGATCTCCGAGGCGAAGATGTCGAACTCGACGTCGCGGCCGCCGCTGCCCGAGGCCGTCGCCAGGTCGTTGATGGTGACGAAGGTGAACTCGCTGGGCAGGCCGCGGACCATGACGCGGGTGCCCAGGCCCTTGTTCCGCTCGATCGTCACGCCGGGCATGCGCTGCAGCGCCTCGGCCAGGTTCTGTTCGGGGAAGTTGGCGACGTCGGTGGCGACGATGGAGTCGGAGAAGCCGACATTTTCACGCTTCAGGTCCACGGCCTGCTGAAGGCTGCGCTGATAGCTGCCCGTAACGACGAGTTCGCCGACCTCGGTGGCTTCATTCTGGGTCTGGGCCTGAACGCCGGTGGCGCTGAGCAAGCCGATGGCGGCGCAGCTGGTCATCAGCCAGACGGCGCGGCGCCCGCGGCCCGGGCCGAGGTGGTGATTCATTCCGTTCACTGAATTTCTCCGCGTGTCGATGTTGCGACGGCGGGGAACCGGACATGCGCGTCCGGCCCTTGCCCCCCGCCCCCTCAACGACAGGGCCGAGCAACCCCTCAGTGTGTGACAGCGAGTTTCATTCAAACTTCACGGAGCCGTCACGTTCAGCAGCCGAGATCCCCGCCGAGAGGACGCTCTGTTGCAATCCCGACTTACTCGACAGTCTGATTGTCGACACTTCTCGCGAATTATAATATTTGAGCCTTCACTATAGGAACTCATGGCATTCGGACGCCTTAGGTCACCAGGTCGCTAGTTTAGCGTGCTTCAAAGGAATGACCATGTTCATGCATAACAAGAGACTTCAGTACACAGTGCGTGTATCTGAGCCAAATCCAGTGCTGGCCAGCCTGCTTCTGGAACAGTTCGGCGGTCCGGATGGCGAACTTGCCGCTGCAATGCGGTATTTTACTCAGGGACTGGCCGAAGAAGATCCAGGTCGTAAGGATCTTTTACTTGATATCGCGACCGAGGAGCTGAGCCACCTGGAGGTTATCGGCAGCATCGTCGCTATGCTCAACAAGGGCGCCAAAGGTCAATTGGCCGAGGCCGCCCTGTCGGAAGCCGATCTCTACATGTCCCTGACCCGAGGCGGCGACAGCCACACCCAGGCGCTGCTCTATGGCGGCGGCCCCGCCCTGACCAACTCGTCGGGGGTGCCGTGGACCGCGGCCTATGTCGACTGCCGTGGCGAACCGACGGCCGACCTGCGATCCAACATCGCCGCCGAAAGCCGGGCCAAGATCATCTATGAGCGGCTGATCAACATTACAGACGATCCGGGCATCAAGGACGCCCTCGGATTCCTGATGACCCGCGAGGTCGCCCACCAGAAGTCGTTCGAGAAGGCGCTCTACGCCATCGAGCCCAACTTCCCCACGGGCAAGCTGCCAGCTGATCCCAAGTTCGCCGACGTCTATTACAACATGTCCCAGGGCGACGGCGACGCCTCGGGTCCGTGGAACTCCGGCGATAACTGGCAGGTGGTCAGCGAGCGTGAAGACCAGGCTGCGGTCGATGGCGGCGACGGGCTGGCCTCGGTCAAGCTGCCGGCCAAGGACACCAAGGTGCTGGCCAACCTGGCTAAGCGCACCGAGTCGGCCCCCGACGGCGACCCGATCACCGGCGCTGATCTGGGCGCGGGTCCCGGGGCCGGCTCCACCACGCCGGTCGCAAAGTGATCGAGGGGCGAAGGTCATGAACCGCGTGCTGCTGAAGACGATCACCTATGGTCTGATGCACCTGACGGTGGCGGTGGCCGTGGCCTTCGCCCTCACCCGCGACTGGCGGGTGGCGCTCGCCGTCGGCGTCGTCGAGCCCGTCGTGCAGACCTTCGCCTTCGCGATCCACGAACGCCTGTGGTCGCGGGCGGGCGTCGGGCCTGTAGCGCCGATCTGCGGCCACACCCACGGGGCGTCCGCCAGCAGCGGCGGCGCCCGCTCCCAGGCGAACCACGCCCCGGGCTTGCCTGACCTCTACGCTTCGCCGCCGGCCCTGCGATAGGCCGCGAGGGCTCGTTCGGCCTCGGCCTTCGCCGCCCGATGGGTGCTCGTGAACCTGCTTTTCGCCTGAGCCATTTCCTCCTCCAGGCTCGCCAAGCGCCGCGCGAGGGCGGTTTCCTCCTCGCGACGGTCGGCCTCGACCGCCTGCAGCTTGGCTTCAGCCGCTTCAAGCCGGCCCCGATCGGGCTTGGGCTTGGGCTTGGGCTTGGGCTTGGGCTTCGACGCAGTTGCCCTCACCGCCGGCGTGGCGTTAGGCGGCGCCTTTATCGTGCCCGGCGAGGCGACCTTGCGCCGCCCGCGGGCGGCGGGCACGTCGGGCAGGTGCGCGGCTTCAAGGGCGAACGCATCGTTTGATCCGACGGCCCTTTTCAATGGCGTTTCAGGATGCGCCCGGGCCGCCTCGATGGCCTGCGGATCCTCGGCCAACTTCGCATGGCCAGACGCGAAAAGGTCCTGGCGCATACCCCAGGCGCGCAGGGCTGCAGGCTGGCTCGAGGCCGCCACCACCGTGTCGTAGAAGCCGATCTGGGCTTGGAAGACCTTGAGCTTGCGCGGCGCGGCCATGGCGACTCCTCACGGCACAGACGTTCTTGCTGACGAACGGTTCCAGTGGCGCCGTCCCGGGGGGATCAGGCGTTACGCAGGCGATTGTGCATCGCCGTCGCGGCGATCGCCGCCTCGCCGGTGGCGACCGCGATCTGGTTCAGCCCCCTGACCACATCACCGGCCACATATAGCCCTTCGACCGTCGTCATCTGATGGGCGTCCGCCAGCAGCTTTCCGCTATCATCCTGCCGGGCGCCGAGGCCGGTGGCGAGGTCGGCTTGGATCGTGCTGCCCATGGCGAGATAGAGATAGTCAAAGCGCTGGTCGGCCAGGTCCTGGCGCGCAAGGACGATCTTACGGTCTTCAAACCGGATGTCCTGCAGCGCTACTGGCATGACCCCGGTCGAGCCGGCCCCTTCCTCGCCCAGCATCAGGACAGAGACGTCCTGGCTGTAGGTGCGCAGGAACTCGGCCTCCCGCAGGGCCAGCGGCCCGTCGCCGAGCACGGCCAGCCTGGCGTCAATGGCCTCATAGGCGTCGCAGATGGGGCAGACCCGCGCCAGGCTCGCGGCCAGGGCGGCGTCGACGCCAGGGATATCCGGCAGATGATCGACCAGCCCCGTGGCCAGAAGCACCGTCGGGGCCTCAACCCTCTCGCCACCGATGTGGAGCCTGAACCTGCCGGAAGTCTGCTCCAGCCTGTCGGCCCTGGCGGCCGAAATCACGGCCCCATATTCCTCGGCCTGGTCGCGGAGACGCTGCAGCAGGGCAGTCCCTGAAATGCCCGCCGGGAAGCCCGGGGTGTTGTGGCTCTCGGGAATCCATGCGGCGCGCGAGGGCCCGCCGTCCAGCACCAGCACCCGCCGCCGAAACCGCGCAAGATACACCGCCGCTGTCAGGCCGGCGGGGCCTGCGCCGACGACTATGGCCTCATAGGCCGGGTTTTGTGGAGACTCGGTCAAAGGCGCCTTCCCGAACGAGGCGAACACGCTCAAGGCTCACCTTGCCTGAAGAAGCGCGTCCATTGGCTGGTCATCCAGCGTAACGCGCGAAATGCCGCGTGGGCGCCGCACTCCATGGACGGGCCTATCAGGCCGCACCGGGCAGCGCCTCGAGACCCGCGTCGCTGGGCCACGACGCCGAAGCGGCCAGCGCCTCGCCAACCAGGAGAATGGCCGGCCCCGCGCCAGCGCGCATCGGCGCTGCGACGGCCTGCTGGGCCAGGGTGGTCCGGTTCAGGTTCGCACCAGGCGAGCTCGCGTTTTCCACGATGGCCACGGGTGTCAGGGGCGAGCGCCCCGCGGCGATCAGGCGGCGCGCGATCTCCGGCGCGGCGCGGGCGCCCATATAGATGGCCAGGGTCGCCTCGGGATCGGAGGCTGCCGCCCAGTCGAGGGCGAGTTCGCCGTCCTGGGTGGTGGCGGTGGTCATCACCACCCGGCGGGCCACGCCGCGATGGGTCAGGGGCAGGCCGAACTGGGCGGCCGCCGCGCAGGCCGCAGTGACGCCCGGCACGATCTCCGCCGCCAAGCCGTGCAGGCGCAGCGCCTGGGCCTCCTCCCCCACCCTGCCGAAGATCGAGGGATCGCCGCCCTTCAGCCGCACGACACGCAAGCCTCGCCGGGCCAGCCGGATCATCAGGCGGTTGATGGTCTCCTGCCGCATGGAGGGCCGACCCGCGCGCTTGCCGGTCTGGATCTTCAGGCAGGCCTGCGGCGCCATGGCCAGGATCTCTTCGCCGACCAGGGCGTCATAGAGCAGGGCCTGGGCGCCCTCGACGGCGCGGGCCGCCCGCAGGGTTAGCAGGTCAGCCGCGCCAGGTCCGGCGCCCACGAGCTGGACGGGAAACAGGGGCTTGGCTTCAGGCGGCATGACGGGTCTCCGAGGCGGGCAGCATTCGGGTGATTTCGGGACGGCAGGAGCCACACTGGCTTCCCGCCCCGGTGGCCGCGCCGACCGCATCCAGGCTGGCAGCCCCCTGGGCGACGGCCGCCTCGATCCGCGACCGACGCACCCCGCGACAGGCGCAGACCAGGGGGCCGGTCTCGACGGCGACGCCGGGGGCGAAGCCGATCAGCAGAGCCGCACGATCGGCCTCGCTCAGCTGATCCTTGGCGAACAGGGCGGCCAGCCAGTCCCGGGGCGGCAAACGGCCAGTCTCCACGGTCATGAACAGCACGCTGGCCAGCCGGTCGTCCTGGACGAAGGCTTCCCGCAGCCGCCCCCCCTGGGCGTCCTCCAGCAGCAGCGCCTGGCCCTTCAGTCCCCGGCTCAGCGTTTTGCGCAGGTCGTCACGCTGATCAGCGTCGCCGCGGCCGGCGAACTCGTGAAGCTGGCAACCGTCCTGGGTCATTCGCCGCCAGACCAGGTCGAGCCCTTCCGGCGGGGTAATCGCCGCCCGGGAAAGGAAGAAGCCTCTCCACGTCTCGCGATAGGCCTGGATGCGGGCCGGCGTGTGCTTGAACTCCGGCTGGCCGGAGACGGGATCGACGGGCCCTGAGACCAGGGGATTGGCCATCCCCTGGGGCGCATAGGCGGCGCTCCAGTGCATGGGCATGAAGATGCAACCGGGCCGCTGGGCGTCGGTGAGCCTGGCCACCGCGACAGCTTCGCCATGGGCGGTGCGAACTCGGGTCAGGGCGCCCTCGGCGATCCCTTGCGCCAGGGCGTCGACGGGATGGACCTCCACATAGGGCTCCGGCGCATGACGGCTGAGCGCTGCGGAGAGGCCGGTGCGGGTCATCGTATGCCAGTGATCGCGGACCCGGCCGGTGTTCAGGGCCAGGGGAAAGGCGCCATCGGTGGCCTCTGCCGGCCCCTGAGCCAGCGCCGGGACCATCCGGGCGCGGCCATCGGCGGTGGGGAAGCGGCCATCGGTGAAGAGCCGCGCCGTGCCGCCGGCTGGCGTCACCGGCCATTGGACGGGTGCCAGGGCGTGATAGCCATCCGGCGTGAGGCCAACGAGCGGCCCCAGATCCAGGGTCCGGCCGCTGTTTTCATAGGCGGTCATCCGCGCCCATTCCCGGAACACCTGGGCGTTGGACCGCCAGTTGAACGCCTCCCCATGGCCCATGGCTGTGGCCACGTCAGCGACGATCTTCCAGTCGGGGCGCGCCTGGCCGGGCGGCGCCATCACCGCCCGCTGACGGGAGATGCGGCGCTCGGAATTGGTCACCGTGCCGTCCTTCTCGCCCCAGGCCAGGGCGGGCAGCTTCACATGGGCGAAGGCGGTGGTGTCGGTGTCGGCCATGCAGTCGGAGACGACGACGAAAGGACACCTGGCCAGGGCCTCCCGCACGGCTTGCGCCCTGGGCATGCTGACGGCCGGATTGGTGGCCATGACCCACAGGGCCTTGATGCGCCCGTCGCCCACCGCCTCGAACATCTCGACCGCCTTGAGGCCTGGCTTGCTGGCCAGGTTCGGCGCGCCCCAGAACCTTTCGACCCGGGCGCAGTCAGCCTCGGTGAAGTCCATGTGGGCGGCGAGCGTATTGGCCAGGCCGCCGGTCTCCCGGCCGCCCATGGCGTTGGGCTGGCCGGTGATCGAGAAAGGACAGGCGCCGGGCTTGCCGATCCGCCCGGTGGCCAGGTGGACATTGATGATCGCCAGGCCCTTGGCCACCCCTTGGGCCGACTGGTTGGCCCCCATGGAGAACAGGCTGACCGTCTTCGGCGTAACGGCGAAGAGGTCGTAGAAGGCGGTCAGGCCGGCCAGGTCCAGGCCGCAGTCGGCGGCCACTGCAGCCGGCGACTGGTCGTCGCGGGCGAGGCTTTCGATCACCGCGCCATAGCCGCTGACATGGGCGGCCACATAGGCCTGGTCCACCGCGCCCCGATCCATCAGGTTGGCGAGCAGCCCGTTCCACAGCCGCACGTCGGTCTGAGGCGCCAGGGCCAGATGGAGGTCCGCCATCTCGGCGGTGTCGGTGCGGCGGGGATCGATAACCACGTGCCGCTGGCCGCGATCCCGAGCCGCCTCCATCCGCCGGAACAGCACCGGATGGGTCCAAGCGGCGTTGTGGCCGGAGAAGACGACGAGGTCGGCGAGGTCCAGATCCTCATAGCAGCCGGGCACCAGGTCGGCGCCGAAGGCAGCCTTGTGCGCCGCCACCGCCGAGGCCATGCAAAGCCTTGAATTGGTGTCGATATTGGCCGAGCCGATGAACCCCTTCATGAGCTTGTTGGCGGCGTAATAGTCTTCGGTCAGGAGCTGGCCCGAGACATAGAAGGCGACCGAGTCCGGGCCGTACTTGGCGATGGTCTCGGAGAACCGCCGCGCCACCAGCCGGGTCGCCTCGGCCCAGGACACCTGTCGCCCGCCGATCTCCGGCGCCAGCAGCCGCCCCTCCAGCCCGACCGTATCGGCCAAGGCCGTGCCTTTGGAACAGAGGCGGCCGAAATTGGCCGGATGGCCCGCGTCGCCTTCGACGGCCAGGGCACGGCCCTCGGCGCGGGCCGCAATCCCGCAGCCTACGCCGCAATAGGGACAGGTGGTGCGCGTCTCGACCACGGGCGCCTCAGGTCCTGACCAGGCCGATGAACAGGCGACCTTCACGCACCTCCAGCGGCACGACGGGAGCGCAACCCTTGCCGGCGTCGGCGCCCAGGGACTCGCCAGTAGCCAGGTCGATCACCCGGCCATGCAGCGGACAGGTCACCGACGCGCCGTGGACGATGCCCTGGCTGAGCGGGCCGCCCTTGTGGGGACAGGCGTCCATGAGCGCGAAGACCTGACCATCGCCGGTGCGGAAAATGGCGATATCCCCTTTCGGTCCCTTCAGGCGACGGGCGCCGCGGCGGGGGATGTCGGTGTCGGCGCCGACGTCGATCCAGGTGATCTGCGGATCCTTGACCAGGGCGTTCATGCGCGTTCGAACTCCAGGCGGCGGCTGAGGGGATTGAACTCGTCGGCATGGCGACCGGCGACCCGCTCGGCCCAGGGGTCGGTGCGGGAGAAGCGCTGCGAATAGGCGAAGCGGTCGTAGAGGGCCTTGCGCGCCTCCGGGTCCTCGATTTGCGCACGGATCTCCTCCAGGCCGACCCTGGCCATCCATTTGTAGATGCGCTCCAGGTACCAGCCCTCCTCGCGATAGAGTTGCGTGATGGCGCAGATGGCCCAGACGGCTTCATCCTCACTGGCGACCTTGGTCAGCAGCTGGGTCCCCTGAATGTGCAGCCCCGCCGCGCCGCCGATGTGGATTTCGAACCCGGAATCCACACACACCACGCCGATGTCCTTGCAGGTGGCTTCGGCGCAGTTGCGCGGGCAGCCCGACACCGCCAGCTTCACCTTGGCCGGGGCCCACGACCCCCACATGAACTTCTCCAGGCGCACGCCAAGGCCCGTGGAATCCTGGGTCCCGAAACGGCACCAGTCCGTGCCGACACAGGTCTTCACCGTGCGGAGCCCCTTGGCGTAGGCGTGGCCCGAGACCATGCCGGCCGCATTCAGGTCCGCCCAGACTGCTGGGAGGTCGTCCTTCTTGACGCCGAGCAGGTCGATGCGCTGGCCGCCGGTGACCTTCACGGCCGGAATGGCGAACTTGTCGGCCACATCGGCGATGGCCCGCAGTTCCTGGGGCGAGGTCATGCCGCCCCACATGCGCGGCACCACCGAATAGGTGCCATCCTTCTGGATGTTGGCGTGGACCCGCTCATTGACGAAGCGCGACTGCTTGTCGTCCTGATAGTCGCCGGGCCAGGCGCAGACCAGATAGTAGTTGAGCGCCGGCCGGCAGCTGGCGCAGCCCTCGGGCGTCGTCCATTCCAGGGCCTGCATGACCGCCGGGATCGACTTCAGGCCCTCGGAGACGATGCGCTTGCGCACCACCTCATGGCCGTGATGGGTGCAGCCGCAGACGGGCTTGGGTCCGGTCTGGGCCTGGAAGGCGTCGCCCAGGTTGACCGCCAGCAGCTTCTCCACCAGCGGGGTGCATGACCCGCAGGAGGCCGAGGCCTTGGTGTGGGCGCGGACGTCCTCGAGCGTGCTCAGGCCGAGATCAGCAATGGCGGTGGTGATGGCGCCCTTGCACACGCCGTTACAGCCGCAGATCTCCTGGGAGTCCGCCATGGCCGCAACGGCGCTCTTAGGGTCCACGCCGCGGAGCGCCTCCGTCACCGCCTGACCGAAGATGAGGGTTTCGCGAAGCTCGCTGACGTCGGCCTGCGACTTCATCAGGTCGAAGTACCAGCCGCCGTCGATCACATCGCCGAACAGGACCGCGCCAGCCACCCGGCCCTGTTCCAGGACCACCCGCTTGTAGACCCCGCGTCCGGCGTCGCGGAACACCACGTCCTCGCAGCCCTCGCCGCCGGAGAAACGTCCGGCGGAGAAGACGTCGACTCCGGAGACCTTCAGCCGCGTCTGCAGGACCGAACCGCCATAGGCGCAGTCGTCCACCCCGGTCAGCACGTCGGCGAGCGTGCGGCACATCTCCCAGATCGGCGCCACCAGGCCATAGGCGATCCCCCGGTGCTCGGCGCACTCGCCGATGGCGAAGACGGCGGGGTCGGAGGTGCGCATCTGGTCGTCCACCACCACGCCGCGACCGACATTGAGGCCGCAGTCCGCCGCCAGGGCCGTGTTGGGGCGGATGCCCACGGCCATGACCAGCAGGCTGCAGGAGATGATCCGCCCGTCCTTGAGCTGCAGGCCGCTGACCCTGCCGTCCTCGCCCAGGATCGCCTCGGACTGAGCGCCAAGCACGGTCTCCACGCCACGGTCGGTCAGGGCGCTGCGCAGCAGGAAGCCCGCCGACTCGTCCAGCTGGCGCTCCATCAGCACGTCCATCAGATGGATGACCGTGGCGCGCATCCCACGCCGGGCCAGGCCATAGGCGGCCTCCAGGCCGAGCAGCCCGCCGCCGATGACGACGGCCTCGCCGCCCGCATCGGCGGCGGCCACCATGGCCTCCACATCGTCCAGGTCCCGGAAGGTGACCACGCCGGCCAGGTCTGCGCCGGGTAGCGACAAGCGCACGGGATCGGAGCCGGTGGCCAGGATCAGCCGGTCATAGGCCGCCTGCCTCCCATCGCTCGCCCGGACCACCCTGGCCTCACGGTCGATCTCGGCGACGGCGCAGCCTGCGTGCAGGGTGATGGCGTGGTCGCGGTACCAGGCCTCGTCGTTGAGGACGATGTCGGCGAAGGCCTTCTCGCCCGCCAGCACAGGCGAGAGCATGATGCGGTCGTAGTTCACCCGGGGCTCGGTCCCGAAGATGGTAATCTCATAGCGGTCGGGGTCGCGCTTGAGCACTTCCTCCACCGCGCGGCAGCCGGCCATGCCGTTGCCAATGACGACAAGACGTTCCTTGGTCATGGGGATCTCCTGCCGACCTAAAGACGGATGGGGGCGGCGGACGGGCCGGCCAGTTCGCGCCAGGTCCGGCGCCATTGGCCCTTGACCAGGTTGAGGGCGAAGCAGGCCATCAGCGCCATGACGGCGAAGCCGAACAGGCCGGCCTGATAGGAGCCCGTGGTCTGCTTGGCCCAGCCGAGGCTGGCGGCCAAGTAGAAGCCGCCGATCCCCCCGGTCATGCCGACCAGGCCGGTGACCACGCCGATCTCGTTGCGGAACCGCTGGGGCGCAAGCTGGAAGACCGCCCCATTGCCCGCGCCCAGGGCCATCATCGCGAACATGATCACGCCGAGCGCCAGATAGGGGTTCGCCATGTGGAAACTGGCGACGGCCAGGCCTGCGGCGGCCATGAGATAGACCACCGTCAGGGTCCGCACGCCGCCGTAGCGGTCGGCCAGTCCCCCGCCCACAGGCCGGGCGAAGGAGCCGGCGAAGACGCAGGCGGCGGTGAAGAAGCCGGCGATCACCGGGCTCAGGCCATACTCGCTGTTGAAATAGATGGTGAGCGAGGAGGACAGGCCGACAAAGCCGCCGAAGGTGACGCTGTAGAGCAGCATCAGCCACCAGGCGTCGGGCGTCTTCAGCACCGCCATGTATTCGGTCAGGGACTTGGGCAGCGGCTGCTCAGGGGCGTCCTTGGCGAAGACCACATAGACAACGAAGGCGATGGCCAGGGGAATGGTGGCCAGGCCCAGGACGTTCATCCAGCCGAAGTGCTGGGCCAGCAGGGGCGCGAACAGGGCGGCCAGAGCGGTGCCGGAATTGCCCGCGCCAGCGATGCCCAGGGCCAGGCCCTGGTGCTCAGGCGGATACCAGCGCGAGGCCAGCGGCAGGGCGACGGCGAACGAGGCCCCGGCCACACCCAGCAGGACGCCGACCATCAGCACCTGGCTATAATTGTGCAGGCCCACGAACCAGGCGACGGCAAGGCCCGCCATGACGATGAGCTGGCCGATCATGCCGGTCTTCTTCGGGCCGATGTGGTCCACCAGGACGCCGGCCACCACCCGCAGCAGAGCCCCGGCGAGAACCGGAACGGCGACCATGAAGCCCTTCTGCGCCGCATCGAGATCGAAACTCTCGGCGATGGCGACGCCCAGGGGACCCAGCAGCACCCAGACCATGAAGCTGAGGTCGAAGTACAGGAAGGCCGAGAACAGAGTCGGGGCGTGCCCCGCCTTAAGGAAGGATCGGCTCATCATGGGAAGACCCGTTCAAGAGGACATGAGTGGCGGCGTCGCCGTGCGGAGGCAGCTCGTCATCGAGCCTGTTCCGAAGAAGCCGCGAACGCCGTTGTCCTGGGCCTGACCCCATGAGGCGCGAGCCGGCCGGTCCCGTCACGCCTGGGATGCAGGCGTCAGCTCAGATGGCCTGCATCGCGTGAAAATGCGGCGCCTGCGAACAGCGCCTGTCGAAGTCTTGGGCGATCAGCGCCCTTGAGCGGCCAGATAGAGGTCCGGACGCCAGCAACGCTCGGCGACCTTGTCGATGGCGACCTCGCCGACCTGCCCCCACCGGACCATCTGCTCCAGCGACCAGCCCGCCTGCTCTCGGCGGGGCGGATTGAGGCCCGCCCCGGCGAAGGCGATCTCGGCCAGGCCTGGGGCGATCGCGTCAGGCGACGTGTCGAGGAATTCCGGGCGAGCGAGGAGGCCCACCAGCTCAGCCTGGTTTTGCGGATCGGCGGCCCAGTCGCCGGCCGACGCCAGGGCGCGGATCAGGGACTTGAGGATGGCCGGGCCCGGCCATCCTCAAGTCCCTGATCCG
>NZ_JBALUY010000012.1:0-49794 GCF_036963605.1 Phenylobacterium sp. | reverse complement strand
CTAAGCCTTAGGCGTCGGCGGCGACCTTCATCGACACGATCTTGCCCGGGCTGCGCGGCGGCTCGCCCTTCGGCAGGGCGTCGATGTGCTCCATGCCCTCGGTCACTTCACCCCAGACCGTGTACTGGCCGTCCAGGAAACGGGCGTCGTCGAAGCAGATGAAGAACTGGCTGTTGGCCGAATCCGGCACGGCCGTGCGCGCCATGGAGCAGACGCCGCGGACGTGGGGTTCGGGATTGAACTCGGCCTTCAGGTTCGGCTTGTCGGAGCCCCCCGAGCCGGTGCCGGTCGGATCGCCGCCCTGTGCCATGAAGCCCGGAATGACTCGGTGGAAGACGACGCCGTCATAGAAGCCCTCGCGGGCCAGTTCCTTGATACGGGCCACATGGCCGGGCGCCAGGTCGGGGCGCAGGCGGATAGTCACCGGGCCGGCGTCCAGCGTCATGATCAGGGTGTTTTCGGAATCCATCACTTTACCTCAGAAGGAATTTTGAGATTGCAGGCCGAGAAATCGGCCCCGTCTTCGGCGCGCATCTGCGCCACCTGGGCGGCGAACCAGGGACCTGCGGTGTCTACAACGCGCAGAGCCGGCCGTTCGGCCTCAGGAATATCAGCGAGCATGCGGGCGCGGACCATCATGTCCTGCGGCGGGGTGACCGGCTCGCCGACCTTCAAGGCGCGCACGGCCTCCAGGCCGGCGATGACGCGGCCAAAGGCGGTGTAGCGCCGCTCCAGCGAGGGATAGGCCTGGCGCATCAGGAAGAACTGGCTGTTGGCGGAGTTTTCTTCCGAGCCCCGGGCCATGCCGGCCACGCCCGGGCAGAACAGCGGCCAGGCGGTGATCTTGTTGTCGGCGGTCATGGCCATCAGCATCGGGCTCTGGGTCATGACCGGCACGACGCCGACAAAGCCAGTCTGGCTGCTACCGGAGTCCGACACGGCCACGAACGGATCGGCCGCCCCGCGGCGGAAGGTGAATTCCGCCGTCATGTCGGGCAGGTCGGAGCCGCCGGCGCCGCTGTCCAGGGGATCACCGGTCTGGGCCATGAACACGTCGATGACCCGGAAGAAGCTGCGGCCGTCATAGAAACCCTGGCGGGTCAGGGTCTTGATCCGCTCCACATGGGTGGGCGCAATCGTCGGCGACAGCTCGACAAAGACCACGCCCTTGTTGGTGTCGATCACCATGACGTCGTCGGGGTTGGGCGTGCGCCAGTCCTGGGCGGCGGGCGCGCCGAGGGGCGGGCTCTCGGCAAGCGGAGCGGCGCGCTGCGCCAAGGCCGGCGTGGCCGCCGTCGCAAATGCGAGGGCGGCGATCAGGGAGATGCGGATCATGGGATCACTCGTAATAGGCCGAAGCCTCGACCGCCAGCCCATCAGGGCCGAAGCGGACCACCTCGACCACCTCGGCGTCGGTGCGAGAGCTGTGGTAGCGGATCGCCACGGACTCCACGCCAGGGAGCACGCTGCGCAGGGTGAATCGGAGATCGGGGATCCGGCCCAGGGCCTCGCCCCAGTAGGCCGCCAGGGCCGCCTTTCCCACCACGCGGCCGGAGGCGTCGCCGGTGATCTTCGCCGCCGCCGGGCTGGTGAAGACGATATCGTCGGCATAGTGCGACAGGATCGCCTCGAGGTCGTGCCGGTTCCAGGCCTCGATCCAGGCCCGGGCGAACGCCTCGACCGTCGGCATCAGCCGCGGACCTTGGCCAGCAGGGCCTCCTTGACCCGCGGACTGACGAACTTGCCCACCTCGCCGCCGAGGGTGGCGATCTCCTTGACCAGGCGCGAGGCGATGGCCTGGTGACGGGGATCGGCCATCAGGAATACGGTCTCGATCTCGCGATCGAGCTGCTGGTTCATGGCCGTCATCTGGAATTCGTATTCGAAGTCGGCCACGGCGCGCAGACCGCGGATGATCATGGTCGCGCCGATCTGCCGGGCGAACTGCAGCGTCAGGCCCTCATAGGGCTGGACATCGATCTCGATGGAGGTGGCCAGGGGCGCGGTCTCGGCCTTGATGATCTCCACCCGCTCTTCGAGGGAGAACATCGGCCCCTTGCCGGCGTTGATGGCCACGCCGATCACCAGCTTGTCCACCAGCTTCACCGCCCGACCCATGATGTCGGAGTGGCCATTGGTGATCGGATCGAACGTGCCCGGATAGAGCCCGATGCGGGTCATACGACGCTTCCCCGTGTTCTAGTTCGTTCGGCTTTCGCCGCCCGGCCCGCCGATTGCAAGACCTAATCGGCGGTGTCTGCGCCCGGATCGTCCCCTGCGTCCTCATCGCCCTCAGCCACGGCGCCCTCGGAGCCCTCAGCGAGGCGCTCCACGGAGACGACGTGCTCGTCGGCGGCGGTGCGGAAGATGGTGACCCCTTGGGTGTTCCGGCCGGCGATGCGGACCTGGCTCACCGGGGTGCGGATCAGCTGCCCCTGGTCGGTGACCAGCAGAAGCTCGTCCCCGTCCTCGACCGGGAAGGAGGCGGTCAGGCGACCACCCCGCTTGGTGAGGTCCTGGGCGATCAGGCCCTGGCCGCCACGACCGGTGCGGCGGAAGTCATAGGCCGAGCTGCGCTTGCCGAAGCCCTCGGACGAGACGGTGAGGATGAACTCCTCGGCCGCGCCGAGCGCGGCGATGCGTTCGACCGGCAGGCTGACATCGGCGCCTTCAATATCCTCGTCCTCGACGACCTCGGGCGCGACGGGCTCGTCAGCCTCGCCGGAGGCGGCTGCACGGATGGCGTTGGCGTGGCGCAGATAGGCGCTGCGTTCGGCAGGCGTAGCGTCCACCGAGCGCAGGATGGCCATGGAGATGACGCTGTCGCCCTCGCCCAGGCGCACGCCGCGCACGCCGGTGGAGTCGCGGCTGGCGAAGACGCGGACCTCGCCCACCGAGAAACGAATGCAGCGACCCGCAGAAGTGGTCAGCAGGACATCCTGGTCAGCCTGGCAGACCGCCACGCCGATGATGGCGTCGCCCTCGTCCAGCTTCATGGCGATCTTGCCGTTGCGGTTGATCTGCACGAAGTCCGACAGCTTGTTGCGCCGGACATTGCCCGAGCGCGTGGCGAACATGACGTCGTACTGATCCCAGCTGCTCTCGTCCTCGGGCAGGGGCAGGATGGTGGTGATCGCCTCGCCCTGCTCGATGGGCAGCAGGTTGACGAACGCCTTGCCGCGGGAGTTCGGCGCGCCGACCGGCAGGCGCCACACCTTCAGTTTGTAAACCTTGCCGCCGGACGAGAAGAACAGCACCGGCGTATGGGTGTTGGCCGAGAACACGCGGGTGACCACGTCCTCGTCCTTCATGGACATGCCCGAACGCCCCTTCCCGCCCCGATGCTGGGTGCGGTAGGTGGCCAGAGGCGTGCGCTTCACATAGCCCGAATGGGTGACGGCGATGACCATGTCTTCGCGGGCGATGAGGTCCTCATCGTCCATGTCGCCGCCGCCCTCGAGGATCTCGGTGCGGCGGGGCACGGCGAAGGCGGTCTTCACCTCGATCAGTTCGTCACGGACGATGCCCATGACCTTTTCCCGCGAGGCGAGAATTTCGAGATAGCCCTGGATGGCGCCGGCCAACTGATTGGCCTCGCCGAAGATTTCGTCGCGGCCGAGCCCGGTGAGGCGCGACAGGGTGAGCGCCAGGATCGCCCGGGACTGCTCCTCGGTCAGGCGGATCTGATTGCCCTCGAGCAGCACGGTGCGCGGGTCGGCGATCAGGTCCACCAGCGGCATCATGTCCCCGGCCGGCCAGGCCCGCGCGGTCAGACGCTCACGCGCCTCGGCCGGGTCCTTGGACGAACGGATGATGTGGATGACCTCGTCGATATTGGCCACGGCGATGGCCAGGCCGACCAGGACGTGGCCGCGATCACGGGCCTTGGAGAGCTCGAACTTGGTCCGCCGGACCACGACCTCTTCGCGGAAATCGACAAAGGCCACGATCAGGTCGCGCAGGTTCATTTCCCGCGGACGGCCCCGATCGAGGGCCAGCATGTTGACAGGGAAGGACGATTGCAGCGGGGTGAAGCGATAGAGCTGGTTCAGGACAACCTCGCCCGAGGCGTCGCGCTTCAGCTCGACCACCACGCGCATGCCGTCGCGGTCGCTTTCGTCGCGCAGGTCGGCCACGCCCTCGATCCGCTTGTCGCGGACCAGTTCGGCGATCCGCTCCACCAGGGCGGCCTTGTTGACCTGATAGGGCAGCGCCGTGATCAGGACGGCTTCGCGATCCTTGCGGATCTCCTCGATCGAGGCCTTGCCGCGGGTGACCACCGAGGCGCGGCCGGTCAGCATGGCTTGGCGCGAAGCGGCGCGACCCATGATCTCGCCACCGGTGGGGAAGTCGGGGCCCGGCACGATATCGGCCAGTTCCTCGAGTCCGATGGTCGGATCGTCCACATAGGCCAGGCAGGCGTCGATCACCTCGCCCAGATTGTGCGGCGGAATATTGGTCGCCATGCCGACGGCGATGCCGCCGGCGCCGTTGACCAGCAGATTGGGGATGCGCGACGGCAGGACGGCCGGCTCATGCTCCGAGCCGTCATAGTTGGGCTTGAAGTCGACCGTGTCCTTGTCGAGGTCGGCCAGGACCGACATGGACGCCTTGGTCAGGCGGCATTCGGTGTAGCGCATGGCCGCCGGCGGATCATTGTCCACCGAGCCGAAATTGCCCTGACCATCGATCAGCAGCAGCCCCATGGAGAACGGCTGGGCCAGCCGCACCAGGGTCATGTAGATCGCCGAGTCCCCGTGCGGGTGATACTTACCCATGACGTCACCGACGACCCGGGCTGACTTCACATAGCTCCGGTCGGGGGTGTGGCCCTGCTCACTCATGGAGAACAGGATGCGGCGGTGAACGGGTTTGAGCCCGTCGCGGGCGTCCGGCAGCGCACGGCTGACAATGACGCTCATGGCATAGTCGAGATACGAGCGCTTCAGCTCGTCCTCGATGGCGATAGGGGCGATGCCCCCGCGCCGGCCATCATCCGGTGGGTTATGAAGATCGTCGGTCAAAGCGGGGAAAAACCGTCAGAATCGGACACAAAACGCGAAGTCAGGTGTTAGCATTCCCGAATGGCTGAGCCAACGGCGGCTCGGCTTCTGTCGTCTCTTGCGTCTGCGGAAGGTCTCCCGATGAAACGCCTCGCCTCCTCCATCGCCCTCCTGGCCCTCAGCGGCATGGCCGCGCACGCCGCCGACATCGGCCAATCGACCAAGGCCGACCTGAAGGGCAATGAAGGCCAGATGATTGGCTCAGCCACGCTGACCGAAGCGCCCAACGGCGTGCTGATGCGGCTGGAAGTCCAGGGCCTGACGCCAGGCTGGCACGGCCTGCACTTCCACGAAAAGGGCGACTGCTCCAAGTCCGACTTCACGTCGGCCGGCGGCCATGTCCATACTGAGGCCAGCATGGTCCACGGTCTGCTTAATCCCGACGCCAACGAGTCCGGCGACCTGCCCAACCTCTATGTCGGCGCCGACGGCAAGGGTGCGACCGAGGTCTTCACCACCTATGTGTCCCTCGACGGTCAGGGCGGTCGCGCCGCCCTGCAGGACGACGATGGTTCGGCCATCGTGATCCACGCGTCGCCGGACGACCACATGACCCAGCCGATCGGCGGGGCCGGCGCCCGGGTGGCCTGCGCCGTCATCGGAAGCTGAGATTCGGCGGCTAACGTGGCGGCCAGGACAGCTTCCGTTCAGGTTCAACCCTTTAGAAGGCGATCTGTACGTCTTTGAGGAAGACTGGAATGAAGCGTTTCGCATCCCCTGTCCTGGCCGCCATCGCCCTGACGACGGCCCTCGCCGGTCCGGCCTCGGCCGCCGAGGCGATCCTGCCGGGCTATTGGGAGAGCACCAATCGGCTGCTCTCCCCCATCCGCACTACGGACGTGGAAAAGCGCTGCATCACGCCGGCCGACGTGGAGAAGTTCATGATGGGGCCGAGCAATCGGCACTATAGCTGCACCTATCCGACGCGCTCGTTCGCTGGCGGCAAGATTCTCCTGAAGGGCACCTGTGTCAGCAAGAAGGGCCGGCAGGTGGCGGTGTCCGGCGAGGGCGCCTTCACCCCCACCAGCTTCAACCTGACCGCCAACATCGCCACCACCTTCGCCGGCATTCCCCTGTCGGGGAAGGCCAGCACCGAGGCGCGGCGGATCAGCGACGTGTGTCCGCCCAAGGACAGCAGCGCTTCGGAATAGTCAGCCCCGTTGTTCGGTGGCCGGGGGCCGGGCATAAGGCCCTGTGCGCTGGCCCCTCCCCCCCTCCCTTCGACGCCTTTCCGGCCGACGCCGGCTGATCGCAGCGCAGCTGCAGGCGCGGCACGCCTGGCGCATGGCGGTGATCGTCATCGTCTCGGTCCTGGCGGGCCTTGCGGCGGCCTATTTCGCGCGCCTTTGCGACTGGGCCATGGAGACGCAAGAAGGCCTCTACGCCGCGCGCCCAGCCTTCGCCGTCATGCTGCTTCCCATGGGGTTCGCCCTGGCGGTGTGGATCACCCGGCGCTTCGCCCCAGAGGCGGCCGGCAGCGGTATTCCCCAGGTGATCGCGGCGGCCGAACAGAGGTGGAGAGGCCGATGGGGCGGCCGTCGGGTCACTCTGCGCACCGCGGCCTGGAAGGTCGTCCTGGCCGTCTGGATGCTGATCTGTGGCGCGTCCATCGGTCGCGAGGGGCCGACGGTGCAGGTGGCGGCAGGCGTCACCCGCACCCTCACCCGCGGCCTGCGCGGTGGGCCAGGGCGTCGCGCCATGATCATCGCTGGCGGCGCAGCCGGGGTCGCAGCCGCCTTCAACACTCCCATTGCAGGGGTGGTGTTCGCCTTTGAAGAGCTGGGCCGCAGCTTCGAGCGGCGCACCCACACCACGGTGATCCTCGTCGTCGTCGTGGCCGGGTTCACTGCCTACGCCCTGCAAGGCGACTACGCCTATTTCGGCGCCCTGGGGCGAGACTCCGACCTGCGCGCCGCCTGGCTGGCCGCGCCGGTGCTCGGCGTGATCGGCGGTCTGACCGGCGGCCTGTTTTCCCGCGCCCTGGCCTGGGTGATCGGCCCCCGGGACAATCCCCTGACAAGGTGGCGGCGCGCCCGTCCGGTGCTGTTCGCCTTTCTCTGCGGGTTGGCGGCGGCCGGCGCGGCGCTGGCCTCGGGCGGCGTCACCTTTGGCGCCGGCTATCTGGAGGCCAGAGCCCTGCTCCACCATGATGGCGCGGGCGGGTTGAACCTCGCCGGCTGGAAGTTCGTAGCCACCCTGGCCGCAGCCATATCCGGCGCGCCGGGCGGCATCTTCGCCCCGTCCCTGGCCATCGGGGCGGGCATGGGCAGCGCGCTGTCTGAGACCTATCTGGCCTTTGCAGGACGCGAGGCGGTGGTTCTGGGCATGGCCGGCTACCTGTCGGGTGTGGTGCAGGCGCCGCTGACCAGCGCGGTGATCCTGATGGAGATGACCCGGGATCCCGGCCTCGTGGCGCCCCTGATGCTGACCTCGCTGCTGGCCCGCTGGGTCTCGGCCTTGATCATGCCGACGCCGATCTACCACGTCCTGGCCGAGGTCTGGCGCCTCACGCCCCGCCAACCCGGCTAACGAAAATGGCCAGCCCCGAGGGGACTGGCCATCACGTCGCGGTCAAGGCCAGGCTTCTGATCAGAAGGGAATCTCGTCGTCCAGATCGGCCGAGAAATCTTCGCGGGGGCCCGAGGGCTGGCTGCGCGGGCCGCTGGACGAGAATCCGCCGCCGGAGCCGCCGCCATCGTCACTGTCGCCGCCGCGACCGTCGAGCATGGTCAGTTCACCGCGGAACTTCTGCAGCACGATCTCGGTGGAATATTTCTCGACGCCGCTCTGGTCGGTCCACTTGCGGGTCTGGATGGCGCCCTCGATGTAAACCTTGGAGCCCTTGCGCAGATAGCTCTCGGCCACCTTCACCAGGTTCTCGTTGAAGATCACCACCCGGTGCCATTCGGTGCGCTCCTTGCGCTCGCCCGAAGACCGGTCGCGCCAGGTCTCCGAGGTGGCGATCCGCAGATTGGCCACCCGGTCGCCGGAGGAGAGCGCGCGCACTTCTGGGTCTGCGCCCAGATTGCCCACCAGAATGACCTTGTTGACGCTGCCCGCCATGTCGATGTCCTTGAAGTCAAAAAGAGATTGGGAAGTGCCGAAGGGAATGGAAGTCAATGCCGACGCCCAGGCTAATCCCCGGGCGCGGCGCGATCAATGAGATGTTCTGCCTGTGTTCTCAGGCATGGTTCTAGGGCGCCGGGGCTCGCGGCATGGCGCCCGGGATCGCCAGGCGGCCGTCGCCGGTGCGGACCAGGGCCAGATACCGATTCTGTTCCATGGAGGGAGAGGTGAAGATGCCCTCGCGCTGCAGGAAGATGAAGTTGCCCTGGTAGGCGCCGACCATGGTGCGGGTCGAACCGCCCATCTGCAGGAACCGCACGCGGATGGCCTCAAGCGCCGCCGCGCAGTTTTCCAGGTCCGGCTGGGTGCCGGGCAGCTTGTTGTATTTGAGCTCGCCGTCCTCGCGGACGACCTGGTAGCAGATCTCGCGATCGCCTGGCGGCAGGGTTCGCTTCTGGCAGGCGGCGAGCGCCAGGGCGCAGGCGCCCAGCAGGGTGACGGTTCTCAACATCGGCAAATCCTACACCGGGTTCGTGACCAGGGCGAGGCGTCAGCCGATCGGATTGATCACGCAGCCCGCGCCCTGATCGGCCAAGGTCCGGAAGCGCCGATTATCGGCTGAAACCTCGACCCGACCCGGCACCAGGCGAAGGGTCTGCTGCATCCAGCGGCCATAGGTGGCCGAGCCCGCCGGCTCGCAGCGGCCCGCGAACAGGGTCTGGACGCAGGATTCGAGGGTCAGGTCGCCCGGCAGCCGGCGCCATTCGGCGCCGGCATAGCGCCAGCACGCGCCGGCCGGGGCCGGCTGGGCCACCTGACTCGGCAGATTGGGCGTCGTGACGCCCTCGACAGGGCCAGGGGGCGGCGCCGCGGCCGTCTCCACCGGCGGCGGCAGCGGCGTAAGGACCGTCCCGGCCTCGTCGGCGGCGGCCAGAGCGCCGGTCTCGTCCACGCCCACGTCCAGCGCGCCCGTGGCCACGCCGTTGCGCTCGGCGCATTCGCTCAGGGTCACCTCACCGACGAACTGCCCGCTGACAAAGCACCGCAGGGGGCGAGTGGGGTCCATACGCCCCTCGTCGAGATCGGTCGTCTCCACCACCAGACCGCCCTGGGAGGCTGGCGGCGCATCCGGCGCCGCATCATCACCCCGCGCCAGCAGCCCGACTGCGATCCCCATTCCGGCCAGGAGGGCGAGCGCGCCGCCCGCCAGGGCCAGCACAATTCGACGGTCGTTCAGGAAATCCATGGGGCCTCGCACGCGGGGGTCCTGCCAGAGATCACATCGAAGCGCCTGGCGCCTCCACGAAATCCGATCAGCGATGCGCCGGCCTCGCCTGCGCAATCCTCAGGGCAAGGCCTCTAGACCGGGCCTGTGACCGTGGCAAGACGAGGCTCACCCGCCGCCGGTCAACCGGTCCAGGGCGGCCTGATAATTGGCGATCTGGGCGGTCATATAGGCGGGCGCCTGGCCAATGGCGGCGGCGGCCTTCTGCTGCGCCAGGACGCTCTGCGGCGTCGCGGCGTCGCGCAGGGCTGTATAGATCTTGCGGATCACACCCTGCGCCTGGGTCAGCTCGGAAATGGCGTGGCGCACCTGTTCGGGCGTGTCGAGATTGAGCTGCGAGTGCAGCCCCAGGCCATAGAAGTCGCCCTTGCCGTCGGCGGAGACGGTCTTGCCATCCTCCACCTTGGTGGCGCGGATCACGCCTTCGGCGAGCCCCAGAACGCCCAGGGCGTCCTGCCCTTCCTTGCCGGGCGTGAGTTCGATCACCGAGCGTTCGTTCAGCGGCTTGATCTGCAGGCGGCGCACGCCGTCGGTGATGGCCGTATCGACCTTGACCTGGAAACCCGTAGCCCGCCGAATCTTGAGCATCAGGCTCTCAAGGGTCTCGTCGACGGCGATGGTCACGGTCTTGGGGCGCCCGCCATTAGCGCTGATGTTGAACTCATCGCCGGCCCGCAGGCCGCTGACGGCCGTCAGATTGGATGAGTCCTTGAAGGTCAGTTGGCCAGACGGCAGGCCCAGGCGATCCAGGACGCTGGCGCCCTGGTCGGCGATGGTGATCGATCCGGGCGTGGCGAAGCCGTCCTTACCGGTAAAGCGCTGCGACCAGACCACGTCGCCGGCCGCCACATCCAGGCGAGCCAGGAATCCGTCGGCCTCACCCTTGGGAACCTGGCCGGGCAGGTCCTCGGCGCCCGCCTGCCCCGTCAGCCAGACCTGGCCGCCGGAAACGGCGAGGCCCGCGGCCTTGTCGTCGCCGGCCCCGCCATAGTAGGCGACGGCGTCGGCGGGATTGGCGGTCAGATCCGCCGAAATCTGCGCGGCGAAGGCGTCCATGCCGCCGGCATGGGCGCGGGTCACCGTTCCGGCGTTCAGGGCGGCGTTGCGGGTCGAGCCGGCGATGACGAGATTGCCGTTGTCGAGCGCCAGCCCGGTAATCGTGCCGCCTTGAAGCTCGCCCAGGTCACGCTGGGCCACCTGCACCGGGGCGCCGCTTGAGATATCAAATCGCCGCACGACGGCGCGGCCATTCTCCATGCTGGCGGTGACCAGGGCGTCGCCATCCACCACCAGGCCGGCGGGCTTGTCGTCAAAGGCCGTACCGAAGGACTGGGTGAACAGCGACACGGGCTCGCCCTTGGCGTTGAGCCCAAAGCCTTGAATGTAGGAATCCGTGCCGCCAAGAGCCGTGGCCCCCGGCATCGATGACTTCGAACGCCCTGAGACATAGACCTCGCCATTGGCGCCGAAGGCGACGTGGGTCGCCTCGTCCTCCTGCCGTGAGCCACGGCGGGCGCTCCAGACTTCCTCGCCCTTGTCGTTGAACACCGTGACGAAGCTGTCGCTCAGCTCGGCCAGGGCGGGCGAATCGCCGGAATTCAGCGGCCCATCCGCAGCGCCGTTCAACTGGCCGGTGACCGAGCCGGCGACAGCCACCTGGCCGTCCGCAGACACCGCCAGGGCCAGGCCCTTGGCGTCTTCCGACGCCCCCAGGACCCGGGTGTAGATCAGCTTGCCGGCCGAATCGTACTTGAGCAGCGCTACGTCGCGCTCGCCCTTGATCGATTGGCCGGAGATGTCGCCGGTCACGTCGGCCAGCACATACACAGAACCGTCAGTCCCGGCCTGGGTGGCGCGCACCGTCTCGATCTTGCCTTCTAGAGGATTGGCGAAGACCCGGCCCTCGACCCAGTGGGCCTCGCCGGACGGCTGCGGGGCCGCGCCCACGGCGCCCGTTTCGGCCTGGAACTTCAGAAGCTGGTTGGTCTGTACGCCATCATTGGTGTCGGCCTTGCCGTCGGGATCGGGATCGCCGACCTTCTGGGTCAGATAGATGGCGGGCGCGGTGGCCGCAGCGGTGAAGGTCACCTGCTCGGTGATGTCGGTCTTGATCTTCATCGCCCATTGATCGGGCGCCGGCTGCAGCTTGATGGTCCGGCCAGCCGAGGTGAAGGTCCGCTCCTCCCCGGGGATGCGCTGTTGAGCAAAGCGCGTAGTAACTCCAGCAGCTTCCAGCTTGGAATTGATGTGATTGATCACATTGGGCAGGGTGCGGGTCTGGGCGCCCATGTCGGACAGATCGATCGCGATATCGATGCTGGTGTTGATCTGTTTGATCGAAATGTTGAACTTCACGTCGCCTTCGAAAGCAGGCACAGCGCTGCTGGCCGTGCCTGACACCAGGGGCGCGGTGATATATTCGCTCTTGCCGCGGGAAATCCCGACCTTGGCCCGGGCGGTGTCGGCGACCTCCGCAAGGCCCAGGCGAACGTCGTCGAACTTCGCGTTGTCCACATAACCGCTGAGCTCGGCCATGCCCTTGGTGAAAGCCGTGACGATCCGGTTGGTGTCGAAGCTGGTGAGGTTCTTGGTGTTCATCTTCTCGGCCAGCGCGGTCAGCGTGCCGAGGCCCTGATAGAGGGCGAAGAGCTTCTTGTAGTCCGAACTGGCGCCCGACAGATCGAGGGTGGCGGCGGACTCATCGATGATCCGCCCGCCCTGCAGGGCGGTCTTGAGCAGGGCCGAGGAATCGATCGGCGTCGCCTGCGTGGACCAGGGTGCGGTGGGGGCGTATTTCTGGGTGAGCGAACTTCCCGACGAGGATGACGAGCTTCCACCGATCGAGCCCAGCTTGGCCTGATAATAGTTCATCAGCAGATTGGAATCGAACCCAATCACGGCGGCCCCTCAACGCAGATCCTATGCCTGCCCAGGCATCATCGGGTCTCAAGCCTTACGGTCAGTTAAGGTGCGTGAAATGAAGACCCGGACCACCTGTGCGCCCCGGGTCTTCACGACGCCCCGTCGAGACTTGAATGTTCAAACCTACTGGAAGAGCGACAGGATGACCTGCGGCGCCTCATTGGCGATCGACAGGGCCTGGGCGCCAAGCTGCTGCTGCACCTGCAGGGCCTGCAGCCGGGCGCTCTCCTTGGCGAGATCGGCGTCGACCAGATTGCCGACCCCGGCGGTGAGCACGTCGGTCAGTTTGTCGACGAACTTGTTGTGGGCTTCGATCTGCTTGGCCTGGGCGCCAAGGCTGCCCAGCGACTGGTTCACATTGGCGATCGAGGCGTCCAGCTGGGTCAGAATACCGCTGGCCAGGGTGCTGGTGGTGATCGAGGCGTTGCCGGCCATCGTGATGATGCCGCCGCCCAGGGACATGTTCTGGGTCGAGAGCGTGATGTAGGCGTTGGCGTCGGCGTTGGCCAGGAAGCGGATCGAGCCGGCCACCGAACCATCCAGGATGTTGGCGCCGTCGAATTCCGAGTTTTCAACCACCTGGGTGATCTGGCGAAGGATCGACTTGAAGTCGGAGTCGAGGGCCGTCCGCGAGGACGAGTCCAGCGACGTGTCCATCGCCGAGACCACCTTCTCCTTCAGCTGCACCAGCAGGTCGGAGACCGACTCGCCTGCGGCCATGGAGACTTCAGAGATGGATTGCGCCCGGTTAAGGCTCATCTTCACCGCGCCGAGGGCCCCGATGTCAGCCCTCTGCCCTTGGGCGATCGACCAGACCGAGGCGTTGTCCTTGGCGTTGCCGATCCGCAGGCCGGTGTTGATCCGGTTCTGAACATTCGACAACTCGTCGTTGGTCTTGTTCAGATTCTGCAGTGCGACCAACGCCGACTTGTTGGTGTGAACGCTGATCGCCATGCTCGGACCTCCTTCATCGTCCGCCACCCGCCTCGCCTCCTGGGCCGAGTCGCGGGTTGCTGTTCGAGATGGAAGCTATGGAATCATGGTGTCTAGATGGTTAACGCCCAAACGCCAGCGGCCGCCCCGGCGCGCCGAGACGGTTGAAAGGACTCATCTTCTCCAGGTCCGGCAGCGCCAGACCCAAGGGTTCAGGCTACGGTGCTCACCAAGTCTCCGACGTCGTAGTCGGGGCGCTCCTTCATCTTGAGCACCTCTTCGCGGGGGATCTGGGAGATCACCTCGCCCGTCCGGCGGTCCACCGTCTTGTAGACATAGGCGCCGGCCTCGTCGTTTTCCTCAATGATCAGACGCACATCCGCCAGATCGGATCTGGGGGCGGGCCTCGGAGCAGCTTCACGCTTTTCGGGCGGCGCCTTTGGCGCGGGCCGTTCGAAGCTGACGCTGTTCGTGGCCGCGACTGCCGCCACTCTGTTTTGCATGTCGCATGTGCCGGGACGTTGGTGTCACCGGCCTCCCTTTTGGAGGACACGGTCGGCGGGGAGGTCGCCCTCCCCGCCCGCCGCGCCTGACCCCGGCGACGCGCGCCGGGGTCAGAACTTCCGTTAGCGGAACAGGCCCAGCAGGGTGGAGCTGGAGCTGTTGGCGATGGACAGGGCCTGAATGCCCAGCTGCTGCTTGGTCTGCAGCGACTGGAGACGGGCGCTTTCCTTGGCCAGGTCGGCGTCGACGAGGTTACCCACACCGGCGTCGATCGTGTCCTGCAGCTTGCCGACGAAGTCGAAGTGCGAGGCCAGGGCCTTGGAGCCCGTACCCAGCTTCGACAGAGCCGAAGACACATTGGCGATCGAGGTGTTGATCGTGGCGATCATCGCTGCGGCGGTGGTCTGGGTGCCGATCGACGAATCGTCGGCCACCGTCACATTGCCGCCGCCGAGCGCCAGGTTCTGGGCGGCCACCGTGATCTTGTTCTGACCGTCCGCGCTGGCGAGCGCCGCCACCGTAGTGGGCGTGGTGCCCGTGATCATGTTGGCGCCGTTGAACTCGGCGTTGTCCACGACCTTGGTCAGCTGGTCGCGCAGGGCCTTGAAGTCATCATTCAGGGCCGTACGGCTGGCGGTGTCGAGGGTGGTGTCGGACGCGGCGAGCGCCTTTTCCTTCATTTGCAGAAGGGTGTCGGAGATGCTCTCGCCAGCCGAAAGGGCGACATCCACGGTCGAGATCGAACGCTGGAGGCTTTCCTTGACGGCGTTAAGGGCGCCCGACTCCGAACGCTGGTTCTGGGCGATGGCCCAGATAGCGCCGTTGTCCTTGGCGCTGGCGACCTTCAGGCCCGTGTTGATCCGGGATTGAACGGTGCTCAGGTCGCTCGAGGTCTTGTTGAGGTTCTGCAGGGCGACCATGGCCCCGACATTGGTGTTAACGCTATTCATGCGCCTTGGTCCTTGTTCTTAAGGAAACCGGCCGTCGTTTTGACCGCCGTGGGCGTTTTGCCCGAACCAAAGGGCAGCAACAGGCGCGCCAAGTCGCGCCGGCCGGAGCCAAGCTCGCAAGTTTCTGGATTCGTTGGGTTATAGGTGCGTTAGGCACGTTTTGGGCCGGCAAAATATGCCGACCGACGAAATGCCCGGAAATATCTGCCTAGCCTCACCCGGCAGAAATCGCCGGGCGAAGCCTGCCCGGTGAAAAGTCTGCCGGGCGGCGACCAAGCGCCGCCCGGCTTCAAGACGTTAACGGAAGAGCGACAGCACCGTGCCCGACGACTGATTGGCGATGGAGAGGGCCTGGATGCCCAGCTGCTGCTTGGTCTGCAGCGACTGGAGCTTGGCGCTTTCCTTGGCCAGGTCCGCATCGACCAGGTTGCCCACACCGGCGTCGATCGAGTCCTGCAGCTTGCCGACGAACTCCAGGTGCGACGAAAGCGCCTTGGAGCCGGTGCCGAGCTTGGACAGGGCGGCCGAGACATTGGCGATCGACGTATTGATCGTCGCGATCATCGCCGAGGCCGTGGTCGTCGTCCCGATCGTGCTGTCCGCAGCGACCGTCACATTGCCGCCGGCAAGCGCCAGGTTCTGAGCGGCCACCGTGATCTTGTTCTGACCGTCAGCGCTGGCGAGAGCCGCCACCGTCGTCGGGGTCGTGGCCTTGATCATGTTGGCGCCGTTGAATTCGGCGTTGTCGACCACTTTGGTGATCTGGTCCCGCAGGGCCTTGAAGTCATCGTTCAGGGCCACGCGGCTGGCGGTGTCGAGGGTCGTATCGGCGGCCGCCAGAGCCTTTTCCTTCATCTGCAGGAGCAGATCGGAGACGCTCTCACCCGCCGAAAGGGCCACATCCACGGTCGAGACCGAGCGGGACAGGGATTCCTTGACGGCGTTCAGGGCGCCGGAGTCGGAACGCTGGTTCTGGGCGATAGCCCAGATCGCGCCGTTGTCCTTCGCGCTGGCGACTTTCAGACCGGTGTTGATGCGGCTCTGGGTGGTGCTGAGATCCGTATTGGTCTTGTTGAGGTTTTGCAGCGCCACCATGGCGCCGACATTGGTGTTGACCGAATTCATCGGCATGGCCTTGTCCTTCCATTCTGGTCGGGTATCCGGCGATTTTTCGCCAGTGAGCCGTTCTTGGCTCGCAGGAACCATCGCAAGCGGCGCGCCAGAACGAGCCCGCCAACGCCGCTTCGGTAAACCCCTGATTCACTGCATTATTTCAGCAATCGAAAACCATGCGGCGGAGGGGCGCGGGGAGGTTTCGCCCCCCGGCGGCAGATTTAGCCGAGTCAAATCTGCCGGGCCGGCAAGTTGCGCTGGGGGCATAAGAAAAGGGCCCAGCGAACGCCGGGCCCTTCAAAAACTCGATTTGAACCTTAGTCGGCCCCGCCGCCTCAGGCGGCCTCGGCCGCCGAGGGCGAGAGCCCCTGCATGATGATCCGGTTGATATCGATCAGGGCCTCGAAGTCGTCTTCCCGGCGGATAACCAGGCTGGTGTGCTTCTGGACCCAGATGCTCAGGGAAATGATCTGGGCGCGCAGGGCCTCAGGCAGCTTGTTGTCGGCATGGGCGCAGTCTTCGCCCAACGCCATCCATAGGCGACGGTTCCAGTCCAGCGCATCGGCGCGGACGCCGAAGGCGTACGGATCGGCCTTGGACGCCTCGATCAAAGCCCGGGTCACCTGCGCAAAGAGACGGTACTCCGCCTCGCGCGGCGACTCAGCTCTCTGCGCCGCCTGTTGGTAGGCTCGAAGGGACATTACCCAGCACCTCGTCTTCGTAATCGATAAGCTTCCGGCACAGCATGAGCGCCTTGTAGTACTCGCGCGTCATGGTGTGCTTGGAGATGGATATGCACTCGGCCAGAATTCCGGGATTGCGCACGGCGCCCATGAATTCCGACAGCCGTCGCACGAATTCATCGTAGTAGCGGTCGGCCCCTGCCTCATCGAGGTACATCATCATGACTGGGAAGTAGACGCGCCGCGCCGGCGTCGTCACCTCGTCCTGCTGCATGATGTCCTTTTCACGCAGCACGGAGGCCTTGTTCTGGAGCACCAGGGTTCCCCGACGATCGCCGTTTTGAACGACAGCGCCGTTCAGAACGAACTTCTCGCCTGGTTTCAGCGACAGCTTGAGCGGCAAATGCTCGACCCCCGAAAGATGCGCCCAACGCGTTAGACCCAGGGCCAGCCCCGAATCCGGAGCTGTCTGGATAGGCCCAAGCTATGCGGCGACCGTTAATGACCTCTTGCCAGCCCTGCGGCGCAAGGCCGCGTTTAAGCAAGGCGTAACCATACTGGCCTGAAGCATGACCCCAATCACGCAAGAAATGGAGGCGGTGATGAGTCGTCCGGGCCGCACCAGCGACACTTCGTCTATTGCTCTGTCGGCCGCACAGCACGGTCCGGTCAACGCAGCCATGGCCGCAGACTCCATGGGGGCCTCTGGGTCCAAGGACGCCCTGCGCCGGCTCAATGCAGCGATCACCGAGCTCAAGGCCCTTTCCATCGAACCAATCCTGCGCCGGGCGGTCGCAGCCCTGGAGGCCGAAGATCACGACGCCGGCGGCAAGCTCGCCATCCAGGCCCTGGAACATGACGAGCGCAACGGCTTCGCCTGGTACCTGCTGGCCATCGCCCGGGAGCGCGCCGGCGACTTCGTCAACTCGATCACCTGCTACCAGTCAGCCCTGGCCCTGCTGCCCAATCAGGCCGAGGTCGCCAACGATCTGGGCCGCCTGGCTTTCCGGATGGGAATGAAGGCCGAGGCCGAGAAGCTGTTTCGTCACTTTCTCGCCGCCAAGCCCAACCATCCTGAGGGCGCCAACAACCTCGCCTGCGCCATCCGCGACCAGGATCGCGCCGAGGAGGCCATCGAGGTGCTGCGGCCGGCCATCGAGGCGCATCCGGACATGGCCATGCCCTGGAACACCATGGGCACCATCGTGACCGAACAGGGCGAACTGGCCACGGCGCAGCTGTTTTTCGACGAAGCCCTGCGACTGCAGCCCAGCTTCCCCAAGGCGCAGTACAATCGCGGCAATATTCGCCTGTCCCTCGGCGACCCCGCCGGTGCTTTAGTCGACTGCGACATCGCCCTGTCGGGCGTCACCGCGGAGGATGAGCGCCAGATGATGCGCCTGTCCCGTTCCACCGCCCTGCTGGAGCTTGGTCGCACGGTGGAAGGCTGGGAGGAGTACGAGGCCCGTCGACATCCGTTGTTCGCTGACTGCACGCAGTACCAGGCGCCGGGCGGGCCCTGGACCCTGGAGACCGATCTGGTCGGGCGCAGCCTGCTGGTGTTCGGCGAGCAGGGCCTGGGGGACGAGGTGATGTTCGCCAATCTGATCCCTGACCTGATCACGGCTCTAGGTCCCCAGGGCCGGCTGGTCCTCGCGGTCGAGAAGAGGCTCGTGCCCCTGTTCCAGCGCAGCTTCCCGCAAGTTGAGGTCGGCGCCCACGCGACCTACAGCGTGGCCGGACGCTCCGTGCGTGTGGCGCCCTTCCTGGAGGAGGCCGCGGCGCCCGAGCTCTGGGCGCCCATAGCGTCGCTGCTCCGCAGGTTCCGGCCCTCGGTCGACTCGTTCCCAGCCCAGCCCGGCTATCTGAAGCCTGCATCCGACCGCGTCGCTCACTGGCGCAAGGTGCTCGAGGCGGCCCCAGCGGGTCTCAAGGTGGGCCTCCTGTGGAAGAGCGCCTTGATGAACAGCGCGCGCCGGCGCTTTTTCTCGGGCTTTGATGCCTGGCGGGAGGTGCTCGCCACCCCCGGCGTGACCTTCATCAATCTGCAGTACGGCGATTGCGCCGCCGAGCTGGAACAGGCCCGGCAGGAGATGGGCGTCGACATCTGGACTCCCCCGGGGATCGACCTGAAGCAGGATCTGGATGACATCGCCGCCCTCACCTGCGCGCTCGACCTGGTGATCGGTTTTCCCAACGCCACGGTGAACCTGGCCGGGGCCTGCGGGGCCAGCGCCTGGGTCACATCCGCGCCCGGCGCCTGGCCGCGCCTGGGGAGCGACCACTATCCCTGGTACCCGCAGATGCGGGTCTTCACCGCGTCGGCCCTCGGCGACTGGTCCCCGATGCTGAGCCAGATGGCGCAGGCCCTGGCCGAGCCGGGCGGGCCGCAGTTGCGGCGGGCGCCCAAGCCCTGACGCGGGCAGCAGGCCGCGTCAGCCCCGCAGAAGCCGCCGCAGGCGCTCAAGCCGCTTGAATGTCCCGCGCCGCCCTTTAGGTTGGCGTCAGTTGAAACATTTGTTCGAATGCGGGCGTCATTGAACCCGCACATATTGGGAGCTCATATGGCCGAGCGTTTCGAAGGCACAGACGATTACGTCGCCACCGAGGATCTGAAGGTCGCCGTCAACGCGGCCGTCGCGCTGGAACGTCCCCTGCTGATCAAGGGCGAACCCGGCACCGGCAAGACCGTGCTGGCCTACGAGATCGCCAAGGCGCTCGACGCCGAACTGATCACCTGGCACGTCAAGTCGACGACCAAGGCTCACCAGGGCCTCTACGAATATGACGCCGTGACCCGTCTGCGCGACAGCCAGTTGGGCGATGAGCGGGTCAAGGACGTCAAGAACTACATCAAGAAGGGCAAGCTCTGGGAGGCCTTCGACGCCCCCAAGCGCCCCGTCTTGCTGATCGACGAAATCGACAAGGCCGACATCGAATTCCCCAACGACCTCCTGCAGGAGCTCGATCGGATGGAATTCTACGTCTACGAAACCAACGAGACGATCAAGGCGGCCATCCGGCCGATCGTCATCATCACCTCGAACAACGAGAAGGAACTGCCGGACGCCTTCCTGCGCCGCTGCTTCTTCCACTACATCCGCTTCCCCGACGCCGAGACGATGAACCAGATCGTCGAGGTCCACTATCCCGGGATCAAGCAGAAGCTGGTCGCCGAGGCCCTGCGCATCTTCTACGACATGCGCAAGGTTCCGGGCCTGAAGAAGAAGCCCTCGACCTCCGAACTTCTCGACTGGCTCAAGCTGCTGATGGTGGAAGACATCGACGCGGAGTCGCTGAAGGAACGCGATCCCACCAAGCTGATCCCGCCGCTGCACGGCGCCCTGCTGAAGAACGAGCAGGACGTCCACCTGTTTGAACGCCTGGCCTTCCTGGCCCGGCGCGAAGGCGCCGGCGGCTCGCGCCCCGGCCAGTAGGTCGCCTCGGCCCCGAAGCGTCGCGCTTCGGGGCTTACGGCGAATTCACTCGACGGTGCAGACGCGCCCGTACACCGTCACGGCGAAGGTGCACGGGAGCCTCTGAACATGAATTCCACCCTGACCGTCGCGGCGATAGGCCTGATCCTGGCCCTGCCGGCCTGCGCCCAGCGCCCGATGTCGGCGGCCACGACCGGGCGCCTGGACTGCCCGGAACAATCAGGCTCCCTCGACCGCATCGAAGCCGCACAGGACGGACGGTCCTGCCGCTATCGCATGGCCGACGGGGCCGAGGTCGAGCTTCGCCTCGTGGACGTGGTCGGCGACGCCCGCGCGACCCTGGCCATGCTGGAGACCGAGCTCGCCGACGCCCTGCCCCCGGCCCTGGCCCTGGCCGAGATCACCCCGAGCACCACGGGCGCCGAGGCCGAAGAAAGCGCGGCCTTGGCGGCGCAGGCCATCGCCCAGGCGCGCACCGACGCCGGGGGCGATGCTTCGAACCCGGCGGACGCTCGCCCGGGCCCGGTGGAGGTGGATGTCGGCGGCCACCGCATCCAGGCGCAGGACGACTCCGTCAGCATTGACCTGCCCGGCCTGAAGATCGACGCCCAGGACGAGATGGCCAATGTCAAGATCGGACCCGTCTCGATCAACGCGTCGGACGACGGGGCGACCATCAAGATCTATCGGGAGGTTCGGCTGAAGGGTGAAGCCCTGTCCCGCGAAAAACGCGGTGTCCGGGCGACCTATATCCTGGCGGGTCGACCACACGCCGAGGGGGCCGCCTATGTCGGCCTTGAGGCCGCCGGGCCGAAAACCGGTCCCTTGACCGTCGCCATTGTGACGTCGGCCACCGCCGACGCCGATGACGAAAGCCTCGACGATGTCCGGAAACTGGTACGCGAGAACGGCGGGGTCTAGGCCCGAGGGCCCGCCCCGCCGCCTCGGATCAGGCCGGTTGGACCTCCATGACCTTGTAGGTCAGCGGGCGACCGTCTTCGTCGGTGACCGTCACGTATTCGCCCACCGCAAAGCGATGCTCGCCCAGGCGGTGGACCGGCTCGTCATCCTCGGTGTCGTCGCTGTCATAGTCGAAGAACCAGTGGTCCCGGCGCTTGGCCAGACGACCGTCCACGGCGTCTTCGTCGGGCGCGAAGCGGCGGACAACGCACTCCGCCTTCGACTTGGCGTAGGCCTCGTCGTCGATGTAGCCGTCGGCGGTGAGTGGGGCGGTCAGGGCATAGCCCCGATGGTCGTCCCCGCCGGCGAACTCCGTGCCGGGGTTACGGGCGAGCCGCATGACGATACGCGATAGGGTCATGGAAGACCTCGAACTAGTGGGACAGGAACAGGGACGGCGAATCTGCCGCCAGTAACGAACGGGTGGTGCCGCCGAAGATGAACTCCTGCAGGCGCGGATGACCGAAGGCGCCGGCCACGAGGATTTCGGCGCCGGCCTTCTGCGCCGCATAAAGCAGCATGGGCGCGGCCTCCCCGGAATCCGGCAGCACCTCGCACTCGGCCTTGACGCCGCGCGCGGCCAGATAGGCCTGAAGACGACCTGGATCCAGCGCCCGGGTGGTGGCCCGTGGGGCGGTGAGGATGACGACCTTGGAGGCCTTCTGCAGCAGAGGCGTCGCCTGACGGGCGGCGCGGGAGGCTTCCTTGCCCCCGTCCCAGGCCACGGCGACCGTGCCGCCGACCTTGAGACCCGGGCGGGCGATCAGCACCGGCCGCTGCTCGTCGGCGAGCACCTCCTGGAAGGCCTCCGCCAGAGGGCCGCGGCCACGGCCAGGCTCATCGGAAAAGACCACTACATCCGAAAGGCGGCTTTCCGCCGACAGATTCGCCCAGACGGGCGTCTCCAGCGCCATGAAGCTCTTGGAGCCGTAGGAGACCGCGGCCATGGCTTCGCGGGCCTTCTTCTCGCCGACGGCGGCGGCCTCCTTCAAGGATTCAAGCGCGGTGGCCTGAACCCCGCCCATGAAGCCTTCGCCCATCCAGGGCATGACGTCAGCTACGTCGGCTGGGGTGTAGACCCCGGCCAGTTCCGCGTCGAACGCTCCAGCGACAAGCGCGCCCGCCTCCAGAACAACCCGATCGCCTTCGCCGCCGGACAGCGGCGCCATGATTCTCGCCCACGTCATTTGCTTCCCTTTCCTGTGGCCAGGATGATGCGCCCCATGATCGATGCGTGCATTGATCTTTGCCAATCCTGCGCCGGTGGAGCGCGACCATAGGACTCTGAAAGGAACGCCGCGATGAAGAAAGGGCTGCGTCGCAATGTGCGCGAACCTCGCGCCTGGCAACGCATGCTGTCAGGCCGGCGACTGGACCTGCTCGATCCCTCCCCCATGGACATCGAGATCGAGGACATCGCCCATGGTCTGGCCCGCGTGGCGCGCTGGAATGGTCAGACGGTGGGCGATCACGCCTTCTCTGTGGCCCAGCACTCCATCGTGGTGGAGGAGATCGTGGCGCACATCCAGCCGGATATCGAACCGCGCTGGCGCCTGGCCGCCCTGCTGCATGACGCCGCCGAATATGTGATCGGCGACATGATCTCGCCGTTCAAGCAGGCCCTGGGCCTGGACTACAAGGTCTTCGAGGAGCGGCTGGAGACCGCCATCCATGTGCGGTTCGGCCTGCCGGCAAAGTCGCCGGCCGCCGTGAAGACCCTGATCAAACGGGCTGATCACGCCTGCGCCTACTACGAAGCGACGCAGCTGGCGGGCTTTGCGGCGCATGAGGCCTTGGAGTTTTTCGGGGCCCCGCCCGAGGGCTACGACCTTGTTATCGACCCTTTGTCGGCATCGCTGGCCCAGGCGCGCTACATTCAGCGCTATCATGTGCTGTCGGAGGCTGCGGGATTCGCCCCGGCCGACGCCGCTTTCGATACGGAGTAGCCAGACATGACGATCATCGTCTGCGGCCTGGCCGACCTGCCCTCGGTGATCGCCGCGCGCAGGCCCTCCCACATGGTGACCCTGCTCGACCCCACCACCATGATCGAGACGCCTGACGGGATAGCGCCAGATCGCCACCTGAAGCTGGGGGTCAACGACATCGCCCAGCCGGCAGAAGGCCTGACGGCGCCGGATGAAACCCTGGTGGGCCGCCTGCTGACCTTCGCAGAGGCCTGGGACGAACGCGACCCGATGGTCATCCACTGCTGGGCCGGCATCAGCCGCTCGACCGCCAGCGCCTTCACCCTGGCCTGCGCCCGCAGCCCGGAGGTCGACGAAGCCGCCATCGCCTGGACCCTGCGCAGCCTCGCCCCCCACGCCTATCCCAATCGGCGGATCGTCGCCCTGGCCGATGACATGCTGGGCCGCCAGGGCCGCATGGTGGACGCCATCGAGGCCATCGGCGGCAACGGGTTTGTGAACCTCGGCTCGCCCTTCGACTTCGCCGCCCGGCACTGATGGCGCAGGGCCAGGCCCATCCTCCGGTCGTCATCGGCCTGTCGGCCGTGGTCGTCGCGGTGCGCGACGGCGAGGCCCTGGTGCTGACCGTAAAGCCTCGAGGAGAAGATAACGGGGTCACATCCGAGCTCGCCGGCCTGCCCTTCGGCCCATTCGATCCGGACGCCCACCGCACGTTCGAACTGGCGCTGCGGGCCTTCGTGACGGCCCAGACGCGGTTTGATCTCGGCTATGTGGAGCAGCTCTACACCTTCGGCGACCGCGGCCGCGACGCGCCGCTGGCCGACATGGGCGGCGGGGACGCCTCGAATGGGGCGGCGGTGAGCCGGGTCATATCGGTCGGCTATTTGGCCCTGACTCCGGCCGCTGTGGACACCGAGGCTCCCGACACCGCATGGGCGCCCTGGTCGCGATTCTTTCCCTGGGAGGACTGGCGCCAGGGCCGACCGGCCGCCCTGGAGCCGATCGAGGATGCTCTGCGGCGTTGGGCCGACCGCGCCCCCGCTGCGCTTTGCGCCACCCGCCTCGCCAGGGCGCGCCTGGCCTTCGCCCTGGACGGCGCCCCTTGGAACGAGGAACGGGTGCTGGAGCGCTACGAACTGCTCTATGGCGCGGGCCTGGCGCCTGAGGCCGCCCGGGACCGTGGCGAGGCCGGCGGCGAGCGGTCAGAGGCCCTGGCCGCGGCCTTGGGGGCGCCGATGATCTCCGACCACCGGCGAATCCTGGCCACGGCGCTCAGCCGTCTGCGGGGCAAGATCAAGTACCGCCCCGTGGTGTTCGAGCTGATGCCCGAGGCCTTCACCCTTTCGGCCTTGCAGCGGGCTGTAGAGGCCATCGCCGGCGCGCCGCTGCACAAGCAGAACTTCCGCCGCGTGCTCGAGCGCAGCGGGCTGGTCGAGGGGCTGGGGCGAATCGACGCCGACACCGGCGGCCGGCCGGCTGAACTCTTTCGATTCAGACGAGAGATTCTGAGCGCGCGGCCCGTGTCGGGCCTGTCGCTTCCGCTGCTTCGCGACTGAGCATTTCAGGCTGGGTCGCCGCCCAGCGCGCCCGGATCTGATGAGAGGTCTCGCGGCTGCCGTCGAGGCTCCAGCCGGGCGGCCCGAACAGGTAGCCGGCCGCCTCGCGCAAGGACCGCGCCGTCAGCAGGTCCTGTCCGATGGCCATCCATTCGTGAAAGGCGACCCGCAACAGATTGAAAGTGCCGAGGTTCTTCACCACCCCATAGCGACAGGGTTCTTCGGCCAACTCCGGCTGGAAGGTGCCGAACAGGCGATCCCAAATGATCAGCACGCCAGCATAGTTGCGGTCGAGATACCGGGGATTGCGGGCGTGATGGACCCGGTGATGGGACGGCGTGTTGAACACCGCCTCGAACCAGCGGGGCATCCTCCCGATGGCCTCGGTGTGGATCCAGAACTGATAGACGAGGCTGATCCCCTTCTGGATCGCCACCATGGCCGGCGGAAAACCGATCAGGGACAGGGGCAGCCACAAGAGCCAGGTCCCGGCCACCCCGCCGGTCCAGGTCTGCCTCAGGGCCGTCGACAGGTTGTAGTGCTGAGATGTGTGGTGATTGACGTGGCTCGCCCACCAGAACCGCCGCTCATGCGCCAGGCGGTGGAACCAGTAATAGGTCATGTCCTCCAGCAGGAAGAGCGCGACCCAGGCCCAGATCGCCGTCATCGGGATCTCGAACAGGCGATGCTCGTAAACCCACAGGCTGGCCGCAAAGACCGCGCCGCCGGTCAGCAGGCCCGCCGTGGTGCTGCCCAGGCCCATGGCCAGGGAGGTGAAGGTGTCCCGCGGTTCGTAGTTGGCCTTGGCCCGGCCCAGGCGGCCCAGAATGATCTCCAGGACGATGGCCAGGACGAAGAACGGCACCGCCAGGGCGACCGGGTCGAAGTCCGGACTCATGCGGCGAGGTCGGCCGGCGGCCAGTTGTCGAAGGCCAGCAGGGCCCGGGGCGCAGCCACGTCGCCCAGATGGATCGAGAGCACGCCGCCCTTGAACATGGCCGAACTGGCCTGACACCAAGACAGCCTGCGCACCGCAAACCCGTCCCCGAGCGCCATCAGCACCAGGGCGCATTCGCCCGACCGCGCCAGGGCGCCCTTGCTGTCCCGGGTGATCCAGAGACGGTCAATCCGGCGGTCCGGGAAATCTTCGAAAAACAGCTCCCGGGCGCGCGCCTCATCCAGGGTTCGAGCGGGGCGACCGATGCGGGCCCAGGCCGACAAGCTCACCAGCACGCCCACGGCGGCCAACGAGCTGCTGAACTGTATCAGGAACGCCTTGTCCACTGCGCTGGTCCTCCCCGGAAGCGCCACGGTCGGCTCCGAATTCGGTGCGGTCAAGCAAAACGGCGCGCCCCGGGGTGGGACGCGCCGTCGCTTCAGACCCAGATCCTGGATCGGAAAGGCTTAGAACTTCCGAACGTAGCCCACGGCCCAGACGTCGGCCGAACCGCCGTCATCCTGGAATTCCTGGCGGGTATAGTCGGCGCGGAAGCCGTTCTGGCCGTCCAGGAAGTAGCGGCCGCCGACGCCGAAGTTCCAGCTTTCGCCATCAGCCTTGCTGCTGATGCCGGCGGCCGAGGCTTCGATCTCGGTGGTGCCATAGCCCACGCGGGCGAACAGGTCGGCCTGCGGGTTGATCGGCAGGAAACCCACGCCATAGATGGCGGCGCTGTGGTTCAGCTCCACGTCGATGGGCGAACCGCCGATGCTCACCGGCGGGCGATAGGTGTCGTCCTTCACGCCGAAGGCCAGCTCGCCCTCGACGCCAAGATAAGGGGTCAGCTTGGCGCCCAGGCGGCCCTGGATGGCGCCCAGGTCGAAATCGTCGGCGTCGGCATGGGCGTAGCCCACCGAGCCGTAGATTTCCGGGGCCGACATCGACTGGGCCTGCACGGCGACAGGGGCGGCGGCCAGCACGGCGACAGTGGCGGCGGCGGTAATGAGAGACTTCATACGAGATACTCCGAACTTGGGGACACGCTCCCCCGAGCGGCGTCTTCATCGTCGCCAATCGGGGCGGATTCCTGTCCGTCTGCGGACCTTTGCAGGGCAGCCACAGGGTGTGACGAAAGAGCCACATCGCCCCCTGCCCGCTTTTCGCCCAGGCCGTGGTATCTAACCGGCCAAGCCCGGAAGAGGCTGTCTTCGGAGAAGCGATCTTGCGTAACGCCGTCATCGCCGCCACGGGGCTCTACACCCCGTCCAACACGCTCACCAACGCTGAGCTGGTGGAGACCTTCAACGCCTATGTGGAGCGCTTCAACGCCCGCAACGCCGAGGCCATAGCCGCCGGTGAGATCGCGGCGCTGACGCCCTCGTCAGAGGCCTTCATCGAGAAGGCTTCGGGCATCAAGTCCCGCTACGTGATGGACAAGTCGGGCCTGATCGATCCCGACGTCATGCGCCCGGTCATCGCCGAGCGGCCTAACGAAGAGATTTCCATCCTGGCCGAGATCGCCGTGGCTGCGGCCCGTCAGGCCCTGGAGACCTGGGGCAAGCCGGTCAGCGAAATCGGCGCGGTGATCTGCGCGGCCTCCAACATGCAGCGGGCCTATCCGGCCATGGCCATCGAGGTGCAGCAGGCGCTCGGCATAGACGGCTTCGCCTTCGACATGAACGTCGCCTGCTCCTCAGCCACCTTCGGCATCAAGACCGCCGCCGACTACATCGCCACGGGCTCGGCCAAGGCTGTGCTGATGGTCAATCCCGAGATCACCTCGGGCCACCTGAACTTCTGTGACCGCGACAGCCATTTCATCTTCGGCGACGTGGCCACCGCGGTGATCGTGGAAGCCGAGGAGGACGCTAAGCCCGGCCAGGGCTGGGACATCGTCGGCACGCGGCTGAAAACGGTCTTTTCCAACAATATCCGCAACAACTTCGGCTTCCTGAACCGCGCTGCGCCCGAGGGCGCGCAGGACCGAGACAAGCTGTTCGTCCAGGAGGGCCGCAAGGTGTTCCGCGAGGTGGTGCCGATGGTCTCGGAAATGATCGTCGACCACGCCCGGGACCTTGACCTCGATCCCACGGCGCTCAAGCGCCTGTGGCTGCACCAGGCCAATATCAACATGAATGACATGATCGGCCGCAAGGTGCTGGGCCGCGATCCGACACCGCAGGAGAACGTCATCATCCTGGACGAGTACGCCAACACCTCGTCGGCCGGCTCGATCATCGCCTTCCACAAGGCCAATGACGGGTTCGACACCGGCGAGATGGGCCTGATCTGCTCGTTCGGCGCCGGCTATTCGGCCGGGACGGTCTTCGTCCGCAAGCGCTGAGGCCAACCGCCGACTATGAAGAGAAAAGGCCCCGCCGGCTGATCCGGCGGGGCCTTTGTCGTTCTAGCGGTCCTTCTCGCGTTCGCCGATGGCCGACTGGGCCGCAGCGAGCCGGGCGATTGGCACCCGGTAGGGCGAGCAGCTCACATAGTCGAGGCCGACCCGTTCGCAGAAGTCGATGGAGGCCGGATCGCCGCCGTGTTCGCCGCAGATGCCGAGCTTGATCTCCGGCCGCTGGGCGCGGCCCCGCTCGGTGGCGATGCGGATCAGGTCGCCGACGCCTTCCTGGTCGAGGCTGACGAAGGGGTCCTTTTCGAAGATGCCCTTGTCCATATAGGCGGCCAGGAAGCGGCCCGAGTCGTCCCGGCTGATGCCGAAGGTCGTCTGGGTCAGGTCGTTGGTGCCGAAGGAGAAGAACTCGGCGTTCTCCGCCAGGTCGGCGGCCCGGATCGCCGCCCGAGGCAGCTCGACCATGGTGCCCACCAGATAGGGGAAGTCGAGCTTGCGCTCGGCCAGCACCTGCTTGGCCACCCGGTCAGTGAGCAGGCGCAGGAACTTCATCTCCTCGCCCTTGGCCACCAGGGGATGCATGATCTCCGGGCACGGCGGGGTCTTGCCGCTCTCGGCGATCTCGCAGGCGGCCTCGAAGATGGCGCGGACCTGCATCTCGTAGATTTCCGGATAGGAGACGCCCAGGCGGCAACCGCGATGGCCGAGCATCGGGTTGGTCTCGTGCAGCTCCTTGACCCGGCGTTCCAGGACCGACAGCTCGAGGCCCGATGACTGGGCCAGGGCCTTCAGGTCCTCCTCGGTATGGGGCAGGAACTCGTGCAGCGGCGGGTCGAGCAGCCGGATGGTGACCGGCAGGCCCTCCATGATGGTGAAGAGCTCGACAAAGTCGGCGCGCTGCATGGGCAGGATCTTGGCCAGGGCCGTACGGCGGCCCTTTTCGTCGTCGGCCAGGATCATCTCGCGCACGGCGGCGATGCGATCTTCCTCGAAGAACATGTGCTCCGTGCGGCAGAGACCGATGCCCTCGGCGCCGAACTGGCGGGCGGTGCGCGCGTCCAGCGGCGTCTCGGCGTTGGCGCGCACCTTCAGGCGACGCAGACCGTCGGCCCAGACCATCAGGGTGGCGAAGTCGCCGGTCAGTTCGGGCTCGATCATCTTGACCGCGCCGGCCAGGACCTCGCCGGTGGAGCCGTCGACCGTGATGATGTCGCCGGCCTTGAAGATGCGGCCGCGGACGCGGAACTCACCGGCCTTGGGATGGATCTGCACCTCGCCAGCGCCGGAGACGCAAGGCCGGCCCATGCCGCGGGCGACCACGGCGGCGTGGCTGGTCATGCCGCCGCGGGCGGTCAGGATCGCCTTGGCCGCATGCATGCCGTGGATGTCTTCGGGGCTGGTCTCGTCGCGGACCAGGATCACCGACTCATGGATCGCGGCCAGGCGCTCGGCCTCGTCGGCGTCGAAGACGATCTTGCCGGTGGCGGCGCCGGGCGAGGCCGGCAGGCCCTGGGCGATCACGTCGCGCTCGCTGGACGGGTCGATGGTCGGATGCAGCAGCTGGTCCAGCGAGGCGGGCTCAACCCGCATGATCGCTTCTTCATGGGTCAGCACGCCCTGGGCGGCCAGATCCACGGCGATCTTCAGGGCCGCCTTGGCGGTCCGCTTGCCGTTGCGGGTCTGCAGCATGTAGAGCCGGCCCTGCTCGACCGTAAACTCGATGTCCTGCATGTCGCGGTAGTGGGTTTCCAGGCGGCCGACCACGTCCTTGAACTGAGCGAAGACCTCCGGAAGGGCCTCCTCCATGGAGGGCGACTTGTCGCCCATCTCCTCGCGGGCGATCTTGGTCAGGGCCTGGGGCGTGCGGATGCCAGCCACCACGTCCTCGCCCTGGGCGTTGATCAGGAACTCGCCATAGAGGCGCGCCTCGCCGGTGGACGGGTTGCGGGTGAAGGCGACGCCGGTGGCCGAGGTCTCGCCCATATTGCCGAACACCATCGACTGGACGTTCACCGCCGTGCCCCAGCTCTCGGGGATGTCGTGCATGCGGCGATAGAACTTGGCCCGGTCGTTCATCCAGCTGGCGAACACCGCGCCCACCGCGCCCCAGAGCTGGGCCTGCGGGTCCTGCGGGAAGTCCGAACCCAGCTCGGCGGCGACCGCCTTCTTGTAGTCGGCGACGACCTTTTCCCAGTCCTCGGCGGTCAGGGCGGTGTCGACGGTGACGTCGAGGCGCTCCTTATGCTCGTCGAGGATTTCCTCAAACATGTGGTGATCCAGGTCGAGGACCACGTTGGAGTACATCTGGATAAAGCGGCGGTAGGAATCGAAGGCGAACCGGCGGTCTCCCGACAGCTTGGCCAGGCCCTCCACCGTCTGGTCGTTGAGGCCGAGGTTCAGGACCGTGTCCATCATGCCGGGCATAGAAGCCCGCGCGCCCGAGCGCACCGAGACGAGCAGCGGGTTTACCGCGTCGCCGAAGCGCTTGCCGGTCAGTTCCTCGACCCGGGCCAGCCCCTGCTCCACCTGGGCCTTCATGTCATCGGGATAGCGCTGCTCGTTGGCGTAGTAGTGGGTGCAGCACTCGGTGGTGATGGTGAAGCCCGGGGGCACCGGCAGACCCAGGGACGACATCTCGGCCAGATTGGCGCCCTTGCCCCCCAGCAGGTTCTTCATCGAGGCGTCGCCATCGGCGGCCCCGCCGCCAAAGGCGTAGACCCAGCGCGTCTTGGTCAGGCTCGTCATCGTCCCACTCATCCCGTCACTTGGCTGAAATCCGCCACGCGCCCCATGGCGTCGCGAACCTGGCTCAGAAGCCGCAGACGGTTGTCCCGTTCCGCGGGGTCTTCAGCATTCACCAGAACCTGCTCGAAAAAGGCGTCCACAGGCCCGCGCAGACCGGCGAGCGCCTGCATGGCGGCCACGAAGTCCTCGGCGCTCAGGGCCTGCGCGACAGAAGGCTCGACGCCGGCCAGGGCCTGCACCAGGGCGAGTTCGGCCGCTGGCGCGCCGTCCATGGCGACCGCCGGGCCGTCTGGCAGCGCGCCCTTCTTCTCCTCGGCCCGGAGGATGTTGGTCGCGCGCTTATAGCCGGCCAGCAGGTTGGCGCCGTCCTCGGTGGTCAGGAAGCCGTCCAGCGCATCCACCCGGGCCACGATACGCACCAGATCGTCGTCGCCCAGGGCGAACACCGCATCCACCAGATCGTGGCGACGCCCCTGCTCTCTCAGGAGCACCTTCAGCCGGTCTGCGAAAAAGATGACCAGGTCATCGCCCGCAATGTCGCGGATCGGCAGGCGTAAGCCCCCTTCCAGCACGATACGGATGATGCCCAGCGCCGCGCGGCGCAGAGCGTAGGGATCCTTGGAGCCGGTGGGCTTTTCGTCGATGCTGAAGAAGCCGATCAGGCTGTCGAGCTTGTCGGCCAGGGCCAGCACCTGGCCAAGCGGGCTGGCCGGGACTGCGTCGCCCGGCCCCTGCGGCCGGTAGTGATCGCGGATGGCGTCGGCGATCCCGGGATCGAGGCCTTCGGCGCGGGCATAGTAGCCGCCCATCAGGCCCTGAAGCTCCGGGAACTCGCCGACCATGCCGGTCACCAGGTCGGCCTTGGCCAGCCGGGCGGCCTTGGCGGCGGCTTCGGCGTCGGCGCCGACCAGGGGCGCGAGACGGCGCGCCAGTTGCGTGATCCGCTCCACCCGCTCGAACATCGTGCCGAGCCTGGCATGGAAGGTGACCCCTTTCAGCTTCTCCAGCCGGTCTTCCAGGGTGAGCTTGCGGTCCTCGTCCCAGAAGAAGCGAGCATCGGCCAGACGGGCCGACAGCACCTTGGCGTTGCCGGCCGCAATGGCTGCGCCGCCGTCGGCGGCCTGGATGTTGGCCACGGTGATGAAGTGGGGCGCCAGGCCCCCGGTCGCCGGATCGCGCACGGCGAAGTACTTCTGGTGCGTCCGCATGGAGGTGCGGATCACTTCGGGCGGCAGGTCAAGGAAGTCGGGGTCCATGTCTCCCAGGACAGGCGTCGGCCATTCGGCCAGGCCGGCGACCTCGGCCAGCAACCCCTCGTCCTCCACCAGCTCCAGATTGCGGGCGAAGCAGAGGGTGCGGGCGCCATCAAGGATCGCGGCCTTGCGCTCCTCGGGATCCAGCACGACGAAATGGGCCGAGAGTCCGGCCTGATACTCGTCGAAATTGCGGGCGCGGAACGGCTTGGCGTCGCCCATGAAGCGGTGGCCCTCGCTGGTCTCGCCGCTGGCGATCCCGTCGATGACGAAAGGCACGACCACGCCGTCGAACACGCAGACGATACGCTTCAGCGGCCGGACCCAGCGCAGGGTCCCCCGCCCCCAGGTCATGGACTTGGGCCAGGGGAAACTGCGCACGATGGCCTCGACCATCTCGGCGATGATCTCGGGCGTCGGACGGCCCTTGCGTTCGATCTTCGCGAACCAGACGCCGTTCTGCTCGACCAGTTGGTCCATGGTCAGGCCGGTAGAGCGGAGGAAGCCTTCCATCGCCTTTTCCGGCGACCCGACGCGCGGGCCTTTGCGCTCTTCGGTGCGGTCGGCCTGGGCCTCGGGCAGACCCTCGATCACCAGAGTCAGGCGGCGCGGACCGGCGAAGGCGGTCATGGCTTCAGGCAGGAAGCCCTGCTCGGCCAGACGCTCACGGGCCATGCGCTCCAGATCGCGGGCGGCGTGGGCCTGCATGCGGGCCGGAATCTCTTCGGAGAAGAGCTCGAGAAGCAACTGAGGCATTACTGAACTCCGGCCTCAAGCGGCTCGGGCGAAAGACGCTCTCGACCTTCGGCGCGCTGAACCTCGTTCCACTGGTCCATCAGCGCTCGCGTGGTGAAATGGCCGTAGAGCTTGCCACCCTTTTCATACTGCCAATCGCTGACTTGTTCGTCTTTAAAGGTGACCAGCGAGCCGTGCTGGAGATCTCCGAGATCATCGGGTGGGTTAGCAAGCCTTCCGCGGCCGCCGTCCGGCTCACGCACCACGTCGAAAATCCAGATATGCTCCTCACCGTCCCGCGACACCGTAGGAAGACCGACTTTCACGGCGAACTCGCTGTAGCCGGGGGGAGGAGCCTCATGGAGGCGCCAGAAGATCGGCAGCGTTTCCCGCGCCTGCGTCATCGCAGCTACGACCGCCGGATCATCTTCGGTGACGAAGACCATTTCTTCGTTCTCCGGCCGCGCCTCGGCGCAGCCGGCGAGCGCCATCATGAACCCGACGCAGACGGCCAACAGGGCGGGCCTCATGCGTTGCCCCCTTCATTGGCCACCCAGGCCTCGGCGCACATCTTGGTCAGGTCGCGGATGCGGCCGATATAGCTCTGGCGCTCGGCCACCGCGATGGCGCCTCGGGCGTCCATCAGGTTGAACAGGTGGCTGGCCTTGAGCACGTGGTCATAGGCCGGCAGGACGATGGCCTGGCCCTGGGGCCCCTTCATCGCCAGCAGGCGCGGGACCTGGGTCTCCATGTCCTCGAACTGCCGCTTCAGGGTGGCCACGTCGTAACCATCGAAATTGGCCGTCGACTGCTGGCGCTCGTTCTCCAGGAACACCTCGCCATAGGTCATGGGCGCGGGCCCGTCCGGATCGTTGAAGGCCAGGTCGGTGAAATGGTCGACGCCCTGCAGGTACATGGCCAGCCGCTCCAGCCCGTAGGTGAGCTCGCCGGCCACCGGCCAGACGTCCACGCCCCCCACCTGCTGGAAGTAGGTGTACTGGGTGACCTCCATACCATCGCACCAGACTTCCCAGCCCAGGCCCCAGGCGCCCACAGTGGGGTTCTCCCAGTCGTCCTCGACGAACCGGATGTCGTGCAGGCGGGTGTCGAGGCCGATGGCCTCCAGGCTGCCCAGATAGAGATCCTGCAGGTCGTCCGGGTTCGGCTTCAGGATCACCTGATACTGATAATAGTGCTGCAGGCGGTTGGGGTTCTCCCCGTAGCGGCCGTCCGCCGGGCGGCGAGAGGGCTGCACATAGGCCGCCCGCCAAGGCTTTGGACCGAGCGCGCGCAGCACCGTAGCCGGGTGAAGCGTGCCCGCCCCCACCTCCACGTCGTGCGGCTGCAGGATCACGCAACCCTGGCGGCTCCAATAGTCATGGAGTTTCAGGATCAGGCCCTGAAACGAGAGCGGTTTTTCTGAGGACATCTGGGCTGATTTGCAGGCGCAAAAAAAGTCGGCGGACCATAGGGCCCGCCGACCTGTGCATCAAGCGCGCGGCGAAGATCAGTTGCCGGTGGGCTCCGTCATCTTGCCGGCCCGGGACTGCGGCCCGCCGTACTTGGCGCGGTTCTCTTCGGTGTCAGGGACCGGCCCATTGGTCACCATGGTCACATTGGCCGAGGCGCCGGTCCTGGCCGAGGCCATCGTCCCGGCCTCCGTGGCCGCCGAGGCGTCCCCGCGGGCCATGGCGCCGGGCTGGTTCACAGCCCCCGACATGCTGGAGTTCATCTCGGCCCCGGCCGACATGTCGCCCGACATCGTCTTGCCGGCCTCAGCCCCGGTGGGGCGGGTGGAGTCCACAGAGGGCAGACCCGTGCTGGAATCCTTGTGGTCGGACGGACCCGCCTGGGTGTTCATCTCGCCCTGAGCGGTTCCGTAGGCCGTCTGGGCCTGAGCGGCCCCGGCGGTGAGAAGCGCCGCGGCCGAGGCGGCGGAGAGGATCATCTTGAGGTTCATTGTTGCATTCCTTTGCGTTTCAACGAAGCCCGCAGGTCCCCCCCGCCGCCCTGTAGGGCCTTAGGCCTAGTTGCCTCGCGGCGCCGAGTTCTGGCCGGCGTTCGAGAGGGGTTCGCCGTATTCGGCGCGATTTTCCGGTGTGTCCGGAATGGGTTGCATGGCGCTCGCCTGGGCAGGCGCCGTGGCGGAGGTGTCAGACTCCATACCCGTCGGCGCGGCCTCGGTAGCGGGCGGCGCGGGCTCGTAGGTGGAGGCAGCGTCAGCGCCCGCGGCGGCGTCAGCGGCCGGCGGGGCGGCGGCGGCCGGGACCGCGCCAGGCATCAGGACCTTGTCGACCACATGGACCACGCCGTTATCGGCCATGACATCGCCCTGGGTGACGCGGGCCTGGCCGACCATCCAGGGGTCGCTGCTGCCGTCGACTTCGATGTTTTCACCGGCCACGGTCGGCACCGGCCCCTTGGCCCCGTCGATCTTGGAGCCGTCGAGCACGGCGTTGACCACGTGATATGTCAGCAGCTTCTGCAACTCGGCGCGGTTCTCTTCGGCCATCAGCCGATCGAGTTCGCCAGCCGGCAGGGCGGCGAAGGCCGCATCCGTGGGGGCGAAGACGGTAAGATTGCTGTTGTCCTTCAGGAGCCCGACCAGGTTGGTGGCCTCCAGCGCCTTGACCAGGGTGGTGAACTGCCCCGAGGCCTGAACCGTCTCGACGATGTCGCCGGCTGGAGCGACCTGCGTGCTTGCACGGGCGGAGGCGCCGGCCTGGGCGGCGGGAACGCCCTCCGATGGCGTCGACGGCGCAGGCGTCATGGCGTCCTGGGCCTGCGCCGCGCCCGTGATCAAGGCGGCGGCGGCTGTTGCGGTCATCAGGCGGGTCAGATGCATAGTCATCCTCTCGTCAGTTGGGAGCACGACCCAGAAGCTCGGGCCGCGGGTCGAGAGGTTTACGCGGCCGCGGTCGATCAGTTGCCCATGATCACGCCCTCGTGATCATGGTGGCGCTTAGGCGCGGCCAAGGCGCCTAAGGCGGCGGCGGTTCGCCAGCGTATGATCACTAATTGTGCATTCCCACCCCGTGAACGCTCAGAAAACGCACACCGGTTGGCTTTCCTTAACCTGGGGATGTGCGACGCCCCCCCGTTTGGCCGACCGTCGATAGCGTAACAGTCGCCGTCAACCGACACCGTCGGAATGGGGCCATGGGGCTTGGTGACGGCTCGAACCAAAAAGGGGACGCGCGGCGTAAAGCCGTCGCGATAGCGAGCGGATGAAACTGATCATGGCGATCGTCAAACCCTTCAAGCTGGACGACGTGCGCGAAGCGCTCGTCAGCGCCGGCGTTGAAGGCCTGACGGTCTCGGAAGTCAAAGGCTATGGCCGCCAAAAGGGCCAGACCGAGATCTATCGCGGCGCGGAGTACCAGGTGAACTTCGTGCCGAAGGTCAAGCTGGAGGCCGTCGTCGATGATGCGGCCGCAGCCAAGGCCGTCGAGGCCATCAAGGCCGCCGCCGCCACTGGCAAGATCGGCGACGGCAAGATCTTCGTCATCAATGTCGAGGATGCGGTGCGTATCCGCACCGGCGAGACCGGGGCCGCCGCCCTTTGAGGGCGCAAAGAAACGGGACAAGGGGATAGTCACATGTTGTCATTGAAATTCAATCGGTTGGCGGGGCTTATGCTTGCCGCCGCCATCGTCGGAGCGCCTGCCGCTTCGGCCTGGGCTCAGGAAGCGCCGCCGCCGGCCGAGGCCGCGATCAAGGCGCCGGCCGAAGAGGCCGCGCCCATGCCCGAAACGGCGTCTGTCGAGGAGGCCCCTGTCGAAGAGGCGGCGCCGACCGATCTGTTCGCCCATCAGGTTCCGCTGGAACTGAATGAGGCCTCCACCGGCTGGATTCTCGTCTCCACCTGCCTGGTCCTGCTGATGACCATTCCCGGCCTGGCGCTCTTCTACGGCGGCATGGTGCGCCAGAAGAACGTCATCAACACGGTGGCGACCAGCTTCGCGATCACCGCCCTGGTGACCGTGCTCTGGATGGCGGTCGGCTACAGCATCGCCTTCGGCACCAACGCCAGCGAAGGCCTGAACGCCTATATGGGCAGCTTCGACGCCCTGTTCCTCGGCGGCGTCACGGTCGAGACGGCGCACTCGTTGACCTCGGGCCTGCCGGAGTTCCTCTGGATCATGTTCCAGCTGACCTTCGCCATCATCACCCCGGCCCTGATCGCCGGCGCCTTCGCCGAGCGGATGAAGTTCTCGGCCATGCTGCTCTTCATGGGTCTGTGGTCGGTGTTCGTCTATGCGCCCATCTGCCATTGGGTGTGGGGCGGCGGCTTCCTCGGCGGGGCGGGCGTGCTCGACTTCGCCGGCGGCACCGTGGTGCACATCAACGCCGGCGTCGCCGGTCTGGTCTGCGCCATCGTCCTGGGCAAGCGCAAAGGCTACGGCGTCGACAACATGGCGCCCAACAACCTCGTCTACACCATGATCGGCGCCAGCCTGCTGTGGGTCGGCTGGTTCGGCTTCAACGCCGGCTCGGAATGGGCGGCTGACGGCCTCGCTTCCGCCGCCATGATGAACACCCAGGTCGCCGCCGCGGGCGCGGCCCTCACCTGGATGGTCATTGAGTGGGTCGAGCGCAAGAAGCCCGGCATGCTGGGCCTGGCTTCGGGCGCCATCGCCGGCCTCGTGGCCGTGACGCCGGCCGCCGGCTTCGTCAATCCGCAGGGCGCGCTGATCATCGGTCTCGTCGGCGGCGCGGCGGCCTATGTCGGCGCGGTGTGGCTGAAGAAGATGCTCAAGTATGACGACAGCCTGGACGCCTTCGGCGTGCACGGGGTGGCCGGCATCGCCGGCGCCCTGCTCACCGGCGCCCTGGCCGATCCGGCCATCAACGGCGCCGGCGAAGGCGCCAGCGTGATCACCCAGGGCTACGGCATCCTGGCCACGATCGCCTGGTCGGCCGTCGTCACCTTCATCATCCTGATGATCTGCAAGTTCACCGTCGGACTGCGGGTCTCCGAGGAAGAGGAAGTCGAAGGTCTGGACCTTTCCCAGCATGGGGAAGCCATCCACAGCTGATCCGGCTCTCAGGGCTGATCGCGGAACGGGGGTCCTTCGGGGCCCCCGTTTTTGTTTGGGTGTGCTTCGTCTCTCAGTCGGCGTCGGCGCATCTGGCGCCAAAGCCGCCTCAGATCGTCTCAGGCCGGCTCGGGCCAGGGACCACCCAGACGGCACCGGCGCACCCACCAGTCGGGGCGCAGGCTCTCCAGCCGCTCGGCCAGCTGCTCGGCTTCGATGTCGCTGGGACAGAGGGCGAAGCAGGTGGCCCCCGATCCCGACATCCGGGCCAGCAACACTTCCGGCTCAGCGGCCAGATCAGCCAGGACATCGCCGATCTCGGGGGCGATGCCGATAGCGGCCGCCTCCAGGTCATTGCGCTGCAGGCTGAGCCAGCCGGCCAGTTCCTCGACGCTCTCGAAAGCCTCGGGCATGGGCGGCGGAGCGACGTCACCGAAGACGCCCAGAGCGTCTAGCCGCCCATAGACCCCTGCGGTCGAGGCTGGAACGCCGGGATTGATCAGCACCGCCGGGCAGACCGGCAGGCCTGGGGCCGGCGTCAGGACCTCTCCCCGCCCCTCGGCCAGCACTGGCGCCCCCCAGAGGCACGCGGCCCCATCGGCGCCCAGGTCCGCCGCAATCGCCTGCAGCGCGTCATCCGACAGCTCGGGGGCCCAGGCCCTCCGCAGCAGCCGCAGGGCCGCCCCAGCGTCGCTGGAGCCGCCGCCCAGGCCCGCCGCCACCGGCAGAGCCTTGTCCAGCATCAGCCCGACGGGCGCCCGCGGGCCCCGAAGACCCCCCAGCAAAGCCTGAGCCGCCCGAACAACGAGATTGTCCCCCTCCCCGGACAAGGATTCGGCGAAGGGACCGCTCAGACGAAACTCCAGGGCGTCAGCCGGCGCCAGCGAGAGGCGATCCCCCACATCGGCAAAGACCAGCAGTGAACTCAACGGGTGATAGCCATCATCGCCAGGGGCGCCGACATGCAGGAAGAGATTGACCTTGGCCGGCGCAAAAGCCTGTCCGAACATCTCCTGCGCCACTAGCGGGCCACGGATGGCGGCGTGGGCGCCGCGGCGGCCTCCGTCGCCGCAGCCACTTTCGGCTGCGGCCCCAGCCCGGATTCCAGCTTGGCTTCGGCGTTCCGGCGCATCCGGTCGTCCGGCTCAAGGGTCAGGACCCGGCGCCACTGGAACACAGCCTCGTCCTCGCGGCCGACCTGCCAGTAGGCGTCGCCCAGGTGGTTGTTGACCTCCGGATCGCCGGCCTCGAGTTCGACGGCCTCTTCGAGGAGTTCGACCGCCCGGTCATACTGACCCAGCCGGTAGTAACCCCAGCCCAGGCTGTCGACCATGGCGCCCGAGCGCGGATTGGCGTCCACCGCCATCTGGACCATGGCCAGGGCCTCTTCCAGGCGTTCGCCGCGATCGATCCAGCCATAGGCCAGATAGTTCAGGATGTCGGGCTCGTTGGGGTTGAGCTCCAAAGCCGCCGACAGATCCGCCTCGGCCTTGGGCCAATCGCCCATGCGCTCATAGGCCGCCCCGCGGGCGAACAGCAGCCTCCAGTCCGGCGCCGGACTGGAGGCGATCAGCTGGTCCAGGGGCGCGATGGCCTCGGCGTACTTCTCATTGGTCCGCAGCAGGTCGGCCAGGGTCAGCAGGGCCACGGGGTCGCCGTTGCTGGCGTTGGCCCGGGCGATCTCCAGGGCGCGCTCGGTTTCATCGGCGCCCTGATAGCTCCAGGCCAGCTTGCTCTGAGCGGTGGCGTATTCGGGCTGGCTGGGCTTCACCCGCTCATAGGCCGCCCGCGCCGCCTCCAGATCGCCAGCCGCGCCCATCAGGTCGCCGACCATCATCCAGGCGTCCACCCGGTCTGGGTCCAGGCGCAGGGCCAGCCGCACATAGGCCAGGGCGAACTGGCTCTGTCGGGCAGCCAGCATGGCGGCGGCGGGGGTGAGGAGGGCCTCGGCGGCGCCTTCTCGCACGGTGGGCGGCGGCGGTGGGCTGCGTCGCGCCGTCGCTCGCGCCCTGGCCTCGGTCAGGGCTGTATCCCGAGGGAAGTTCGCCAGGGCCTGGTCATAGAGCGCCACGGCGTCATCGCGGCGTCCGCGGCGCTCCAGGAATTCTCCATAGGCGACGACCAGCATCGGGGCGGCCTCGGCCCCCTCGGTCAGGGCCTTGAAGTCCGTCTCGGCCTCGTCATAGCGCCGCGCGCGCTCGAACTGATAGGCCTGCCCCAACATACCGAAATACTGGACCAGCCGGTCGCCGGGCACGTCAGGCCGGCGGATGGCCGCCTGCTGGTCGCCGGCCGAAGCCGCAGCCCAGGGGGTCAGCAGAGCCGCCGCCGTGCGGTGGGGAAAGCCGATCTCCTGTTCGGTCAGAAGGGCGTAGGCCGCCGCGCCCTTGCCATCGGCCAGGGCTTCGACGGCGCGCACCAATCGCCCGAGGCGCTTTGCGCCTTCCGACGCGTTCTCATCGACAGGGGCGATCTCGGCGGCGCGCTCGATCTCGCCACTCAGGACGGCGGCGGTGAAGGCCCGCTCGGCCAGCAGGCCAGGCTGGGCGCTCACATCCGTCGCGCGGTCGAAATAGTCCGCAGCCTGTCGGCTCTCGCCGTCATTCAGCGCCGCCTGTCCGGCCAGGAACAGGCCGTATGAAGAGCGAGCTGGCAGGTTGGCGCCGGGCGGAGCTGCGCTCGCGCAGGCGGCGAGGAGAAACAGGGGGACCATCACGGTCAGGGATCGAAGACGCATCCCCCTAGGGTTTCCTTTTCCACGCGCCGCCGCAAGCGCGCGTGCGTCACATATTCGGATAGTTGGGCCCATCGCCCCCTTGGGGGGTCGTCCAGACGATATTCTGCGACGGATCCTTGATGTCGCAGGTCTTGCAGTGAACGCAGTTCTGGAAGTTGATCTGGAACTTCGGGTTCTGGCCGGCCTCGTCGTAGAGCACCTCATAGACGCCCGCGGGGCAATAGAGGCGCGCCGGCTCGCCGAAGCGGGGCAGGTTCACCTCGATCGGCACCGACGGATCCTTGAGCCGCAGGTGGGCCGGCTGGTTCTCGTCGTGGTTGGTCGCCGACAGGAAGACGGACGACAGCTTGTCGAAGCTGATCTCATTATCCGGCTTGGGATAGACGATGGGCTCGTAGTCCTTGGCCAGGCCGGTGGACTCCGCGTCGGTCTTGCCGTGCTTCATGGTGCCGAAGATCGAGAAGCCGCCGGTCAGGTTGCTGATCGTCATGTCGACGCCGCTGATCAGGGTGCCCAGGGCCGTGCCGAACTTGGCGATGATCGGCTTGGTGTTGCGGACGATCTTCAGTTCCTTGTGGACCCAGGAGGCCTTGAAGGCGGTCTCGTACTCGGCCAGTTCGTCGCCCTGGCGGCCGCTCTGGATGGCGGCGAAGGCGGCCTCGGCGGCCAGCATGCCGGTCTTCATCGCATTGTGGCTGCCCTTGATGCGGGGCACGTTCACGAAGCCCGCCGAACAGCCGATCAGCGCGCCGCCTGGGAAGAACAGCTTGGGGATCGACTGCAGGCCCCCCTCGGTGATGGCCCGCGCCCCATAGGCGATGCGCTTGCCGCCTTCGAGATGGGGGCGCACGGCCGAGTGCTGCTTGAAGCGCTGGAATTCGTCGAAGGGCGACAACCAGGGGTTCTTGTAGTTCAGGTGCACCACGAAGCCGATGGCCACGTAGTTGTCCCCGAAGTGGTACATGAAGCTGCCGCCGCCGGTCTTGTCGTCCAGCGGCCAGCCCAGGGTGTGCTGCACCAGGCCCGGCTGGAACTTCTCGTCGGGAACCTGCCACAGCTCCTTCAGGCCAATGCCGAACTTCTGGGGCTGCTTGCCCTCGGAGAGGCCGAACTTGGCGATCAACTGCTTGGCGAGCGAACCTCGGACGCCCTCGCCGATGAAGGTGTACTTGGCCAGCAACTCGACGCCGGGCTGGTAGTCGGCGCCCTTGTTCCCGTCCTTGTCGATGCCGAACACGCCGGCCACCACGCCGCGCACGGCGCCGTTCTCGTCGAACAGCACCTCGGAGGCGGCCATGCCCGGATAGACCTCGACGCCCAGGGCTTCGGCCTGCTGGCCGAGCCAGCGGCAGACGTTGGCCAGGGAGGCGATGTAATTGCCGTGGTTCATCATGAACTTCGGCATCGGCAGCCAGGTGATGTCGAGTTCGCCCTGGGGACCGAGATAGATGAACTTGTCCTTCTTGACCGGCGTCTCCAGGGGCGCGCCCTGGTCCTTCCAGTCGGGAATCAGTTCGTTCATGGCGATCGGGTCGATCACCGCGCCCGACAGGATGTGGGCGCCAATCTCGGACCCCTTCTCCAGCACGGCCACATTGAGCTCGGCGCCGGCCTCAGCGGCCAGCTGCTTGAGGCGGATCGCGGCCGACAGACCCGCAGGCCCGCCGCCGACGATGACGACGTCGTACTCCATGGACTCGCGTTCGACGTCTTCGCTCATTATCCCCTCACACTCCTATGGCCGATGGTCGGGGCCCCTACCCTCGCCAACGGCGTTGATCCTTTGCGCGTCTTATCGGAAGGTCGCCCCTGCGCGGTCAAGGACAAACCCCGCGAATCTTTGGGATTTCGACGCTTAAGTATGGACCAGACCGCCACACCGGCCCCGCAAATCCTGGTCGAAAGCCTGCTCGCCTTCTGGGCCGACGCCGGCGTCGACTGCCTGTACCAGGATGAGGCGAGCGACCGGATCGCCGCAGGGTTGACCCTGCCCCCCCGCCGCGCCGAACCTTCGGCGGAGCCTGCGGCGCCGACGCCCGTCACCCAGGCCGGCGGCGGCTCCCACGTGCAGGCAGGCGACGCCATAGCCCTCGCCCGCAACCTGGCGGCCGAGGCCAGGGACCTAACCGATCTGGCCGCCGCCATCTCGGCCTTCGAGGGTTGCGCCCTGCGCTATGCCGGCGCCGCTCGCCAGGCCGTCTTCAGTCGTGGTCGGGCCGATGCGCCGGTCATGATCATCGGCGAAGGCCCGGGCGCCGAGGAAGACGCCCGCGGGGAGCCCTTTATCGGTCGCGCCGGCCAGCTCCTGGACAGGATGCTCGCGGCCGCCGGCCTGACCGATCGGGTGTTCATCACCAACACCGTGTTCTGGCGTCCGCCGGGCAACCGCACGCCGTCCCTCGAGGAGCAGCAGGTCTGCGCGCCCTTTGTCGAGCGCGCGATCGAACTCGTATCGCCCAAGATCCTGCTGCTGCTAGGGGGCGCCTCGGCCAAGGCGATGCTCAAGCGCGAAGAGGGGATCCTCGCCATGCGCGGCCGTTGGTTCGAGTGGCGCTCCACGGACGAACGTCTCGAACTGCCTGCCATGCCGACGCTTCACCCGGCCTTTCTGCTTCGTCAGCCGGCAGCCAAGAAGAAAGCGTGGAGCGACCTCGTGTCTCTGGTGCAGAGGCTTGATCGGCCGGAGCGGCCCCACTAGACCTTGGCCTGAGCTTCGAGAAAAGGGCCACGGAACCGCTGCGACATGTCGGCGGACGTGGAAGGTCGCATGACGACATCGACGCGAAGGCAGGTCTTCCGCCTGGGCTTTGGCGCTATGAGCGCCGCAGCGCTCAGCGGCGTGGCCAGTCATGCCTGGGCTGCGCCCCAGGTGCTGTCACCCTGGGATGTGGTTCGCTATCGCGCCGCCTTCGCCGCGGTCGACCGCGGCGACTTCATCGAAGCCCAGATGCAAATGGTCGAGGTCAAGGATCGTTCCCTGGCCGGCCACCTCGCCTTTCGCCAACTCATGCATCCCACGGCTCACACCTCGTCCTATGAAGAGCTGAGCAAGTGGTTGAACGCCCATGCCGACCAGCCCGGCGCCGAGCGGGTCTATAGCCTGGCGGTGAAACGGCGCCCGGCCGGCGCGTCGGCGCCGCGCACGCCGGTGGTCACCGGCCTCGACTGGGGCCGGGTCGAGACGGCCGCCCAGAAGGTCGGCGGACGACTGAATTCGGACAAGGGCCGCGCGGCGCGCGAGGCCTTCTACAGCGGCGATCTCGCCCGGGGTTACGATCTGGCCGTGGCGTCCGGCGAGCGCTGGATCGCCGGCATGTCGGCCTATCGCCTCGGGCGCTATGAAGAGGCCGAGGGCTTCTTCAGCGCCGTGGCCCGGGACGAGACCGAGGGCGAGTGGCTGAAGTCGGCCGGCGGCTTCTGGGCCTCCCGCGCGGCGTCCAAGGGCGAAGAGATCGATCGGGCCAACGCCCACCTGCGGGTCGCCGCCAGCCACCCCGCCACCTTCTACGGCATGATCGCCGACCGCCGCCTGGCCCTGGTGGGCGAAGAGACTGCGCCGGTGCGGCTGTCGCGCCAGGGCGCCTATATGTTCCGGGCCTCGGGCGCCGGAGCCGACAGTGTGGACATCCTGCGCTTCGCCAAGACCGATCCCCGCGCCCATCGGGCTGTCGCGCTCAGCCAGGTGGGCCTGGCGTTGGAGGCGGGACTGGAGCTTCGCGCCGGCCTGACCCTGGCCCGCTCGGCGCCCGAGCGCAGCCGCTGGACCACGCTCGCCCTCGGCCTCAACGCCCCCCTCACCTCCCAGGCCGACCAGGCCGGCCGATTGCGGGCCGCCTTCGCCTATCCGACGCCGGCGCTGGAGCCCAAATGGGGCTTCACCATCGACAAGGCCCTGGTCTACGCCATCGTCAACCAGGAGAGCCGGTTCAATCCGGCCGCGGTCTCGCCGGCCGGCGCCGTGGGCCTGATGCAACTCATGCCCGACGCTGCGGCGCGCGCGGCCGGCGACGACAAGCTCAAGCAGGACATGAGCCCGCTGTTCGATCCAGGTTTCAACCTCCGCGTCGGCCAGGACTATCTGACCTGGCTGATGGAGCGCGGGGTGGGCTACGACCTGCTTCAGGTGGTGGCGGCCTATAATGGCGGCCCCGGCACGCTGCAGAAGACCGTGGCCATGGTCGGCGAACAGGCCGACAGCCTCATGGTGATCGAGTGCCTGCCCTCGGTCGAGACCCGCAACTATGTGGAAAAGGTCGTGGCCGCCTACTGGGCCTATCGCGACCATTTCGGCGAGACCTGCAGCACCCTCGACGCCGCCGCCCGCGGCGCCCGGATCATCGACGCCCGCCTCGACTTCGACGGCAGGATGACGTTCTAGGGCGTCCTAGCCCAGGCGCACCGCGCCGCGGCCGAACTGCCCCCGTAGCACCTTCAGATCGCCCTGCGTTCCCCCGAAATCCCGGGTGCGAACCAGCAGGCCTGCGCTTCCCGTCTGGCGTCGGCCGGCAAACCACCCGCTTTTCAGGGGCGGCAGCACCAGGGCCGGCCGGGTGGCGCGGGAACTGTGATCGGCGACGATCTCGATCCAGCGGCTGGGGAAGCGCATGTCCGGCGTGACGATCAGCAGCCAGTTGCCCTTGGCGATGGCGGCGGCCGCGGCGATGGAGCCCCGCAGCAGGGTCGCGCCGGCGTCTTCGCACAGTGCGGCCGTGGCCGCGTCGGAGTCCCCGTCGGCGACGATCACCTCGCGCACCAACCCATCCACCGCCGCCGGCACCAGTGCTGCGAGGAGGCCCGCAAGGGCTTCGGCGGAATCGTGGGCAGGGACAATGACAGTGATCATGGCGCCAAAGGCGGCGCTTCGGACGTCGGGTCAAGAGTGTTCTTGTTATGTTCCACATGCTCCGCTACTCTGTTGCAGCATGGTCACCTTCACCCAGCAGATCCGCGGCCGCGGCGCGCGCACCAATGCGAGCGGACGCTTCGAGAGCCAGCAGCGCGAAGCCTTTGACGACGGCTGGACGGTGGATGACGAAACGCCGACGCAGCTGCGCACCCACGTCCTGCCGGACAAGGCCAGGACGATCATCGCGCGCAACACCAGCCCCGATGTCGGCTTCGACCGCTCGATCAATCCCTATCGGGGGTGCGAGCATGGCTGCATCTACTGCTATGCGCGGCCGGCCCACGCCTTTCTCGGCCTCTCGCCCGGGCTGGATTTCGAGAGCCGCCTATTCTTCAAGCCCGACGCCGCCGCCCTGCTGGAAAAGGAGCTATCGGCGCCGCACTATGAGCCCCGCGTCATCCATATCGGCGGTGACACCGACCCCTACCAGCCCATCGAACGCCAGCAGCGGGTGACCCGGCAGGTGCTGGAGGTGCTGCAGCGGTTCAGCCATCCCTTCACCATCATCACCAAGTCGGCCCTCATCCTGCGGGACGCCGATATCCTCGGCGAGATGGCGTCCCGCGGTCTGACCCGCGTCGCCATCTCCATCACCAGCCTCGACCGCAAGCTGGCCCGCAGCATGGAGCCCCGCGCCGCCACGCCGGAGCGACGCCTTTCGGCGGTGGAGGGCCTGGCCAGAGCCGGCGTGCCGGTGGTGGTGATGTTCGCCCCGGCCATTCCCAGCCTGAACGACCACGAGATGGAAGCGGTGCTGGAGCGCAGCGCCCAGGCCGGCGCCGTGGGCTCTGGCTATGTGGCCCTGCGCCTGCCCCTGGAGATCAAGGACCTGTTCGAGGAATGGCTGGCGAGCGACCATCCCGACCGCGCGGCCCGGGTCATGTCGCTGGTCCGCCAGATGCGCGGCGGCAAGGCCTATGACGCCACCTTCGGGTCCCGGATGAAGGGTCAGGGGCCGGTGGCCCAGATGATGGGCCAGAGGTTTCGGGCGGCCCGCCGGCGCTATGGCCTCGACCGGCCCCTGCCCGATCTGGACCTGTCAGCCTTCAAGGTCCCGCCGCGCGTCGGCGATCAGGTTGACCTGTTCGGCTAGCTAGCGGGAGAAGACGCCGATCAACTCCACATGCGGCGACCAGAGGAACTGGTCCACGGGGAAGACCTGCTCCAGGGTGAAACCGGCGTCGATCAGGGTGCGGGCGTCCCGGGCGAAGGTTGCCGGGTTGCAGGAGACGCCGATGACCCGGCTGACCTTCGAACCGGCGATCTCGCCGGCCTGCTCGGCCGCGCCGGCCCGGGGCGGGTCGAACACCGCCAGGTCGATCTTCTTCATCTCCTGGATCAGCAGCGGCCGGCGGACCAGATCGCGGGCCTCGGCCGTGACGCCCTTCAGGCCCGGCGCGGTGGCCACGGCGGCGTTGAGGGCGGCGATGGCGGCCGCCGATCCGTCAGCAGCGTAGACCGGGGCGATCTGCGCCAGGGCGAAGGTGAAGGTGCCAACGCCGCAATAGAGATCGGCGATCCGCTCGGCGCCGGCCGCGGCCTGGGCGACGAAATCGACCATGGCCCGCTCCGCGGCCGGGACGGCCTGCAGGAAGGCGCCCGGCGGCAAGACCACGCGGACCTCGCCCAGCCGCACGCTGGGGGCTGCCTGGTCCATATAGGCGATCTCGCCATCCATGGAGACGCGGGCGAAGCCGCCGGCTGCGGCCTGTTCGGCCAGGCGCATGCGGGCGTCCGCCGACAGACCGCCGCTCTTGCGCTCCACGCCGGTGATGTCGATGTCGATCCCGTCGTCGGTGGCGGTGACGTGCAGGGTCGGGGCCGACTTGGGATGCTCGAACAGGGGCGCGGCCAGCCGACGCATGGCCGGCAGGGCCGCGGTGATCTTCGGATCGGCGATGGGACAGACCTGGATATCCACAAGATCCCAGGAATTGCGGATCTTGTAGCCCAGGCGCGCCTCGCCCTTCGCGCCCTGACGGGCGTGCAGCGCCACGCGGCGGCGGCTGAACGGCGGCGAGGCGAAGATCGGCAGGACCTCAGTCTCGATATGCTGCCGCGCCAGAGTGCCGATCAGGCGATCGCGCTTCCAGGCGAGATAGGCGTCGGTTCGCCAGTGCTGCAGGGCGCAGCCGCCGCAGATGCCGAAGTGCGGACACGGCGGTTCGACCCGCTCCGGGCTCGGCTCCAGGATCGCCAGGGTCTTGCGCCGTTCGCCGGTCCCGGCCACACGCACGCGCTCACCAGGCAGGGTGAAGGGGGCGAAGATCGGCCCAGGGGCGAGCCCATCGCCCTCCCCGCCCATTTCGGCGATCGTCACCTCGGCTTCGGGAGCCGGCCCCGACGGCAGGCGAGGAGCGGAACGGCGGACGGGCTTGGAACTTCGCATCCCCACGCCCATTTCACATTTCGACGCCTGACGCCACGACCGGCTCGTCGCAGGCCAGATGAACGAACATGAACGACCCGCTCAACGGCCGTTCAGGAAAGCGCCGCCATATTGGAGATCGACAAGGGGCGAGCCTCACCCGCCGCCCACGATTTCCGCTCAAGGGAGAGCTACGATGTCCACCCGTTCCACCATCGCCAAGGGCGCCGTCGCCGCGGTTGCGGGCGTCGCCACTCTCGCCGGCGCCGCCCTGGCCCCGACCATGGCTTCAGCCCAGTCCTACGGCTATTACGGCCAGACCCAGGGCAACACCTATTACGACCCCTGCCGCCGTGATCAGACCAATCGCAGCACCGCCGGCGCCCTCATCGGCGGCGCGCTGGGCGCGGTGATCGGCTCGAACGCCGCGGCCGGCGGCGTGCGCACCGAAGGCGCTCTGCTGGGCGGGGCGCTCGGCGCTGCGGCGGGCGCTGCGGTCGGCAACCGGGCTGCGGCCTGTGCGCCGGGCTATGACAACCGCACGACCCTGAACAGCTACTACAACGACGGCCGCTACTACGATCAGAACCGCTACGGTCAGGGCTACGGCCAGTCCTATGGCTACAGCCAGCCCCAATATCAGGGCGGCTATTATCAGAGCGGCGCGGCGCCCGGCTATTACGGCTCGACCTATGACAGCAACCGCTACGGCTACTCCTCGTCCAGCTCCTACGGCCAGGCCTATGACCGCTACGGCCGCACCTATTCGGTGGCCCAGCAGCCCGGCGCCGATGGCTGCAGCATCGCCGAGAGCCCGATCTACATGCCGGACGGCTCGACCCAGAAGCGCTTCGTGCGGGTCTGCCGCGACAATTCGGGTCGCTATCAGGTCGTCGACTAAGACCTGAACAGGCTTGAGATCATAGGCCGTCCACCTTCGAGGTGGGCGGCCTTTTTCGTAGGTCAGGCCGCCTTGGTCGCCCAAACCAGGAACTCCACATTCCCATCGCCCCCGGTGATCGGGCTGGGGGCAGAGCCGTTCACGGTCCAGCCGGCGGCCGCCAGAAAGGCCTGGGCCTCCGCCAGGACGCGGCCGCGAGCGGCCTCGTTCTTGACCACGCCGCCCTTGCCGACCCCGGCTGGCCCCACCTCGAACTGAGGCTTCACCAGCACCACCAGATCAGCGCCCGGCGCCGCCAGGGCCAGCGCCCTGGGCAGGGCCTTGGTCAGGCTGATGAAGCTGACATCGCAGACGACGAGATCCGGTGCAAAGCCGATGCGGTCCTGATCCAGGCCCCGGGCGTCGGTGGCTTCCAGGCTCAGGACCCGCGGATCGTTGACGATCCTGGGATGCAGTTGGCCACGCCCCACATCCACCGCACAGACCCGGGCGGCCCGCCGGGTCAGGCAGACCTCGGTGAAGCCGCCGGTGGAGGCGCCGACATCCAGGACGTGGCGTCCCTCGACCTGGATCGGCCAGATTTCCAGCGCGTGGGCCAGCTTCAGCGCCGCGCGGCCGACCCAGGGGTGGGCGGCCTCGGCGGCGATCTCGATGTCTTCGTCCAGCAGGTCGGCGGGACGGCGCACTGGCTCGCCGCCGGCCATGACCCGGCCCGCCTCGATGGCGGCCCGGGCCTTGGCGCGGCTGTCGAACAGGCCACGCTCGACCAGCAGCAGGTCGGCGCGCTGACGGCCCATGGCTCAGGCGTCAGCCGGTTCCTCGAACAGCTTCTTGAGCTCGTTCTTGAGGATCTTGCCGTTGGCGTTGCGCGGCAGGGTCTCATGCCAGAACTTCACCGCGATCGGCACCTTGAAGGCCGCCAGATGCTCGGCCACATGAGCCCGCAGCTCCTGCTCGGTGACTTCCGCGCCGGGCTTCAGGGTGACCACGGCGGCCGGCTCTTCGCCCAGGGTGCGGTGAGGCACGCCGACGATGGCGGCGTCCATGATCGCCGGGTGGTCATAGAGGACGTTCTCGACCTCGACGCAGTAGATGTTCTCGCCGCCGCGGATCAGCATGTCCTTGGCTCGGTCGATGATGAAGCAGAAGCCTTCCTCATCCAGCCGCGCCAGGTCGCCGGTGCGCACCCAGCCGTCGACGAAGGTCTGGGCGGTGGCCTCGGGCTTGTTCCAATAGCCCTTCACGACCATCGGCCCCTTGGCCCACAACTCGCCCACGGCGCCGACCGGCAGTTCGGTGACCCCGTCGGCGGGATCGACGATCTTCAGCTCGGCCACCGGAGCGGCGGGGCCGCAGCTGTCGGGGCGGTTCACATAGTCCTCGGCGCCGTTGCTGGTCACGGTGGCGCAGGTCTCGGTCA
>NZ_JBALUY010000011.1:0-50879 GCF_036963605.1 Phenylobacterium sp. | reverse complement strand
TATTGGCGCCCCGCAGGACGAGGCGGCGGACCCCATCGCTCTGGATGGCCACCCACTCCACGCCGGCCACCTCCAGCAGTTCGGAGGAGAGCTGCTCGCTGACCACCACGTCGGGCGCCACCTCGGTGGCCAGGGAGGCCAGTTCGGCGGCCCGCACCCGGTCCAGCAGCCACTGTTCCTCGAAGGCCGCCAGGGTCGGCGGCACGATCAGGGCGCCACCGAACAGCACGAACAGACTGGTGAGGATGAGCAGGCGTGCGGAAAGGCCGCCCGGCCAGAAGAAACCGCGCCTGTCAGGCCCTGAGGGCTCCGGTGGCGAGGGGGGCTCCGCCATGCCTGTCCGTTACTGCACGCCGCCCGATTGGGCAACGCGGCTCATCGCCCGGTCGCAGGGGTACGGGTTCCAACGCCTCAGCTTGCGGCGACCGCCTCGGCCGTCGAGGTGAAACCGTCAGCCCGCAGGCGGGCGGCCAGATCACGCTTGATGCGGGTCACCAGGCCCGGCCCCTGGAAGACCAGGGCGGAGTAGAGCTGCACCACGCAGGCGCCGGCCCGGATCTTGGCGTAGGCGTCCGCGCCCGAGGCCACGCCCCCGGCCCCGGCCAGGGGGAAACGGCCTTGGGCGGCGTCATGGAACTGGCGCAGCACCCGGGTGGAGGACGTGAGCAGCGGCGCGCCGGACAGGCCGCCGGCTTCGCCGCGGTGGGACGAGCGCAGGTCGGCGGGCCGGCCGATCGTGGTGTTGGAGACGATCACGGCGTCGAGGCCGGCGTCGGCCACGACGTCGCAGATGGCTGCGATCTCGGCCTCTTCCAGGTCGGGCGCCACCTTCAGGAACATCGGCGCCGCGCCCTCGGCCGGCAGGCTGTCCCGGGCCTCGCCCAAGCGCCCCAGCAGTTCCTGAAGCGCCTCGCGGGTCTGCAGGGCGCGCAGGCCCGGCGTATTGGGCGAGGAGATGTTGATGGTGAAATAGGAGGCCAGGCCCCACAGGCGGCGCAGGCCCGTCACATAGTCGCCGATCCGGTCGTCGGAGTCCTTGTTGGCGCCGATGTTGGCCCCGACCACCCCACGGCGGCGGCGCGCGAGGCGGGCGGCGAAGGGGTCCAGGCCCTCATTGTTGAAGCCCATGCGGTTGATCACCGCCTTGTCCTCGCTCAGCCGGAACAGCCTGGGGCGCGGATTGCCGGCCTGGGCCAGGGGGGTGACCGTGCCGCATTCCACGAAGCCGAAGCCCGCCGCCAGCATCGGCGCGAAGACCTGGGCGTTCTTGTCGAAGCCCGCGGCGAGCCCCACGCAGTTGGGCAAGGACAGGCCACAGAAGGTGATGGCCAGGATCGGGTCTTCAGGACCGCTCGCCCGGGGACCAAGCCCCATCTGCAGGGCGCGGATGGTCAGGCCGTGGGCGGTTTCTGGATCCACCTGACGCAGAGCGGCGGCCGCCAGGGTGTGCAGGGCGCTCAAGACAGGACTCCCAGCGTCGGCACGCCGTCTTCGCCCAGGGGCGCTTCATGGACCGCCAGGACCAGGGCGGTTTCGAAGCTGCCATAGAGGTGAGCGAACAGGTCGCCGCCGCGGGACGGCTCCCACTTCACACCCGGCCCCAGGTCATCGGTGTCCAGCTCCAGCACCACCAGGTCATCCTGGCCGGCGAAGTGCCGCCGGGCGGTTTCCTGCGCCTGGGCGGCGGTGGAGAAATGGATATAGCCGTCGGCCAGATCCACAGCCGAGCCTTCGAACTGGCCGAGCGCCCGGGCCTGGTCCCACTCCTCGCGACGGAGGATCTTATAGATCCGGGTCAATCATATCCTCCCCGCGGCGGCATCATCAGGCCGTCATAGACGGGGCGCCCCTGGCCGTCGAACAGGAAGACCGCTGCGGCCGAGGTGGGAAACCGCGAACGGGCGGTGTTCAGCAGGTCGCCGGACGCCCCGCCCTCGATCAGCAGCCGCAGGACCAGTTCATGCAGGCCGGGATTGTGACCGACCACCAGCACGGTTCCGGCCTGGCCGGCGACATCCCGCACCCGGTCGAGCACGGTCTGGGCCTCGGCGTGATACAGGTCCCCGTCGAACCGAACCTGGCAGGCGTCACAGACCGGCTTCAGCGACTCCCAGGTCTCCCGCGTCCGGGCCGCGTCGGACACCAGGGCGAGGTCGGGGGTGAAGCCCATCTCGGTCAGGCGCTGGCCCGCCTCCAGGGCGTCCCGGCGGCCCCGCGGCGTCAGCCGACGCGCGTGATCGTCCCCGCTCAATGACTCGCGCTCGGCCTTGCCGTGCCGCAAGAGGATCAGCCGCTGCATTCCCACTCCATAAGCCCAAGCCTGCTCCATAGCGCGACCTGGCCAGGACGCGAAGCGGTTGACAGTCGCAGAGCTTGGCGGTCCAAGGCGGCATGAGCCAGACGGTCATCGCCAGCCCGGCTATCGAAACCAACGGCGGGACCCTGCGCCTGCCGGCCGACGCCCCCCTACGCCTCGACTCCGGCGCCACGCTGGCGCCCCTGGAGATCGCCTACAAGACCTATGGGCGACTGAACGCCGAGCGATCCAACGCGGTGCTCGTCTGTCACGCCCTGACCGGCGACCAGCATGCGGCTTCGATCCACCCCATCACCGGCAAGCCCGGCTGGTGGAATCGGGTGATCGGGCCGGGCCTGCCGCTCGATCCGGATCGCTATTTCATCATCTGCACCAATGTGGTCGGCGGCTGCATGGGATCGACCGGTCCCTCGTCCCTCGATCCGGCCACCGGCAAGCCCTATGGGCTGACCTTTCCGGTAATCACCATCGCCGACATGGTCCGCGCCCAGGCCATGCTGATGGACGCCCTGGGCATCGAGACCCTGTTCGCCGCCGTCGGCGGGTCCATGGGCGGCATGCAGGTGCTGCAGTGGGCGGCCGACTATCCGCACCGGCTGCGCTCGGCCGTCTGCATCGCCGCGGCCGCCCGGCATTCGGCCCAGAACATCGCCTTCCACGAGGTCGGCCGTCAGGCGATCATGGCTGATCCCGACTGGCGCGGCGGCGCCTACGAGGCTCATGGGGTCCGCCCCGAAAAGGGCCTGGCCGTGGCCCGCATGGCCGCCCACATCACCTATCTGTCCGAAGCCGCCCTGCAGCGGAAGTTCGGCCGCGAGCTGCAGCGGGACGGCCTGTCCTGGGGCTTCGATGCGCCCGACTTCCAGGTGGAGAGCTATCTCCGCTACCAGGGCGCCTCGTTCGTCGACCGGTTCGACGCCAACTCCTACCTCTACATCACCCGGGCGGTGGACTATTTCGACCTGGCCGGCGCCTATGACGGCGTGCTGGCCCAGGCCTTCCGCCGCGCCCGCGACGTGCGCTTCTGCGTGCTCTCCTTCTCGTCGGACTGGCTCTATTCCACCGGCGAGAGCCGCGACATCGTCCGCGCCCTGAACGCCGCCGGCTGCCGGGCGAGCTTTGTCGAGATCGAGACCGACAAGGGCCACGACGCCTTCTTCCTCGACGAGCCGGTGCTGGACTCCGCCCTGCGCGGCTTCTTCGAATCCCAGGCCAGTCGCGGGGGACTGGCGTGAGCGGCCTGCGGGAGGACTTCAAGGAGATCCTGCGGCTGGTGCGCCCCAACGCCCGGGTGCTGGACGTGGGCTGCGGCGAAGGCGAGCTGCTGGAGTTGCTGACCCAGGAAAAGGGCGTCGATGGCCAGGGCCTGGAGATCAGCCCCAGCGGCGTGGCCGCCTGCCTAGCCAAGGGCATCGCCGCGGTCCAGGGGGACGGCGACCGCGACCTGGACCACTTTCCGACCCAGGCCTTCGACTACGCCATCCTGTCCAAGACCCTGCAGCAGATGCGCGAACCACGCCACGTGCTGTCCGAGCTGCTGCGGATCGCCGACCGGGCCATTGTCTCGGTGCCGAACTTCGGCCACTGGCGGGTGCGCTGGGCGCTGCTGACCCAGGGCCGCATGCCCGAGACCAAGGCCCTGCCCGAGCCCTGGTGGTCGACGCCGAACATCCACCTTTGCACCCTGCGCGACCTGACCGCGCTGTGCGACGAGCTTGGCCTGCGCATCGAGGCCTGCGCCGCGGTCAGCCGCGGCCAGCCGGCCCGCAGCATCGATCCCTCGCGCCCCATCGAGAACTGGCGGGCCGAGACCGCGCTCTTCCTGCTGACCCGCGAACGCCCGCGGCCGCCGGCGCCTGAGCCAGCCGCCACGGGAGATCTGTTCGGCTAGAAGGCCAGGCGGGCCGTCAGGCGGGCGTCATAGGCCTGGTGGTCGCCGCGCAGTTCGCCGCCGCCCTCCAGGGCGAGGTCGAAATAGCGGGTCATGCCGCGGACGCCCAGCCGCACCACGGCAGCGCCATCGTCCAGTTCCGGCGCGGCCAGGGTGAAGCTGGAGCCGCCGCTGACGAACCGGGCCGTGGTGGCGTCCGGCCCATCGCCAGTGAGGGCGCGGTAGCCCACCGTGACCTCCGGCCGCCACAGCATGGAGTCCTCATCGCCCAGGGTGGCGCCAAGCGCCACGCCGGCGAAGGCCGAGAGTTGCTGGCTCGTGCGCTCGTCGATCACCAGATCGATGGCCTCGCCGCCGCCGCTTTCGGTGCGGCCGTCCTCGCCGAAGTAGAAATAGTCCACCTGCAGCATCGGACGGGCGTGGAAGCGGCCGGCCTCGGCGGTCCAGGACAGGCCGGCATGGGCCGCCCCCATCACCGCATTCCATTCGGAGTTGGCGTTGCGGACCAGCCCTGAGTCGGTGTCGACCACGGCGCGGTCGCCCTGCAGCCAGGCATAGCCGCCGGTGGCGCTGGCCGAGGCCTGCAGGGCGCCGGCCGAGGCGCGCCAATAGACGCCGCCGGACAGGGCCGAGCCTGTGAGGTCCTCGGCTGCCGCCGCGCCGTTTTCCTCCACCGAGACGTTCAGGAAGCTGGTGTGGACGCCGAACGAGCCCATGGAGCCCTCGGCGCTCTCGACACCGGCCGCCAGGCCGAAACCGCCGGCGTCAAAGCCCGCCGAACCGCTGAGGTCCTGGCGGTGGATGACGCCGATCTCCTGCACCCAGGCCCGGCGCTGGCCGTCGGGAAGGCGGCCCTCGGTCTCGTCGATGCCCCGGGCGGTCGCTTCGTTCGCCGAAGCGAAGACGCGGAAGAGCGCGCCCGAATAGTCCGGCAGGAACTGGTCATAGAGGGCGACGAAGCTGGCCTGATCGGTCTTGGACAACAGGGCGTCGCGAACCGCGTCCTCGCGGTCGAAGGCGTCGAACACCGCATCATAGGCGCTGGCCTGGGCCGCATCGAGGCCCGCTTCGCCGGCGGTGCGCCGGCGGACATCGGCGATCAGCTGGTTCTGCGTCTCATCAGCCCGCAGGGTGGTCCTGTAGAGCCAGGGGCCGTCGGCGAGCAGGCTGTCGTCCAGCGCGCCCTGCACGTCCAGGTCGGCGGCCTGGATCAGGGTGAAGCTGGTGGGTTCAGTCAGCTTGCTGGTGAACCGCAGGCCGACCTTGGCGCCGTCCTCCAGGACCGCCGCGCCCGCCACATTGAGCCGGGTGCTGGCGCCGCCCACAGGATCGGCGGTGAGGACGAGTTCAGACTGGTCGCCGAGCGTAAGGGTGGTGAGTCCAAGGGTCGTAACATTGGTGGCGGTCAGCCGACCCTCGCCGATGGCCACGGAAAGCCCGCCGCCAGCGTCGGTAAGGGCGCCGCTGAAGGTCGCCCCGCCATCGACCACCAGAGCGTCAGCCCCGGCCCCAAACGCCAGGGCGCCGTTCATCTGGCCGGCCAGCAGCTCCATGCGCGCCGGGCCTGAGCCGAACAGGACGTCGCCGGTGATCGTCGGGACGACCGTCTCGACGCTGTGGGCGGTCTGGCGGACCGTAACGCCGGCGGTGTTGGCCCGCAGGTCCAGCGCAATGGCCTGCCCTTCGACGGTCGTCTCGTCGCCGGGCGTTATGGCGGCCCGGATCAGGCCGGTGTTTTCCACCAGGCCAAGCGTCCCTGCGGCGTCCAGCACAGCGGTGGCCGAACCCTTGGCCCCGGTGATGACGGCCGCAATGGTGCCGTTGTTGGTCAGCTGGCCTGTGGCCGCGCCAGCGTCGATCTGGATCGCCCGTACGTCGACGGCGGTCTCTGATGTGACCAGGCCCTGGATAACGCCGCTGTTGGCGATGACCGGAGCCGTGGCGCCTGATTTCAAATGAAGGCCCACCGCGCCGGCCTCGATTGCGCTGCCGGAAATCAGGCCATCGACCTTGATCCCGTTGGTGATGTTCACCTGCCCGCCCTGGCCCCCGATCTCGACGCCCAGGCCGCTGACGCCGTCATAGAGACCGATGCCATTGGCCGAGCCCTTGACCACCAGGCCATAGGCGTCGACGCCGGTTCCGACCGCGCCCAACACGATGTCGCCGGGCCCGCCGATCTGGATGGCGGCGGCCGAACCATAGGCAGTGACGACGCCGGTGGACTCCGAGGCGTCGGCGACGCCGTCGCCGTCCTCATCGTCTTCTTCGGCGTCATTGTCGGCCGGCGGCGCATCCACCAGCACGCCGCCCTGGACGCTGCCCCGCACGCGGACGGCCGGGCCGCCCTGCAGCAGGTCATCGGCGTCCAGGATGCTCGTGTCGCTGGGCCGGCTCGTATAGCGATAGCCGGTGGCGGTGACAGTGGAGCCCAGCACCAACCGGCCGCCGACGTTCTGGTCCACGGCGACGCCGACCGCGCCCAGCCCCTGGGCGGTGAGGCCGCCCGTGGTGACCACGTCCCCGCCCACGGTCCCGGCGGCGTGCAGGCCATAGCTGCGATCGCCGGTGACGTTGATGCTGCCGGCCGAGCGGATCGAACCGTCCACGGCGCTTTGCGTATAGATGCCCGCTGAATCATTGCCCTCGACGGCGATGGCGCCGGCGGTCTGGACGATGGAGCCGTGGAAGGGTTCGGCCCCGCTCACGCGCACGGCGAAGCGGTTGGAGCCCGACGCGAATGGGCCATCAAGGTCGCCATCGTCGTCGGCGTCCTCGGCCACATAGCTTTCGTTGACCTGCACCGTGCCCGAGAGGGTCACCTCGCCGGTGCGGCCGCCCTCGATGAGGACCGCGGTGGCGTCGTTGGCGTCGGTGATGGTCACCTCGCCGGCGATGGCCAGCCGGTTATTGCTGTTCAGAGTCACGGCGGTTCCACCCGAAGGCTTGACCGAACCAGAGCTGGAGATCGTCAGGTCATCCGGCGATCCCGACGCCGCGGTGGCCGTGGTCACCGGTGTGGTCACCGCCGTGCTGATCGTGGTCTCAGCCTCACTGACGCCCGCCACAAGCAAAAGCGGCGCAGCGGCAGCCGCGCTCAACCAACGCCTGTCCATGATATCCCCTCCCGGTTCGCCAAAGTGGCGCTCTGGAGAGCAATTGAGCCCCAAATGAGGAGGAAGTCGGGACCCAATGGGGCCATGCCAAGGCGAATTGGGGCAAGGAAGCGGCGCGGGAGAACGCCGATCTTCCGGAGCGAGTCGAAACCTCGCCTCTATTCAGGGCTGTAGGCCTGGAGCCCTTTCCAGTCTGACGACGCCATCGATCTAACCGGCGATGGCCGCAGCGTCCCGGTCTCCGGTCCGAATGCGAAGGGCCTGCTCCAGATCGAGGACAAAGACCTTGCCGTCGCCGATCTTGCCGGTGTTGGCGGTGCGGGCCACCGCCTCGATCACGGCGTCGGCGATGTCCGACGGCACGGCGATCTCCAGCTTGACCTTGGGCAGGAGCTTCACCTCGTACTCGGCCCCGCGATAGACTTCGGTCTTGCCGCGCTGGCGGCCATAGCCGCGCACCTCCGTGACGGTGAGGCCAGACGCGCCGGCCTCGGTAACGGCTTCGAGCACCGCATCGAGGCGGCTGGGCTTGATGACCGCGACGATCATCTTCATGGCGACGGGTCTCCGCTGGGGGCCGGCGAAATGCCGAACTGACAATCTGAAGCTAGGGCGTTCCGCCCGCGTCTCCAAGACCATCGGGGCCTTGTGAGGACGGGCGCCTGCGCCTTAGGCGCCTCCCCCAAACGGCCGGGTTGCGGTTAAGGTTGCGAGGGATCGCCCTGGCGCATGGCCGGCGCCGGCGAAAGCACCGGTCGCGCCTGCCGGATGCGAACCCTGTGGGGCCTGGCCTTGAGGGCGTAGGTCTGCTTGACCGCCTCCATCAGCAGCACCCCGGAAAAGCGCGGCCAGAGCCGCGAGCCGGCCTGCTCAAGGGTCTCCGCGGAGCCGGCCATCCAGGAGACCGGCGGCACATAGAGGGCGCGGGTATAGCCGGCGGGCTCGAGCTCGGCCTCCCGCAGCAGGGCGGCGAGCTGGCGGCGGCTATAGGGCCGTCCATGGCCGAAGGGGGTGCTTTCGGCGTTGGCCCAGAGACCGTCGCGGGCGACCACGGCGATGATCACCCGTCCCGATGGCGCCAGGACGCGCCAGACCTCCTGCAGGAGGCTGGCGGGATCGGGGCTCTCCTCGATGGCGTGGATCACCAGGATCCGGTCAAACAGAGCGTTCTGGAACGGCAGCGCCTCCTCATCGACGAGGGTGGCCAGGTTTCGGGTGGCGCTCGGCCATATCTCCACCCCCTGCTGCGCCGGCATGGCGGCCACCGTGCGGCGGGCGCGATCACGCAGGCCTCCAAGGAAGGGGGTCGCATAGCCAAGTCCAAGCACGTCCTGTCCCGAGGCCGAACCCCAGGCTTCGGTGACCTTGCGGCCGATCATGGCGCGGGCGGCCCGCCCCAGCTCGGAGGCGTAAAAGGCGCGCAGCTCAAGGATGTCTCGACGCATTGGCCCATGGGACTAGGATCGGAACTCGAACCCTATCCTAGTTTGCGGACCGCGACCTTGTCGCCCCGCCTGACCCCGACGAGGCGCGCCATGGCCCTGACCGTCCACCAGTTTCCCTGCCTCTCCGACAACTACGGCTTCCTGATCCGCGACGAGGCCACCGGCCTGGCCGCCGCTGTCGACACGCCGGACGCCAAGGCGATCCTGGCCGAACTGGACAAGACCGGCTGGCGCCTGGCGCTGATCCTCAACACCCACTGGCATCCCGACCATGCCGGCGGCAACGCCGAGATCCAGGCCGCCACGGGGGCGAAGATCGTTGGCCCGGCCGAGGTGCGCAAGATCGCCCCCCTGGACCGGGAGGTGACCGATGGCGACACGGTCGATCTGGGCGAGACCCGGTTCTCGGTGATGGAGGTGGGTGGCCACACCCTGGGCCATGTGGCCTATCACGACGCCGCCGACGACATCGCCTTTGTCGGCGACACCCTGTTCGCCCTGGGGTGCGGCCGCATGTTCGAGGGCCAGCCCGACCAGATGTGGGCGAGCCTGCAGCGCCTGGCCGCCCTGCCCGACCAGACCACCGTCTACTGCGCCCATGAATACACCGCCGCCAACGCCCGGTTCGCCCTGTCGGTGGACTCCGATCCGGCCCTGGCCGCCCGGGCCCGGGACATCTTCGCCGCCCGCGAACGTGGCGAGCCGACGGTGCCCACCAGCATCGGCGTGGAGAAGCAGACCAACCCGTTCCTGCGCGCGCCCTTGCTGGCGCCGGCCCTGGGGGTCCGCGGGGCGGCCGATCACGAGGCCTTCGCCGCGGTGCGGGCGGCCAAGGATAGTTTCAAGGGGTAGGCGAGATCAGCGCGAGCCGGCCGCGGCGACGATCCGCTCCGACGAGGGCCGGCCCGCCAGCCCATCCTCCGGGGTGATGGTGATCAGGATGACCCCGGCCCGCAGGCTGGCGCCGGGCCTGCGGCCCTCGACCAGGGTGACCTTGTTGACGCCGCTGAGGGTCGCCCGACCGCCGGGCTGGGCCGACATCCGCACCACGGCCTCGGCCGCCACCATGGCCGCATCAGCCACCAGGGGCGCGGTCTCCGGCGAGGCGTCGGCCTCGAAGGGGATCAGCCGCCGCGCCGCGCGGCTCGCCCGGGCGCTGGCCTGGGCCAGGCGCTGCAACAGCGCCTCGGGCCCCAATACCGGAAGGCGCAAGGGACTGGAGCCGCCGGCCAACGCCGCGGGCGCGCCCGAGGGTCGATCCGGCGTAAAGACGGTCAGCCCCCCGAGACGGGTGGCCCGGAGCACCGGCTGCCCCAGATCATTCTTGTAGATGATGTCGCCGCGGGGCGCCGGTTGGGGCTGCAGCACCCAGACCTCGGCGCTGTTCTCGAACTTCATCATCGGCCGCGGGGTGGAGCGATCGAGGATGAATCCGCCGCCGTCCTCGACCACATAGCGGGCCACCGGCGGCGCGGAGAAACGCCGGCCATCGTGGCGGCCTTCGCCAAACAGGCCTTCGCGCAGAGAGAGGGGGGCGGCCACGGCCGGAAAGGCCATGGCGACGCCGGCCGCGGCGAACGTCGCTGCGACGAGAATCCTCAGGGGCAGCACGGGGCGAGCGCTCATCATGGGCGATCACACATGGCGTTGGACTGGGGCGCTTTTGAGACGGAGGCCTGGTCAGCCGGCCATATACTGACCGCCGTTCAGCGACAGTGTCGATCCGGTCACGTAGCCGGCGTGCTCCCCGGACAGGAAGGCCACCATGTCGGCGATCTCATCTCCCCGGCCCAGTCGGCCCACGGGAATCTGGCCGATGATGCCCTTCAGCACCTCCTCGGGCACGGCGGTCACCATCTCGGTGTCGATATAGCCCGGGGCGATGCAATTGACGGTGACGCCCTTGCGGGCGTTCTCGAGCGCGAGCGCCTTGGTGAAGCCGATCATGCCGGCCTTGGCGGCCGAATAGTTGGTCTGGCCGATCTGGCCCTTCTGGCCATTGATCGACGAGATATTGATGATCCGCCCCCAGCCGCGCTCACGCATGCCCTCGATCACCTGCCGGGTCATGTTGAACAGGGAGTCCATGTTCACCCGGATCACCTCCGACCACTGCTCGGAGTCCATCTTGTGGAAGAAGCCGTCGCGGGTGATGCCGGCGTTGTTGACCAGCACGTCCACCGGTCCGAGCTCGGCGGCCACCTGGTCCACGGCGGCCTTGCAGTCGGCAAAGACCCCGACATTGCCCTTGACCACCATGACGCCCAGATCCCGGGCGCAGGCCTCGGCGGCGGCCTCATTGCCGGAATAGCCGGCGGCCACCTCGAAGCCGTCGGCCTTGAGCCTCTGGCAGATCGCCCGGCCGATCCCGCGCGTGCCCCCCGTGACGAACGCCACCTTGGCCATGAGATTCCTTCCCTGACGTACTTTAAGAGCCGGGGGCTTGAACGCCCCCTGGCGGGTTGTTCGTATCGGCTAGACCTGCTCGACGCACATGGCCACGCCCATGCCGCCGCCGACGCAGAGGGTAGCCAGGCCCTTGCGGGCGCCCGAGCGCTTCATCTCATAGAGCAGGGTGGTCAGGATCCGCGCGCCCGAGGCGCCGATGGGGTGGCCGATGGCGATGGCGCCGCCATTGACGTTGACCTTCTCCCCGTCGAGCCCCAGTTCGCGGACCACACAGATGGACTGAGCGGCGAAGGCCTCGTTGGACTCCACCAGATCCAGGTCGTCGACGCTCCAGCCGGCCTTTTCCAGGGCCTTGCGGCTGGCCGGGATCGGGCCGGTGCCCATCACCTCGGGATCAACCCCGGCATGAGCCCAGGAGGCGATGCGGGCGAGCGGCTTAAGGCCGCGAGCCTTGGCCTCCTCGGCGCTCATCACCACCAGGGCCGCGGCGCCGTCATTCAGGCCGGACGCATTGGCTGCAGTGACCGAGCCCTCCTTGTTGAAGGCCGGACGCAGGCCAGACACGCTCTCCAGCGTCGCTCCATGGCGGATGTACTCGTCCTGATCGACCACGGTGTCGCCCTTGCGGCCCTTGAGGGTCACGGGCGCGATCTCGTCGGCGAACTTGCCGGCCTTCTGCGCGGCCTCGGCGCGGTTCTGCGAGGCGACGGCGAAATTGTCCTGGTCGCCCCGGGTGATCTGCCAGCGGGCGGCGATATTCTCGGCCGTCTGGCCCATGTGGTAGCCGTGGAAGGCGTCCCAGAGGCCATCCTTGATCATGGTGTCGACAAAGTTCAGGTCGCCCATCTTCTGGCCCGAGCGCAGATGAGCCGCATGCGGCGCCTGGCTCATGCTTTCCTGCCCGCCGGCGACGACGATCTTCGAGGCGCCCTCGGCCACCTGCTGGGCGGCCAGCGCCACGGCGCGCAGACCCGAGCCGCAGAGCTGGTTCAGGCTCCAGGCCGGGGCCTCCACCGGAATGCCGGCCCCGATGGAAGCCTGACGGGCGGGGCCCTGGCCGGCGCCGGCCTGTAGCACCTGGCCCAGGATCACCTCGTCGATGTCGGCCGGCGTCAGCCCCGCGCGGCTGATCGCCGCCGAGATCGCCACCTTGCCCAGTTCGTGGGCTGGCAGGCTGGCCAGGGCGCCGTTGAACGATCCCACGGGCGTGCGGGCGGCCGAGACGATCACCACATCGGTCATAGGAAGCTTCTCCCTCTGTCTTCGCTGCTATCTATCAGGACGCGCCGGGCTTTGGGCAAGCGCGGCGCGCGCGGCCGCGTGATTTGCGATTTCCCTCGCATCCGCGATACTGCGCTGCAAAGCCGGACCCGCCGCCCAGGCGCGGCCCGAACAATCAAGGAAACGGGATGGCTGATACCCAGGACAGCAGCGGAAAAGCGGCCGGTGGAAAAGCTGGCGGCGACCGCGTGGTCATCAAGAAGTATGCGAACCGGCGGCTCTACAACACGGCCTCCTCCTCCTACGTCACCCTCGAGCACCTGGCCGAGATGGTGAAGCAGGGGGTGGATTTCGTCGTCTATGACGCCAAGACCAATGACGACATCACCCGTACGGTGCTGACGCAGATCATCTTCGAAGAAGAGAGCCAGGGTCAGAGCCTGCTGCCGATTCAGTTCCTGCGCCAGCTGATCGGCTTCTATGGCAATTCCATGGAGGCCTTCCTGCCCAGCTATCTGGAGCTGTCCCTGGCCACCTTCGCCCAGCAGCAGGAGCGAATGCGCACCCAGTTCACCCAGATGGGCCAGGCCACGCCGCTGGGCGCCTATGACGACCAGATCCGCCAGAACCTGGCCATGTTCGACCGGGCGATGAAGATGTTCACCCCCTTCGCCTACGCCCCCAAGCCCGAGGACGCCGCGCCGCGCAGCGAGGCCGCGGCGCCTGGCGAAGGCGGCGGCCAGACCGACATGCTCAAGACCCTGCAGGAACAGATGGCCGCCATGCAGGCCCAGATCAACAAGCTGGCCTCGAAGGACTAGGCCGGCCCTGGACGGGCGGGGTGGCGCCTACGGACGACGGAACGTCCTCACGATCGCGTCAAAGGTGAGCCGCAGGCTGGGGACGTCCTGGATCTGCGCTCGGGCGGCCGGCGAAATCTTGTGGCCATGGGGCGTCATCTCCAGGATGTCGTCCAAGACCCGCCAGTCGCCGATCTCGCGCACATAGGACGCCCGCGTTTCGGCGATGAGTTCGTAGCCGCTCGATCGCGCGGCCTCCGGCCGCGGTGGGTCCTGGGCACGGGTCGACGGATAGATGATGTCGCGCAACTCGATCAGGTGGCGAGCCCCGGCGTCCACCGTGATGACCAACTGGCCGGGTTCCTGAAGGTCTGACCATGGCGCCCACATGGGAAAGCCGAACAGGCTGCAGATCAGACCCGCGGAACCCTGCGCCACCGGCAGGCGCCGGTTGCTGGCGACGACCCAGGCCATGTCCGGATACCGCTTGGCCGCCGCCAGCACCGCCCACTTCGAGATATCGACGCCGACCGGGACGACCTGCAGATCCCGGCGTCCGTCGCGGAGTTGATGGGTGATCCGGGCGGTGTAGTCGCCCTCGCCGCAACCGGCGTCCACCAGCAGCAGATGATCCACGCCGACCAGGGCCTGGTGGGCGGCCTCAGCGGTCAGATCGGCGACCGGAGAGAATAACCCGGCCTCCAGGACACGGCGGCGGGCGCTGACCATGGCCTTGCTGTCGCCGGGCTCGCGAGACGCCTTGTGCTGGGCCGGCAGCAGATTCACGTAGCCTGCCGCCGAAAGATCGAAGGCGTGATGGGCGGCGCATCGCAGGCAGCCGGCCTCGGGCCTCAGGGCCAGGCCGTCGAGGGGACAGATGAGCGGGACGGCGGCGAGGGGACTGGACGACATTTTGAACTTGGCGTTCCACGCGCATCTTGCCCGGGGGCGCTCCCGGTCCGCCACGAGGGCCCTGGCCTTATAGGGATGACCCGGTCGGACGGCTATGCGCCGGGATTTGAGCCGGCTTCCGCCTTCATTAAGAAAGCTGGTTCAGGCTTGCCGGGTTCAGGCCGAAGGAGCCCGCCCTTGACCCTGCCAATCGACCCTCTCCGGAAGATCGCGCGCCTTCGTCGCGTGCGGCCGCGGACGCATGAGGCGCAGGGCGGGGCTGAGGAAGAGCATCCGAACCTGCCGGTCCCGGTTTCCCAGACCTTGCCCGCGGCCCCGCCGCCGCCGATCACCAGCGGCGGCCCGGCCACCTTCACCGCTCATGTCATGGGGGCGAACGAACAGCGGCGGGGCCTGCGTGGGGGACCGCCGACCCTGAACGCCGCCCGCAACGCCTATAACCAGACCGAGTTTTCCGGCCAGGCCGACCGACGGGCCCGCAAGGGCGGCCTGACCCGCACCGACATCTAGGGCGACACCCCGACCCGCGGGCGCTAGCCCTGCCCGTTCCTGCCGAGCAGCCGGGCAAGATCGGCCTCCAGAGCGGCGACCTTGCGCTCCAGGGCGGCGATCCGCGCCTCCGGCCCCGCACCTGGAAGCGGCGTGGAGACCCCGGCCTGTCGGGCGATTTCGGCGGCGCTCACCCCCAGAACCTCTGCGAAGACGCCCACCTCGTCGGCGGAAAGTTCGCGCTGATCCTTGTAGGCCAGCGCCAGGTCGGCCTCGCTCATGCCGGCGGCGGCGGCCAGCACCCGCCGGCTGAGGCCCCGCTCGGCCAGGCGGGTGTCGAACCACTGGGCGTCGAAAAACAAAGCCAAGGCGTATCTCCGAACTGGCGCCGGTCTTGCTTAACCGAAGATGACCCTATGTGCGTCTTCCACGGTGCGTCCCATGCTGGCCCTGGCCACCCGCGTTTTCGACATCACCCTCGTGGCCCTGATCTTCACGGCCCTGACCTGAGCGCAGCCTTCGGCTTCAGGCGTCGCCGCCGGAGAAGTCGATGTCCCGGCGCGCCGCGACGATGGTCACGATGAAGCCCGCCAGCACGTCCAGCAGCACCATCACCGTGATCAGGAAATAGGTCGAGGTGGCGAAGGCCGGGGCCAGCAGGAACTGGATCAGGCAGATGATGAACAGGATCATCGACAGGGCGTGATTGATGATCGCCACCCGGCGGCTGGTGGTGGACTTCAGAAGCTCGATAAACAGCACCACCAGGGCGGCGGCCAACAGCAGATCCCCCAGGCTGACCGACCAGTCGATGTTGGACGCCATGCGGATGGTGAACAGGGCCTCGGCCATCCGCGCGTGAGCGTCGACCGCCGAAAAGCCGCCAGTCAGCGTCAGCGCCACGAGGTTGTAGACCAGCACCGGCAGGGCCAGCAGCGGAAACGCGGCGAACATGCGCATTGGATCTCCCCCTCAGGCCAAGGTCGCCCAGGGCCGAACCAACCTTAACCCTAGCCGCCGAGGCGCGGGAAGCTCTGGCCCCTTCTGCGGGAAGCCTTAGCCTAGACTTCGTCCACCCCTTGCGGTCGACGCGATCGCGCCTGCAGCCACATGACGCCGAGGAGGTCCCAGGCCGAGGCCCAGAGCCGGCCGAGATTGGTGTATTTCGACGCCCCCGTCTGGCGATGGCGATGCCCCACCGGGCGGAAGGTCACCTCATAGCCTTCCCGCAGCATCAGGGCCGGGATGTAGCGATGGAGGTGGTCGAAATAGGGGAGCCGCAGGAAGGCTTCCCGCCGGAAGGCCTTCAGGCCGCAGCCGGTGTCATTGGCCGTATCCCCCAGCAGGCGCTTGCGCACCCCATTGCCGAGCCGGGAGGCGAGCTTCTTGGCGCGGCTGTCCTGGCGCCTGACCCGCTCGCCTCCAACCAGGGCAAGGTCTGGCCCGCCGGCGTTCAGGGCGTCCACCAGAGCCGGGCCGTCGGCGGGGTCGTTCTGGCCGTCCCCATCAAGGGTGACGATCACCGGCGCGCGCGCCGCCAGGACCCCGGAACGGATGGCGCGGCTCTGGCCGGAATTGCTCCGGTGACTGAGCACGCGCAGCTGCGGCAGCTCGGCCTTCAGCGCCTGCAGGCTGGCGCGGGTGCCGTCGCGGCTGGCGTCATCGACGAAGATGATCTCGACATTGCGGCCCTCGAAGGCGACGGCGATCTCGCGGGCCAGGGCGGGTGCTGCGCCCTCTTCGTCAAAGACCGGGACGACCACGGAAATGTCAGGACTGGGGGTCATGCTTCTCCATAGCCGAAAAGATGGCGAGCGAAAGGATCGTGCTATCACCGGCGCCATGACATTCCAGTCCAGTCTCCAATGGGCGAGCCAAGGTTGGCGAGGCCCCCTGTTTGCGGCCCTGCTGGCCCTGGCGGCCGGATTACCGGGCGTGTTCGCCATGCCGCCTCTGGACCGGGACGAGGCGCGATTCGCCCAGGCGACGGCGCAAATGCTGGAGACCGGCGACCTGGTGGTGATCCGTTTCCAGGATGAGCCACGGTTCAAGAAGCCGGTGGGCATCCACTGGCTGCAGGCCGCCAGCGTCTCCATGGTCTCGGCCGTAGAGGACCGGGAGATCTGGGCCTATCGCCTGCCCTCGCTGCTGGGGGCCATGCTGGCGGCGGCGGCCTGCGCCTGGGGGGCGGCGGCCTTTTTCGGGGCGCCCGCGGGCCTGATGGCCGGGGCCATGCTGGGCTCGACCCTGCTGCTCTCCACCGAGGCCTTCATCGCCAAGACCGACGCGGTGCTCTGCGGCTCTGTCGTCCTGATGATGGCGGCCCTGGCCCGGATCTATGGCGCGGCGCGCGGCGGGCCGCCGGTCAGTTGGCGCACGCGGCTGCTCTTCTGGCTCGGTCTGTCGGGCGCCCTGCTGGTCAAGGGGCCGGTGGGGCTGATGGTGGTGACCCTGACCAGCCTCTCCCTGATCGCCTGGGATCGCAGGATCGACTGGCTGAAGGGCCTGGGCCTCAGCTGGGGACCGATCCTGCTGGTGGGTCTGGTGGGCCCCTGGGCCTGGGCGGTCACCGTGGCCACCGACGGCGGCTTCTGGACCACCGCCCTGATGAGCGACATGGCGCCCAAGCTGGCCGGCAGCCACGAAAGCCACGGCGCCCCGCCCGGCTATCACCTGCTGGGCCTGAGCTTCCTCGCCTTTCCCATGACCTTGTTGATCCCCGCCGCCCTGGTCCTGGCCTGGGTCAAGCGCCGGGAGCCCGGGGTGCGGTTCGCGCTCTGCTGGCTGATCCCCACCTGGCTGGTCTTCGAGCTCGCCCCCACCAAGCTGGTTCACTACACCCTGCCGACCTATGGCGCCCTGGCCTGGCTGGCGGCTGCGGCCCTGCGCGAGGGCGTCGGCCCGTTCGCCCGCTGGGCCGGAGCCGGCCTGGCCGCCGTGTCGGGCCTGATCCTGGCGGGCGTCTGCTTCTATCTGGTCTCCGAGTTCGGCGGGACCGCTGACGTCACCGCCGCCGCAGCCGCCGGCGGCCTGCTCGCCGCGGCAGGTCTTATCGGCGGCTTCATGCTGGTCAACCAGGCCCCGAAGGGGGCCGTGGTGGCGGCCATGGGGCTGGCCATCCTGGGGCACGCGGCCCTGGCCGCCGGCCTGATCCCCGGCCTCGCCCCGCTCTGGAGCTCGGCCCGGGTGGCGAAGATCATGGAATCCGAACGCCTCCTGCCCCGTCAGGGCATGGCCGCGGCCCCGGTCGCCGTGGCCGGCTATGCCGAGCCCAGCCTGGTCTTCGCCCTGGGCACGCCCACCGTTCTCGAAGACGGCGCCCAGGCCGCCCAGGCCATCGGCGCCTTCCGCCCGGCTGTGGTCGACGCCTCGGAAGAGGCCGCCTTCCGCGCCGAACTGGACGCCCGGGGGCTGCAGGTCCGTCAGGTTCGCGAGGTCCGCGGCCTCAACTATTCCAACGGCGATCGCACCCATCTGCGCATCTATATGAACGCCGAGCCCAGGCCTGCGCCAGCCGCGGGCCGTGTGATCGGGGGCCGCCCATGAGCCGCAAGATCCAGATCGTCGAGGTCGGGCCTCGCGATGGCCTGCAGAACGAAAAGGTCCTGCTGGAGGTCCCGCAGAAGATCGAGTTCATCGACCGGCTGCGCCGCGCCGGCGCCCAGCGCATCGAGACCGTGTCCTTCGTCAATCCGCGCCGCGTGCCCCAGATGGCCGGCGCCGAGGAGATCATGGCCGCCGCACCGCAGGCGGACGACTTCTCGCCCATCGGTCTGGTTCTGAACGCCCGCGGCTGGGACCGGGCCGTGGCGGCCGGCTGCGCCGAGGCCAATGTGGTGGTCTGCGCCACCGACGGCTTCGGGGTGCGCAACCAGGGGGCCACGACCGCCGAGCAGATGGCCGCCCTGGCCGCCATCGTCGAGCGCCGCAAGACCGAGGGGGGACCGGCGCTTTCGATGACCCTGTCGGTGGCCTTCGGCTGCCCGTTCGATGGCGAGGTCAGCCTCGAGCAGGTGACGGCCCTGGCCAGCGAAGCCGCGCGGCTGGGCGTGGCCGAGATCGCCCTGGCCGACACCATCGGCGTCGCCGACCCCTGGACCGTGCGCGAGCGGATCGCCGCGGTCCGCAAGGCCGCGCCCGACGCGACCTTGAGGATGCATTTCCACGACACCCGCAATACGGGGCTGGCCAACGCCTTCGCGGCGGTCGAGGCGGGCGTCGACGTACTGGACGCCAGTTGCGGGGGGCTCGGCGGCTGTCCGTTCGCCCCCGACGCCACCGGCAATATCGGGACCGAGGACCTGGTCTACATGCTGGAGCGAGCCGGCTTCGAGACCGGATATGACCTGGACGCCCTGATCGCGACCGCCCGATGGATGGCGGGCCTGCTGGGCAAGCCGCCGGCGGCCTCGGTCAGCCGCGCCGGCGGGTTTCCGAAGGTCTAGTTAGATCGCCCGGCCGGTCAGCCGCCAGAGCAGCGGCCGGGCCACGGCGGCGCCGACCACCAGGGGCCAGAGCAGCCAGGCGGCCACGGCCTCGCCCAGGCCATGGGCGCGTTTACGGAAATAGCGGGCCAGGCCCAGACCCTTATAGAGCTCGACCCGCAGGGGACTGGCCCGGCTGGTGTGGCCCAGATGGATCACCTCGGCCTTGGGGTGGAACATGACCTCCCCGCCGGCTTCCCGCACCCGCCAGCAGAGGTCGATGTCCTCGACGTGCAGGAAATAGCCCTCGTCGAAGCCGCCCACACGGACGTAGTCGGCCCGCCGCATGGCGAAGAAGGCGCCGGAAATGGTCGGCACAGGGCAGAGGCCGGCCGGCGCCGCCTCATTCTCCCAATGGACCTCATAGCGACGCAGCGAGGCCCGGCGGGTGAGGCCGCTGAGGGACAACAGCGCCGCCATCGGCGTGATCTCGCCCCGGCGGGCGCCGCGCTGTTCGGTGCGGTCGGCGTTCAGCACCCGGCCGCCCACCAGGCGCATCGCCTTGCCGTCAAGCACAGCCTTGGCCAGCGCCCGGGACCCGCCCGGCTGCAGGAAGGCGTCGGGATTGAGGAAGATCAGCACCTCGCCGGCCGCCCGCGCCGCGCCCAGATTGGCGCCGCGGGCGAAGCCCACATTGCCCTGGCCGCGCACCAGTCGCATCCGTGGGTAGCGTTCGGCGTAGGCGTCCAGGATCGCCGCCTCCCGGGCGTCCGAGCCGTTGTCCACGACGATGAATTCATCCACCTGCCGATCGTCGAGCACGCAGGCGAGGCTCTGCTCGAGAGCCTCGCCTGTCATGTACACGACCATGATCACCGAGATGCGAGCACCTTCGGCGATCCCATGCGGCGTCGGGGCGGTCTCGACCGCCACAAACGATGCGCCGATATCGTTCATCCAGCCTCCATGGCCTCGGCGGACCCCCAGGTATCCGCCTCGCCCCGAGCCTCCCGCTCAACATCAGGCGGAAGCGCCTCGGAGGCAAGCCGCAAGACGGCCTCCTCCAGCGTGAGGATCTCCTGGCCCTGCGATCCGAGGCGCCGCAGGGCGACCTTGCCCTCCTCCGCCTCACGCCGTCCGACCACGGCGATCACCGGCGCCTTGGCCAGGCTGTGCTCACGGATCTTGTAGTTGATCTTCTCGTTGCGCAGGTCGGTTTCGACACGCAGGCCCGCGGCCTTCAGCTTGGCCGCGGCCGTCCGGGCGAAGTCGTCGGCGTCGGAGGTGATCGTCGCCACCACCACCTGGGTGGGCGCCAGCCAGAGCGGGAAGGCGCCGGCATAGTTTTCGATCAGCATGCCGATGAAGCGTTCCATCGAGCCGGCGATCGCCCGGTGCAGCATCACCGGCCGCTGCTTGGAGCCGTCCTCAGCCACGTACTCAGCATCGAGCCGGTCGGGCAGAACGAAGTCCAGCTGCAACGTGCCGCACTGCCAGGTGCGGCCGATGGCGTCGCGCAGGTGGAATTCGAGCTTGGGGCCATAGAAGGCGCCTTCGCCAGGCAGGTGCTCGACGCCCATGTTCACCGCCTGGCGCGCGGCGCGCTCGAGCTTCTGCTCGGCGATGTCCCAGATCTCGTCGGTGCCGGCCCGCAGATCCGGTCGCAGGGCCAGCTTCACCGAATGCAGCTCGACACCGAAATCGGCATAGGCCGAGTTCAGCAGGCGGACGAAGCGCTTCGTCTCCTCCTCGACCTGATCCTCGCGGCAGAAGATGTGGGCGTCGTCCTGGGTGAAGCCGCGCACCCGCATGATGCCGTGCAGGGCGCCCGAGGGCTCATAGCGATGGCAAGCGCCGAACTCGGCCATGCGCAGCGGCAGGTCGCGATAGGACTTCTGGCCGACGTTGAAGATCTGGACATGGCCGGGACAGTTCATCGGTTTGACGGCCAGGCTCTCGCCCTCCTCCGTCTCGCAGACGAACATGTTAGCGCCGAACTTCTCCCAGTGGCCTGAGGCCTCCCAGAGGGAGCGATCCAGGATCTGGGGCGTCTTGACCTCTTCGTAGCCGTCCTTGGTCAGGCGGCGGCGGATATAGGCCTCGACTTCGCGATAGAGGGTCCATCCCTTGGCGTGCCAGAAGACCATGCCCTTGCCTTCTTCCTGGATGTGGAAGAGGTCCATGGCCTTGCCGATCTTGCGGTGGTCGCGCTTCTCGGCTTCCTCGATCCGCTGGATATAGGCCTCCAGGTCGGCCTCGGTGGCCCAGGCCGTGCCATAGATCCGCTGCAGCTGGGCGTTGCGGTGATCGCCCCGCCAGTAGGCGCCGGCCAGCTTGGTCAGCTTGAAGGCCTTGCCCACATGGCGCGTGGACGGCAGGTGCGGACCCAGGCACAGGTCCTTCCAGCCGCCCTGCCAATAGACGCTGATCTCCTCGGATTCCGGCAGGTCTTCGATGATCTCGGCCTTGTAGGCCTCGCCGATGCCGCGGAAGTGTTCCAGCGCCTGGTTGCGGTCCCAGACCTCCCGGCGGATCGGCTCGTCGCGCTCGACGATCTCGCGCATCTTGGCTTCGATCTTTTCGAAGTCGTCCAGGCTGAAGGGCTCGTCGCGGGCGAAGTCGTAATAGAAGCCGTCCTCGATGGACGGGCCGATGGTCACCTGGGTGCCGGGGAACAGCTCCTGCACCGCCTCGGCCAGCACGTGGGCGGCGTCGTGGCGGATGGTCTCCAGGACCTCGGGGTCCTCCCGCGTGAGGATCTGGAAGGCGCCGCCGTGGTTCAGGGGCCGCTCAAGGTCCAGCAGCTGGCCGTCCAGCTTCACCAGCACGGCCTTCTTCTCCAAGGACTTGGCGATCCCCGCGGCGATCTGGCGTCCGGTCACGCCGGCCTCGAAGGACCGCTTGGAACCGTCGGGAAATACGAGCTCGATCATGTGTCACACGTCCATTTGCGCGCCGGCGGCTCATCGGAGCGGCCCGGCGGCGGAGGCGGCGGATCATAGCCCGAACCGCCCCAGGGGTTGCATCGGCACAGCCGCCGCGCCGCAAGCCATGAGCCGCGCCAGGGGCCGTGATCGACCAGGGCCTGAGCCGCATAATCCGAACAGGTCGGAAGGAAGCGACACTGGCGTCCGATCAGAGGGGAAAGCGTCAGCTTGTAGGCGCGATGGGCGCCTCTGACGCAGGATTCGTAGGGGGTCATGCCGGCCGCAGGCTTGCGAATACTCGCAGCGATTACGTTGCGGGGGCGGTCAAATCAAGCCGCGCCGGCGGGGCTAGTTCGCGCCATGGCCTGGCGGACAGCATCCACCGTCGCCTCGAACGCCAGAAGCGTGGAGGCGTGGCGGGCGGGATAGTCCTTCACCGGCGCAAGCATGGAGAGATCCGAAAAACGTCCGACCGGCGCATCTGCGCCGTCCTTCAACATAGCACGGAAGGCGTCCCGGGCCATCTCGATCTCGGTCAGGCTGGCGCCGACCACATGGGTTCCCAGTACGGCGGCCGCCGCCTGGCCGAGCGCGCAGGCCTTCACGTCCTGGGCGAAGTCGGCGACGCGATCGCCCTCCAGGATCACGTCAACCACGATCCGGCTGCCACAGAGCTTGGCCACCTTTTCCGAGGTGCCGTCCGGCGCGGCGAGTCGGCCGGCCCGGGGCATGTTGGCCGCCAGCTTCAGAAGCCTGGCCGAATAGAGATCATCGATCATGGGCTTGATCTAGGGAGTCAGCGGCCCTGGCGCCATGCGGCTTCGGCCTTGGCCTTCAGCGCCTCGCCCATGGCGGCGAAGCCCTTCTTCAGCGGACGCTGCACGCGCTTGGCCGAGGCCGGCCCCAACAGGCCCTGGAAGAGTTCGCCGTTGGAGACGATGCAGGCGTTCTCATCCACCTGGTCGATCTCGATATAGCGGATCGCCGCGCCGAAGCCGCCGGCGACGCTGGTGCGCCAGTGGAGCTGTTCCAGCGGCACCCAGTCGATGACCACCGGCTCGATATGCCGCGGCGGCTGGTCCGGCAGGGCGAGCGTCAGCTCCAGCGGCGCGCCGATGGACAGGACACCCTCGGCGCGGGTGTAGAGCGGATTCCATTCCGGCCAGGCGCGGATGTCGGCGATCAGGTCCCAGATCGCCTGCGGCGGCGCCTGGACCCCGATCCGGTGTTCGAGCTTCAGGCCTTTGACGCCATCACCCCCGCCGCCCTTGCGCTTGCCGAACCCGAAGCCCGGCATGAAGGACGGCGACAGCTGGGTGGCGGCCAAGGGGTTGGTGTTGCGGTTCATGCCCATCATGGCTCAATCCTCCGAAGAGCTCGGCTCCCTGAGCCGCCAGGTGGCGCCCTCTGCGGAGTCCATGACAACCACATTGAGGGCGTTGAGTTCATCGCGGATAGCATCGGCCCGCGGCCAATCCTTGGCGGTGCGCGCCGCGATCCGCTCAGCGATCAGGGCCTCGACCCGGGCCCTGAGCTCGGGATCGGCCCCGCCCTGGAACCAGGCCTCGGGATCGGCCTGCAGGAAACCCATCAGGGCGCCGGACGCCAGCAGCTCGCCCTTGGCCTGGGCGCGGGCATCGTCGGTTCCGGTCTCGATGGTCGAGGCGAGCGCAAACAGTTCGGCCATGGCCTGGGCGGTGTTGAGATCATCCTCCAGCGCCGCCAGGAACCTGGGCGACGGCGCATCGGTGCTGGCGGTCACGTCGGCGCAGCGGCGCAGGGCGCCGTAGAGCCGGTCCAGGGATTTGCGCGCCTGCTCCAGCAGTTCGCCCGACCATTCCTGGGGCGCGCGGTAGTGGCCGACCAGCAGGGCCCAGCGGACCGCCTCGCCGGGCGTCTGCGCCACCAGATCATGGACCAGCACCACATTGCCCAGGCTCTTGGACATCTTCTCCGACCCGAAGTTCAGGAAGCCGTTGTGCATCCAGTAGCGGGCATAGTCGGCTCCGTGGCCGGACTCGCAGCCGTGGGCGGCGCAGACCCCTTGGGCCAGCTCGTTCTCATGGTGGGGGAAGATCAGGTCGTTGCCGCCGCCGTGGATGTCGATGGGCAGGCCCAGCGCCTGCTCGATCATGGCCGAGCACTCGATATGCCAGCCCGGACGCCCCGGCCCCCAGGGGCTGTCCCACACCGGCTCGCCGGGCTTGGAGGGCTTCCAGAGGACGAAGTCGGCGGCGTTGCGCTTATAAGGCGCCACATCGACCCGGGCGCCGGCGATCATGTCGTCCAGGCTGCGCCCCGACAGCTGGCCATAGTCGGGATAGGCCTCCGTGCTGAACAGCACATGGCCCTCGGCGGCATAGGCCGCGCCCTTGTCCACCAGGCGAGCGATCATCGCGATGATCGCGTCCATGGTCTGGGTGGCGCGGGGCTGGAAGGTGGGAGCCAGGGCCCCCAGGGTCGCCATGTCACGGTTGTAGATGTCGAGATAGCGCTGGGTGATGACGTCGATCGCCACGCCCTCGGCCTGGGCCTTGGCGTTGATCTTGTCGTCCACGTCGGTGACGTTGGCGGCGTAGAGCACGGCGTCGGCGCCATAGGTGTGGCGCAGCAGGCGGAACAGCACGTCGAACACCACCACCGGCCGGGCGTTGCCGATATGGGCGTAGTTGTAGACCGTCGGCCCGCAGACATACATCGTCACCCGCTTGGGATCGACGGGGACGAAGGGCCGCTTCTCGCGGGCCATGGTGTCATAGAGATTCAGGGACATCGACCATACTGACGCTGCGGAACGGTTGCCCGCTCGGTTGAGGGAACCATATACAGATCGCCCGGGCGGGAAGACAGGGGGCGCATCTGCTCAAGCTTCCCGGCCGTACCTCGGTGGCACGCGTCATTTCCGGAGCCCTCGCTCCGGCGCAACTCAGCACCAGAAAGACCCGCAGCAAGCCCATGGACGCCATTACGCCTGAACGGACCACTGTCGGCTCCGACCTGGACCCCGTCGCCCGCCCGACCCGCGAAGAGGCCATGGCCGCCGTTCGCACCCTGATCGCCTGGGCCGGCGACGACCCGCGCCGGGAAGGCGTGATCGACACCCCCAAGCGGGTGGTGGACGCCTATGCGGAATGGTTCGAGGGCTATGGCGCCGATCCGGCCAAGGAGCTGTCGCGGACCTTCGAGGACGTGCAGGGCTATGACGACATCGTCATGCTGCGTGGGATCGAGGTGGAGAGCCACTGCGAGCACCATATGGCGCCCTTCCTGGGCAAGGCCTTCGTGGCCTACATGCCCACCAACCGGGTGGTCGGCATCTCCAAGCTGGCCCGGGTGGTTGAGATCTTCGCCAAGCGTCTCCAGACCCAGGAGACCATGACCCAGCAGATCGCCGACGCCATCACCGACAGCCTGCGTCCGGCCGGCGTGGCCGTGCTGATCGACGCCCAGCACCAGTGCATGACCACCCGCGGCGTGCACCACCGGCATGTGGGCACCATCACCACCCAGTTCACCGGGGTGTTCAAGAGCGACGCCAGCCTGCGTCAGCGCTTCCTGGACTTCGTCAACAAGAGCTGAGCCTTCAGGCCAGAGCGGCGTCCTGCACAGGCGCCGTCTTGGCCGCCGACCGCGGCGGATGAACCACGGTCACCAGGACGAAGCTCAGCATCATCAGCAGGTACCAGGATCCCATCTTGGCCAGGGACACCGGGGTCCAGCCGGCCTGCTGGTCGGGATAGACCCAGGCCGAGGCGTAGGTGCCGAGATTCTCGGCGATCCAGATGAAGAAGGCCACCAGCACGGCCCCCAGCAGCATGGGCATCCGCCGGACGACGAGATCGGGCGTGAACTGGAACCAGGTGCGGCCGAAGATCACCGCTGAAAAGACGAACAGCCCCCAGCGGATATCGACCACATAGTGGTGGGTGAAGAAGTTGGCGTAGGCCAGCCCCGCCAGCAGCCAGGGCGCCCAGCGCGGCGGATAGGCTTCGAACCGGATGTCAAACAGCCGGATGATCCGGGCCATGTAGCTGCCGACGCAGGCGTACATGAAGCCCGAGAACAGGGGCACATCGCCAAGCCTCAGCACACTGGCTTCGGGATAGGTCCAGGAGCCGTGGGCGGTCTTGAACAGCTCCATGCCGGTCCCGACCACATGGAAGATGGCGATGACCAGCGCTTCGCGCGGACGCTCCAGCCCGGTGGCCAGCAGGAAGACCTGCAGGGCGATGGCGGCGATCACCAGGAAGTCGTAGCGCGCCAGGGCCGCGTTATCGGGCCACAGCAGGTGAGTGCCCACCAGCAGGGCCAGCATCGCCCCGCCATAGAGGCAGGCCCAGGCCTGCTTCAGCCCGAACAGCAGGAATTCATAGGCATAGGCCCGCCCCCGCGACTGCGCCGCCCAGGGCCGCGCCCAGGCGTCGAAGGCCATGACCCTGGCCTTGATCTGGTCCTTGAGGTTCACCTTGACGGGTTCAGGCGGGGCGCAAGAGGCCGAGCAGGCCCTGGGCCAGGGTTTCGGGCGAGCCCTCGCCGGTCAGCGCCACGGCCACGGTGGCGCGGGTCGCCAGGGAATAGGCTGCCATGGCCGGCGCCCCTGGGGACCGGCTGACATATCCGAGCCAGGTGTCCGCTGACGCGGACGGCCCGGCCGCCAGGTCGCTGGCCATGACGCCAAGCCCATGATGTTCGCCGCCTGGCCCCATGGGATAGAGCCGGTAGAACCGCCGCTGGGTCGTCTCAGCCCCATGCAGGCGATCGCCCAGCAGGTCACGCCAGAACCGCACCACGTCCAGGGCCGAGGCCGACACCCCGCCAGGACCGGCCCCGACGAAGTCGGTCTCGCCCAACTCCCGGCGCATGGCGATTCGCCTGGCCAAGGACTCGGCCCAGGTCGTCTGGTCGGTCGTCGCGATGATCTGCAAGAGGAGGGCGTGATTGGCGCTTGACGCGCCCCAGGCGGCGCCCGGCGCAAACGCCGGCGGCAGGGCGGCTGCAGCGACGAGATCGGCGTCCGGCAGGCCGCTGGTCTCCGCCAACAGGTCCTCCACCGTGATCCAACGCGCATTGGGCAGGTCCGGCGCCCAGCGATCAATCGTGGCGTCCAGGGCCAGGTCGCCGGCCTCGACCATCTGTAGGATGGCGGTGGCCGTGTAACTTTGGACAAGGCCGCCCCAGGCGAACCGGGCCGGCGGCGGGGCGCCAGGGGTCCGCGTCCAGGTCTGGGTCCAGACCGCCCCGCCGGACTCGGCCAGGGCGGCCGTCGCCGTCTCGATCCCTGTCGCGGCGGCCAGGTCCTTGAAGAAGCGATCCTCAAGCCCGTCGCGGATCACCGGCTGCAGACGGGTGGAAACGGCCGTGCGGATCTGGTCAAACTGCCAGCCTCCGAACTGCTGGCGAAGGGGCGGGCCGGCATAGTTGGCGCGGCCGTCCGTCGGCGCTGGCGTCGCACGGCGGCCAAACCCGAAGGGCCAGGCGGCGAAGGCGGGCGCCGGCAGCGCGAGGGCTGCGGCGGACAATAGGGCGCGGCGGCTGAGGCTCATGGGACAGGTCAACTCCCTCAACGATGGACGCAAGCTGCGCCAGACGCCTCCCCTTGGGTCAGGAGGAGGGCTATAGTTTGCCCATGTCCGTCCAATTTCCCACAGCTTCCGACAAACACGCCCTGGAACGCGGCGAGGTGATCGCCCCGCGTTTCGACACCAACGGCTTGATCGCCGCCGTCGCCACCCATGCGGAGACCGGCGAGGTGTTGATGTTCGCCTGGATGAACGCCCAGGCCCTGGCCCTGACCCTGTCCACGGGCCAGGCCCATTATTTCAGCCGCTCGCGCAACGAGCTCTGGCTCAAGGGCGAGACCAGCGGACAGGTGCAGCAGGTGGTGGAAACCCGCATCGACTGCGACCAGGACTGCGTCTGGATCAAGGTGCTGCCCCAGGGCGACGGCGGAGCCTGCCATGTGGGCTTCCGGTCGTGCTTCTATCGGGTGGTGGAGGACGGCCGGCTGGTCGAGCGACCCGACTGAGCCGGGCCGCTCGCGCCTGATCCTCAGCCTTCGACGGCTTTGAGCGGCGTGACGCCGGCCTCGGTGGGCGTGACGGTGAACGCCTTGCGCACCGCCGTTTCGTAGTCCTTCGAAAAGATCGAAGAGACCGTCATCAGGTCCCCGCGGGCCTCATCGGCGGTCAGGGTCAGCAGGACGAACCCCTTGGCGTCGTGGTCGCTATAGATGATCTCCTTGGCGCCCTTCATGTAGAGATCGCCCACCGGCAGGCTCTTCACGCTGTCGCCCGCGCCGGGGCTGGTGATGCCCGTGGCGCCGAACTCCACGGCCCGCAGGGCGCCGTCGTCGTCGTGCAGCTCGTTGGCCCAGAAGGCGTGGCTGTCGCCGGAAATGACGATGGCGTGGGCCTTGGCGGCCTCGACGGCGTCATACAGGCGCTCACGGGCCGCGGCGTAGCCGTCCCACATGTCCAGGCCATAGGGCAGGCCCATGGCGGCCAGGCGCTCCATCTGCTCGATGCGCCGGGCGATATCCTCGGGCTGGGCGGCGATGGCCGCGGCCACGGCCTCTTCGCCCAGCACCTTGCTCGGGCTCGGCACATCCATCCGCGCCATCACCACCTGGTTGCCCAGCACCTGCCAGGTGCGGCCGCTGCGCACCGAGGCGACCAGCTCGTCGGCCAGCCACGCTTCCTGGGCCTCGCTCATCATGCGGCGGGCCGGATCGTTGATCTTGGCGCGGAAGCCCGCCACGTCCGGCTGGCCGTCCACCACGGCCAGGTCGCGACCATAGTCGAGCTGGTCGTCGCGGGCGGTGAGGCGGGTCTCCAGCATGATCAGGCTGGCCAGGTCGCCGAACTGGAAGCTGCGGTTCATGGCCTCGAAGCTGCCGCCCGCCGCCGGGTCGCGGATCGGCATCCATTCGAAATAGGCCTTCAGCGCATTGGCCTTGCGGGTGTTCCAGTCGCCCTCGGTCTCGGGGCTGTGGTTCTCCGCGCCGCCCATCCAGCTGTTGTTGGCGGTTTCGTGGTCGTCCCAGGAGACGATCCATGGCGCCCGGGCATGGGCGGCCTGCAGCTGGGGATCGGCCTTGTACTGGGCGTGACGCTGGCGGTAGTCGGCCAGGCTGACGATCTCCCGGTCCGGCGCGTGGCGGCGCTCAGCGGCCACCGGCGAATTCATCCCGTAGGAGCCGTCGCCGCCATACTCGTAGATGTAGTCCCCCAGGTGGATCACCGCGTCGAGCTTCGGCAGGTCGGCGATGGCCTGGTAGGCATTGAAATAGCCGTACGGATAGAGGGCGCAGGAGGCGACGGCGAAGACCAGCTCGCGGGTCTCGCCCACCGGCAGGGTGCGGGTGCGCCCCATGGGCGAGGTCACGCCATTGGCCTCGAATTCGAAGGTGTAGGCCCGCCCGGCGTCGAGGCCGGTGACATCGACCTTCACCGTGAAGTCCCGATCAGGACCGGTGAAGCCCTGGCCCGACTTGGCGCCTCCGGCGCGGCGGTCGATGGGGTTGAGCCGCCACGCATAGGCGATCTGGCCGGCGCCCTCTTCCTTTGGCGTGATCCGGGTCCACAGCACGACAGCGTCGGCCAGCGGATCGCCCGATCCCACGCCATGCTCGAAGGCGACGGGGCCGGCATAGGCGCCCTGGGCGCGGGCGGTGAGCGGCGCAGCGGCGCCAAATCCAAGAAGGGCCAAGGCCCGGCGTCGATCGATCTTCATTCCAGTGGTCCCCAACTCGCGCAGGCGTTCTGAGCGTGCAATAGAAGGCGCTTCTGCGACAGGAGCATGATGCATGGCCAGCGAGACCCTTCACGTCCCCCGTGAGAAACTTAGCCCCAAGACTCTCCAGCTCCACTACGCGATCTCATCGCTGATGGAAGAGCTCGAGGCGGTGGACTGGTACCGGCAGCGGGCCGACGATTGCGATGACCCCGAGCTCAAGAAGATCCTCCTGCACAACGCCAAGGAGGAAATGGAGCACGCCGCCATGGTCCTGGAATGGATCCGCCGCAATGACGAGCAGTTCGACGGCCAGCTGCGGGAATACCTGTTCAAGGACGGCTCCATCACCGGGCAGGAAGAGGGCGCAGCCGGCAAGCATGGTCTCTGATTCCGCCGAAGGTCCGCCGGCGGCCGGGGAGGACGAGGACGGCGACCTGTTGATCGTGCAGGTCGCCCCCGAAGCGGCCGGCGGACGGCTGGACAAGACCCTGGCGGCCCTGGTTCCTGAGCTTTCCCGGGCCCGCATCCAGACCCTGCTGGCCGAGGGCGCCGTCACCCGGGGCGGGGCGGCGGCTACCGACGGGTCGGCCAAGGCCCTGGCCGGCGCCTATGAGATCCTCGTCCCGGCGGTGGTCTCCGCCGAGCCGGTCCCCCAGGATCTGCCGCTCACGGTGCTGTTCGAAGACAGCCATCTGATCATCATCGACAAGGCCGCCGGCATGGCGGTGCACCCGGCGCCGGGGACGCCGGACGGCACGGTGGTCAACGCCCTTTTGCATCATTGCGGCGCCAGTCTCTCCGGCATTGGCGGCGTGGCCCGGCCAGGTATCGTCCACCGGCTCGACAAGGACACCTCCGGCGTCATGGTCTGCGCCAAGACCGACGCCGCCCACCAGGGCCTGTCGGCCCTGTTCGCCGCCCACGACATCGACCGGGCCTATGTGGCGTTGACCCGCGGGGCGCCCAAGCCCCGCAAGGGCACGATAGAATCCCGCCTCGGCCGCTCGGCCCACGACCGCAAGAAGATGGCCGTGCTGCGCACCGGCGGACGCGAGGCCATCACCCACTATGAGGTCACCGCCCTGTTCGGCCCCTCTGACCGCCCCACCGCGGCCCGGGTGCGGTGTCGGCTGGAGACCGGACGCACTCACCAGATCCGGGTGCACATGGCCTCCAAGGGCGCCCCCTGCCTGGGGGACCCCATCTATGGCTCGGGCAGTCCGGCCGGCCCGGTGCGCGCGGCCATGGTCGAGGCCGGCCTCACCCGCCAGGCCCTGCACGCCGCCGTGCTGGGCTTCATCCATCCGATCACCGGCGAGCCCCTGCGCTTCGAGAGCGCCCTGCCGGCCGACATGGACAAGCTTGAAGATTTGCTGTCGGCGCTCTGAGTTTTTCCCCGAAGCCTACGGGCACGATCGCCTTGCTTGCGCCCTGATCGGGGGGTAATAATTCCCCAGTACACAGGTGGGACATTCAGTCCGCACGGTGGACCTGACGGATCGCCCTCCCCGGCGGTCTTCCGCTCCAGGAAACCAATACCTATCTGGCAGGGTTGGAGGGGCGGATCGACCCGCGCGCGTCTGCGCGACGGTCCTCAAGGTCCGCAGGGAAAAGGGGATAATCATGGCTGCAGCGAACACGCTTTCCGTCATGTCGCCAGATGGCGGCCTGAGCCGGTATCTCAGCGAGATCCGCAAATTTCCGATGCTGGCCAAGGACGACGAGTTCATGCTCGCCAAGCGCTGGCAGGAGCATGAGGATTCCGACGCCGCCCACAAGCTCGTCACCAGCCACCTGCGCCTCGTGGCCAAGATCGCCATGGGCTATCGCGGCTACGGCCTGCCGATCGGCGAAGTGATCTCCGAGGGCAATGTCGGCCTGATGCAGGCGGTCAAGAAGTTCGACCCCGACCGCGGCTTCCGACTGGCCACCTACGCCATGTGGTGGATCCGCGCCTCGATCCAGGAATACATCCTGCGGTCCTGGTCCCTGGTGAAGATGGGGACCACGGCGGCGCAGAAGAAGCTGTTCTTCAACCTACGCAAGGCCAAGAGCCAGATCAGCGCCTTCGAAGAAGGCGACATGCATCCCGATCAGGTCCACCAGATCGCCACCAAGCTGGGCGTGCTGGACGAGGAGGTCATCTCCATGAACCGGCGCCTGTCGGGTCCGGACGCCTCGCTGAACGCCCCCTTGCGTTCGGACTCCGAAAGCGAATGGCAGGACTGGCTGGCCGACGACAATGCGCCGAGCCAGGAGACCGTGGTCGCCGACAAGGAAGAGCGCGGCCTCCGCATGGGCCTGCTGGAAGAGGCGATGGCCGAGCTGACCGATCGCGAGCGCCACATCCTGACCGAGCGGCGCCTGAAGGATGATCCGACGACTCTCGAGGAGCTGGCCGGCCAGTATGGGGTCAGCCGCGAACGGGTTCGCCAGATCGAGGTCCGCGCCTTCGAGAAGCTGCAGAAGACCATGCAGGCGGCCGCCGAAGACCGGAACCTGGTCAACGCCTAAAGCCTGACGCGACCAGACGGAACCGTCTGATCGTTGAATCAGGCCCCAGACTCCAGGTCTTGGGCGACTCGACACGACCAACGTCGACGGCTGGCCCGATCAGGGCCGGCCGTTTTCGTTTCAGGCGACCCGCTTGGCGCCCGTCGCACTCTCGGACGGCATGAAGGCCGACAGGGCGGCCACATGGAACGCCACCTGGGCCGGGTCGAGCCGGCGAGGATCGACGACGGTGGCCAGATAGCGCTGGAATTCGGCCGAGGCGCCGGCCAGTTTGATGTCACCGGTCTTCACGGCCACAGACTGCAGGTCCGCGCCCTGAGCCTTCATGGCCCGCAGGGCCTGGACCGGGTCGCTCTGCAGGGCGCCGGCGGCGGACTTCAGAATCTTGATCGCCTGGGTGACCCGCGACTTCTCCGGCGTGGCCCGCGCATCGGAGCGGCGCTTCAGCGGACCCGTATAGTCGCCGGAGTTGAACCGCCGACGGTCGGGGCCGACATAGGTCACCGCCTCGACCCAGTCCCGGGGCCGCAACGTCACCGCCTCCAGCCGCTTGAGCAGGTCGCCGGTGGTGAAGGGTTTGCGCAGGAATTCATGCACGCCGGCGTCCCGGGCCCCCAGTACGGCGGCGGCGGTCGGCTGGGCCAGGATCATGACCACGGGCGCCTGACGGCAGGCGGCTTCGCTGCGGCGCAGTCTGCGGGTGAACTCGATGCCGTCCACACCGCCCCGCTCGGCGTGCTCGATGAAGACGATCTGCGGATCGATCCCCTTCAGCAGTTCCATGGCCTTGCCGGCCGAGGGCGCGATCCAGACCTGGCAATGGGTCAGGCTGCGCATGAGATCGGCCAGCATGCGACCGCCCGGCGGCGACGGATCGATCACAAGCACCCGCTGTAGGGCGGGCGCCATGCGCTCGATCAGCTTTCCGTCATCCTTGAACACTTGGGTACGCTCCACGAATGGAGCGAAGGTGGCATGAGGCCGTAAAGAACCGCTTACGGCCGAGGTTCCGCCTAACCCTGGAACGGGTCCAGCATCATGATGATGTCATCCCGATCGGGGCTGGTGGACAGCAGCACCGCCGGAGCGCCGATCAGCTCCTCGATGCGCCGCACATATTTGATCGCATTGGCCGGCAGGTCCTTCCAGGAGCGGGCGCCGCGGGTGCTCTCGCTCCAGCCCTCCATCTCCTCATAGATGGGCTCGATGGCCGCCTGGTCCCGCAGGCCGGCCGGCAGATAGTCGATCGTTTCGCCGCGCAGGAGGTAACCGACGCAGACCTTCAGGGTCTCGAAACCATCGAGGATGTCGAGCTTGGTCAGGACGGCGCCCTGGATGCCGCCGACGGCGATGGACTGGCGCACCAGCACGGCGTCGAACCAGCCGCAGCGGCGGGGCCGGCCGGTGACCGTGCCGAATTCATGGCCGCGCTCGCCCAGCAGGCGGCCGGTCTCGTCGTTCAGCTCGGTGGGGAAGGGCCCCTCGCCTACCCGGGTTGTGTAGGCCTTGACGATGCCGAGCACATAGCCGCCCGCCGTGGGGCCGACGCCGGCGCCCGCCGCCGCCTGGCCGGCCACGGTGTTGGACGAGGTCACATAGGGATAGGTGCCGTGGTCGACATCCAGCAGGGTCGCCTGGGCGCCCTCGAACAGCACCCTCTGGCCTTCCTTGATGGCGTCGCCGAGCACCCGCCAGGCCGGCTTCACAAAGGGCAGGATGCGCGGCGCCAGCTCTTCGAGCTGGGCGAGAATTTCCTCAGGCCGCGCCTCGGGAAGGCCGAGGCCTGCCCGCAGGGCGCCATGGTGGGCGAGCAGGCGCTCGATCTTCACCTCCAGGGCCTCGCGGTCGGCCAGGTCGGCGAAGCGGATGGCGCGGCGACCGACCTTGTCCTCATAGGCCGGGCCGATGCCGCGACCGGTGGTGCCGATCTTGCCGGCCCCGGCGCGGGCTTCGCGGGCGCCGTCCAGGTCCCGGTGCAGGGGCAGGACCAGGGTGGCGTTCTCGGCCAGGATCAGGTTGCCCGGATTGATATCCAGGCCCTGGCCCTGGGCGCGGGCGATCTCGTCCAGCAGGGACCAGGGATCCACGACGACGCCATTGCCGATGATCGACAGCTTGCCCTGGATGACGCCCGACGGCAGCAGGGAGAGCTTGTAGGTCTTGTTCCCTACCACGATGGTATGGCCGGCGTTGTTGCCGCCCTGGAAACGCACCACCACGTCGGCCCGGTTGGCCAACCAGTCGATGACCTTGCCCTTGCCCTCGTCGCCCCACTGGGCGCCGATCACCGTCACATTGGCCATTGAGATACGATCCTTCCGCCTGCCGAGCGGATCCGTCCCGCCCTTCGACAGGGCTCGGCGAGAGGATGTGATCGATTGTGGAACCCGCCGGGTGCGCGCTCGCGGCGCGGGGCAGGTCAGAAGCTGTAAATCAGCCGCACGCCGGCTTCGTCAAGGCCCTGGTTCTTGCCCTGGTGGAAAATCTGCGCGTTGGAGATGTGGACCCAGGACAGTTCGGCGGCGAACCGTTCGTTGAATTCGTAACCGAGGGACAGCTCCGGCTGGAACAGCAGCTTGGAGCCGAAGTCGATGCGGGTGTTGTAGAGCTCCAGGCGCCGCGCGACTTCATCAGGGGTGAGCCCTGGCTCATTGACCGGCGGCAGGCCCGCCTCCCCGTCCGTATAGGCCAGGCCCAGGCCCGGGCGGACATAGAGCCGCTCAGTGATTCCCACCGGCCAGGAGAGGCCGGCGGCCACGAAGTTGCTGGTGTTCTCGCTGTTGATCGAGACAAAGGCATGGGCCTGGGGATCGCCCCACAGAGCCTCGATGGGATCGCTGCGCAGGCCGATATGCAGGTCGACCCCGTCCTCACGGCCCGCGGCGCCTGAGCCGATCGCTTCGCCGATGAAGGTCACGTCATGGCCATAGATCCCGACCAGCAGGTCGGCGGCCTGGGCCGCCCCGGTCCAGGCCAGACAGACGACCGCCCCGGCCGTCGCAACAAGCTTTCGCATCGTGATTCGCCCCCAAACCCATCGCTATGGGCCGCGTACAGATAAGCACAGCCGGACAGGTGTTAAAGCCGTCGCGCGTCGGTTGATGGCAAGCTATTCAGATGTCCATGACCCGACCCCGCTTCCACCTCGCCTTCCCTGTCCGCGATCTGGCCGAGGCCCGCGCCTTCTACGGCGATCTGCTGGGCTGCGCCGAGGGCCGCTCCAGCCCCGACTGGATCGATTTCGACTTCTACGGCCACCAGATCGTCGCCCATCTGTCGCCCGACGAAGTCGGCCATCGCCAGACCAGCGCCGTGGACGGCGAGCAGGTCCCAGTGCGCCACTTCGGCGTGATCCTGACCTTGGAGGCCTGGCAGGACCTGGCTGATCGACTGCAGGCGGCGGGCACACAATTCATCATCGCCCCCCAGGTCCGCTTCAAGGGCCAGGCCGGCGAGCAGGCGACCCTGTTCTTCCTCGATCCGTCCGGCAACGCGCTGGAATTCAAGGCCTTCGCCAACGACGACATGGTGTTTGCGAAATGAGTGTGACCCTGGCTGACATTGAGGCGGCCGCTGGCCGGATCCGCGGCCTGGCCATCGAGACGCCGCTGATCGAGAGTCCGGCTCTGAACGAGAGGATGGGTCTGCGGGTGCTGCTCAAGGCCGAGACCCTGCAGCGGGTTGGCGCCTTCAAGTTCCGCGGGGCCTATAACCGCCTGGTCCAACTGGGGCCGGAGGAACGCGCCCGCGGCGTGGTGGCCTTCTCCTCGGGCAATCATGCGCAGGGCGTCGCCCTGGCCGCCCGGCTGCTGGGCGTCCCCGCCCTGATCGTCATGCCCAAGGACGCGCCGGCGGTGAAGGTCGCGGCCACAAAGGGTTATGGCGCGGAGGTGCGCTTCTATGACCGGCTGACCGACAGCCGCGAGGCCATCGCCGCCAAGATCGCCCAGGAGCGCGGGGCGGTGGTGGTCCCGGCCTTCGACGACCCGCACATCATCGCCGGCCAGGGAACCGTCGGCCTGGAGCTGGTGGCCCAGGCCAGGGCCGCCGGCGCGACCCTGGACGTGGTGGCCGCCCCGATCAGCGGCGGCGGGCTTCTGGCGGGCCTCGCCACCGCGGTGAAGGCCTTGAGCCCGCAAACCGCCATGGTGGGCGTCGAGCCCGAGGGTTTCGACGATACGCTGAAGTCCCTGCAGGCCGGCGCGCGTCAGACCTTCAAGCCCACAGGCCGGTCCCTGTGCGACTCGCTGGAATCGCCTGCGCCCGGCGAGCTGACCTTCCCGGTCATGCAACAAACCGTCGCGAACGTGGCGCTGGTCAGCGATCGCGAGATCACCGAGGCCATGCGCTACGCCTTCTCAACGCTGAAGCTGGTGGTCGAGCCCGGCGGCGTCGCAGCGCTGGCCGCCCTGCTGGCCGGCAAGATCGATATCGCCGGCAAGGCGAGCATCGCGCTCGTCCTGTCCGGCGGCAATGTCGACCCCGAGCAGTTCGCCCAGGTCATCCGTGGCGAGATTTAGACCCTAAAGTCTGTCCTCCGGCACCGCCGGCCCCGGCGCGTCCCGGGGGGTGACCAGGCGGCCGAGCTTGGGCGCCAGCCAGCGTTCGAAATCATCCACGATCTCGTAGACCACCGGCACCAGCACCAGCGACAGGATGGTCGAGGTGATCAGGCCGCCGATCACCGCCACAGCCATGGGCTGGCGGAACTCCGCTCCCTTTTCCAGGGCCAGCGCCGTGGGCAACATGCCCGCCGCCATGGCCACTGTGGTCATGACGATGGGCCGGGCCCGCTCGCGGCAGGCCTCGATCAGGGCGTCGCGCTGGGGCATGCCCTCGCGTTCCCGCTCGATGGTGTATTCCACCAGCAGGATCGAGTTCTTGGCCGCCAGACCCAGCAGCATCAGGAAGCCGATCATCGAGGGGATCGACAGGGACAGCCGGAAGGCCAGCAGGCCCAGGAAGGCGCCACCTACCGCCAAGGGCAGGGCCGACAGGATCACCACCGGCTTGAAGAAGCTGCGGAACAACAGGACCAGCACGGCGAAGATCATCGAGACCCCCGCGAAGATCGCCAGGCCCATGGCGCCGAACAGCTCCATCATGGCCTCCAGCTCGCCGGTGGCCGCCGGCGCCACGCCCTCGGGCAGGTCCTGCATGATCGGCAGGGCCTGGACCTTCTGGTTAGCGTCCCCCAACTCCACGCCGTTCAGCTCGGCCTGGACGGTGAGCTGACGCCTGCGATTCAGGCGCTCGATACGGGCCGGGCCGGCCTGAAACTCCACGTCGGCCACGGCGCCCAGGGTGGTCACACCGCCGGTGGCTGTGGGCAGGCGCAGGCCCCGGATGGCTTCCAGGTCGGTGCGCGCATCGGCGGGCAGCCGCAGGCGGATGGGCAGGCGTCGCTCGCCGATGGTCATCTTGGCCACATTGGCGTCGATATCGCCGACGGTGGCGACCCGGGCCACGGTGGCGATCTGTTCGGCGCTGACGCCCAGGCGCGCGGCCTCGGCGGCGCGGGGCCGGATGATCAGCTCAGGACCCGTGGGCGGCACCGAAGGCCTGGGTTCGGCGATCTCGGGCACCTCGCGCATCTGCCGCTCGAGCTCAAGGGCCGCATCGCGCAGGGCGTCGGGGTCTTCGCTGGTCAGCACGATCTGCAGACCGGCCTGCCCCTGGCCGTCGAGGAAGGTCACCCGAGCGTCGGGGATTTCCCGCAGGGCTTCGCGCATTTCGCGACGGATCTCGTCGCCGGACAGGTCGCGCCCTTCGTTGAGCAGAACGGTGACGGTGCCGCTGCGCAGATCGCTGCCGCCGCCACCCCCGCCGCCAGGACCCTGGGCGACCACGGTCGAGCCGATCTGGGCGAAGACGTTGGTCACCTCGGGCCGCTCGGAGAAGGTGCCGGTGATGTCGCGGACCACGCCCTCCATGTGATCGGCCGTGGCGCCAGGCGGTCCCTGGACGTTCACATACAGATAGTCCGGGTCCCCAGCCGGCTGGAATCCCTGGGGTAGGAAGGGGATCAAGGCCAGGGAGAGGATGAACAGCACCCCGCCGGCGATGCAGGCCACGATCCGGTGGTCCAGGGCCCATTCCAGGGTGTTGCGATACAAGCCCTTGAACGGCTTGCGCTCCTGAGGGTGGGCCACAGGCTTGAGCAGATAGGCGGCCATCAGCGGGGTGAGCAGGCGGGCCACCAGCAGGGAGAAGATGACGGCCACCGAGACGGTGATGCCGAACTCCCGGAAGAACTGGCCGGCCATGCCGCCCATGAACGAGACCGGAGTAAACACCACCACGATCGATGCGGTGGTGGCCACGACCGCCAGGCCGATGGCGTCGGCGCCTTCCAACGCGGCCTGGAAGGGTCGCATGCCGGCGACGATCCGTTTCTCGATGTTCTCCACCTCGACGATGGCGTCATCGACCAGGATGCCGATCACCAGGGTCAGGCCCAGCAGGGTGACGATGTTCAGCGAGAAGCCCAGCAGATCCATCACGAAGAAGGTGGGGATCAGCGACAGCGGCATGGCGACGGCGGCGATGGCCGTGGAGCGCCAGTTGCGCAGGAAGACGAAGACCACCAGGGCGGCCAGGCCCATGCCCTCCAGCAGGACGTTCTGGGTGGCGTGGAAGCTCGCCCGGGTCTCGTCCACCGAGGAGAAGATCTTGGTGAAGGTGACGCCCTCGTACTGGCTCTCCAGTTCGGCCAGGGCCTCCAGGACCCCGTCCTCGACGGCCACGTCGCTGGAGTCGCGGGTCTTCATGACCATGAAGCCTACAACCGGCTGGCCGTTCAGGCGGGCGAAGCCGCGGGGCTCCGAGGCGCCGTCGCCCACATCGGCGATATCGGACAGGCGCACGAAGCCGCCCTGGCCGGTGGGGATGGTCAGTTCGCGCAGGGCTTCGACGCTGCTGACGGCGCCCAGCACCCGCAGGTTCTGTTCCTGGCCGCCGATGGTGACCCGGCCGCCGGGCGCATCGAGATCGAAGCTGCGCAGGGCGTTGTTGACCTGGGTGGCGGTCAGGCCACGGGCGGCCAGACGGTCGGGGTCGAGGACGACATTGATCTCGCGGGTCACCCCGCCGACGCGGGCCACCTGGGCCACGCCATCGCTGGCCTGCAGAGCCCGGCCCAGGGTGTCGTCGACGAACCAGGACAGCTCCACATCGGACATGCCCGAGGCGGCCACCGCATAGGTCATGATCGGCTGGGAATCGAGTTCGACCCGCTGGACCGTTGGCTCGTCGATCTCCCGCGGCAGGACGGCCCGGGTCTGGTCGATCCGCGAGCGGACGTCGTCGGTGGCCTTCTGGAGATCCTCGCCGAGTTCGAACTCGACATTGGTCACCGAGGCGCCCTGGGTCACCGTGGAATAGATGTTCTTGACGTTGGGGATGCCGGCCAGGGCGTCCTCCACCGGCCGGGTGATCTGGGTCTCCATTTCCCCAGGCGCCGCGCCGCTCTGGGTCACGGTCACCGAGACCATGGGGAACTGGACGTTGGGGAAGAGCTTCACCGGCAGATTTCCATAGGAAATCATCCCGGCCAGGGTCAGGGCGATGAAGAGCACGACGACCGGAACCGGGTTCCGGATCGCCCAGGTGGAGATTCCCAGGTGACGTTCGTCGCTCATTTCGCCGGCTCGGTCTTGTTGGCTGGCTGGGCGGCAGGCGCCTCAGCCGACTTCGCCGCCGGCGCAGCCGCGCTGGCCGAGGCCCGGACCGGCCGGATCATGTCGTTCTCCAGCAGGAAGGAGCCCGCGCTCTCCACCACCAGGGCGCCGGCCGGAGGCCCGCGGACGAGCTCGACGAGCCCGCCGCCGCGGGCGCCGGTGGAGACCGCGACCCGCTTCACCCGGTTGTCCTCGCCCACCACCATGACGCTGGCGCCGTCGCCGTCATAGCGGACGGCGGTCTCGGGTACGGTCAGGGACGAGGCCCCGCCGCCCTGGAAGGCGGCGCTGGCGAAGCCGCCAGCGCGGATGTCGGAACGGTTGGGTAGGCGAATCCAGACCTCGCCCAGCTGGCTTTCGGCGTTCACCTGCGGGCTCACAAGGCGCACTGTCCCCTGGACGGCTTCGCCGTTCTGCAGGGTCACCTGAACCGACTGGCCCTCGCGGATACGGGCGAGATCGGCCTCGGACACCTCGGCCCGCAGCTCGATCAGGCCGTCGCGGGCGATGACGAACCACGGGGTCGTGCCTGCGCCCGACTGGTCGCCGGGGCGGACATTGCGCGCCAGCACAAGGCCGGACACCGGCGCGCTCACCGAGAGGCGCGCCTGGCGGGCGCGGAGATCGGCGAGGCCGGCGGCTTGGGCCCGGGCCTGGGCCCGAGCGCTCCGGGCCTGGAACTGACGCTGTTCAATCTGTTCGTCGGACAGGACGCCCTGGCCTTCGAGGCCCTCGACACGGGCGGCCTGGCTTTCAGCCTGCTGAGCCTGCACCTCGGCCTGGGCCAGCGCCGCCTCCTGCTGCTGCAGTTGCGACTGGAGCAGCGCGCCGTCCAGCACCGCCAGGGTCTGGCCCTTGCGGACATAGGCGCCGGGCTCCACCAGGACGCGGGCGACCCGGTAGCCAGCGATCTCGGCGCTGACGGCGGCCTCCTCCCGCGGGACCAGCGGCCCCGAGGCGGCGACGGAGCCGGTGATCGAACGGGCGGCTACCGGGACGACCGTCACGGCGCGCGCCTGCTGCTCGGCGGTTTCCCGGGGCGCCTCTTCGCCGCAGGCGGCTAAGGCCAGCGCGCCGGCGATCATCACGATCAGGGCGGCCGGGGCTTTGCGGCGGGTCGCCGGGGGGGTCTTGATCTGCATCATGCCGTCCGCCTCAGCGGGCTTGGGTGTTGAGAGGAAGGTCCTGCGACGGCCAGCCGCCGCCGAGGGCCTTGAAGGCCTGGACCGCCCGGCGCTGGGATTGCACCTGGGCGCTGGTGAGTTGGGCGCGGGTGGCGCGCCAGGTCTGTTCGGCGGCGAGCGCCGTCTGCAGATCGGTCAGACCGGCGTCGTAGCCGATCCGGCCTGACCTATAGGCCCGCTCGGCCCGGGCTTCGCCGTCGGTGAGCAGATCCACCCGGCGCCGATCGGCCGACAGACGGACAAGGGCGCTTTCGGCCTCGGCATAGGCGGTCTGCACCACCTTTTCATAGGCGATCACCGCCTGTTCGGTGCGGGCGTCCTGGGCGCGCATGTCCAGCAGGAGCTGGGGAATGTTGAGCACCGGCTGGGTGACATTGGCCCCGATGCTCCAGTTCTGGGTCGTAGCCTCATAGCCCGGCTGAACCGTGCGCGAGATGCCGAGACCCGGCGTCAGAGTGAAGGTGGGAAAGAAGGCGAGCTGGGCCACCGCCAGGCGACCGGCGGCCGAACGCACCCGGGCCTCGGCCTCGCGGACATCGGGACGCCGGGCCAGGAGTTCGCCCGGCACGGCGGCGGGAACCGGCGGCGGAAGGCCGGCCAGGGGTGGGGTCGAGACGCCGGCCAGGGGAGCGGTCCCGCGGCCGACCAGGACCAGCAGGGTCCGCTGCTGAGCCTGAAGTTCGGCCTCGAGATTCTCCACCTGGCTCAGGGCCTGGGCAAGCTCGCCGGCCACGCGGTCGGAGTCCGAACGGGCGGCGATGCCGATATCGACACGCTGTTGAGCCAGGTCATAGAGGGACTGCTGGACGCGGGCGCTCTCGCGGGCGTCCTCGAGCTGGATGGCCAGGCCACGCGCCTGGAAGTAGGCGTCGGCGACATTGGCCGCGAGGCTGGCGCGGGCGCCCTCATAGGCGAACCGGGCTGCGGCGGTGTCGCCTTGCGCCGCGCGACGCACAGCGAAGAACCGGCCAAACAGGTCGAGCTCCCAGCTGACATTGAAGGCCCCCTGATAGCTCTCGCTGGTCCCTGAGGTCGACAGGCCCGGAACGCTGACCTCCTGGCCGTCGACCTGTTCGGTCTCGGTCTGGCGGGCGGACCCGGTCAGCTGGCCCTGGGGCAGGAAGGTGGTGAGCGCGCTGGTCGCCGTCAGCCGGGCCTCGCGCAGGCGGGCCGCCGCGCTCTGGGCGTCCGGACTGAGGGCCAGGGCCTCGTCGATCAGGGCGTTCAGTTCAGGATCGCCAAAGGACAGCCACCAGGCGTCCAGCGCTCCGGCGGAAGCCGCGTTCGCATCCAGGGTCGGATAGGCCCCAGGCAGAGCGATCTCGGCGTCCCGGGCGGTCGCACAGGCGCCGAGAGCGAGGAGGGCGGAAAGAGCGAGCGAAGACGTCAGACGCATGGCAGTCCTGGTAGGCCTCGGCCGCGAATCGGAACTCATCATATCGCCCCAGGGAGTAATGCGGCCTAAACAGCGGCGCTTCCCAAACCACAGGTTCGCGACCCGGGAATTGCAGCGCCGATACAAACCTCGGACCTTGCCGTCACACAGGTAACATCCCCGGTGGCGTGGCGCCCGCGCCGCAGCTAGGCTCCGCCCTAAACCACAACCCTGCGCAGAGTCTCAATGAAAACGCTCCTTTTTGCGGCGGTCGCCTCCGCGGCCCTGATCACCGCGCCCGCCCTGGCGGCGCCCTCCATCTCCGGCGAGCGGATCGGCCAGCACGTCGAAGTCCTGGCCTCCGACGCCTTTGAAGGTCGCGCCCCGGCCACCCCGGCCGAGGCCAAGACCATCGCCTATATGGTCGAGCAGTTGAAGGCCGCGGGGCTGAAGCCCGCCGGTGATCTGAAAGACGGCCAGCGCCTCTGGACCCAGGACGTCCCCCTGGCGCGCTTCGAGATTGAAGGCCCGGTGGAGGCGACCATCCTGGCGCCTGGCGCGGCGATCACCCTGCGCCAGGGCGAGGAGATCGCCATCCGCGCCGCGGCCAACGGGGCCGAGCGCGTCGATATCGACAACGCGCCGATCGTCTTCGCCGGCTATGGCGTCGTGGCGCCGGAGCGCGACTGGGACGACTTCAAGGACATGGACGTCAAGGGCAAGGTGGTCGTGGTCCTGGTCAACGACCCCGACTACGAGGCCGGCGAGGGCGACTTCGGCGGCAAGGCCATGACCTATTACGGCCGCTGGACCTACAAGTACGAAGAGGCCGCGCGCCATGGGGCGCTGGGCCTGCTGGTCGTCCACGAGTCCGAGCCGGCATCCTATGGCTGGGCGACGGTCAAGAACTCCAACACCAATGAGATCTTCGACATCATCCGGGCCGAGCCCGCCAAGGCCCATGTCCCGGTCGAGGGCTGGATCCAGCGGGACGTGGCCGTTGACCTGATGGCCCGGGCTGGACTGGACTTCGAGGTCCTCAAGGCCGAAGCCCAGACCCGGGACTTCCAGCCGCGCCTGCTGGAGAATGTGACCTTCTCCACCGCCTTCGACGTGGATGCGCGTCAGATCATCAGCCAGAACGTGGTGGCTGAAGTGGCCGGCGCCGAACGGCCCGACGAGCGCATTCTCTATACGTCCCACTGGGATCATCTGGGCGTCGGCGCGCCGGATGCTGATGGCGACACCATCTATAATGGCGCGATGGACAATGCCGCGGGTGTCGGCGCGGTGATCGAGATCGCCCGCGCCTTCGCCCAGGGTCCCGCGCCGGAGCGGACCGTGAACGTCCTGCTGGTCACCGCCGAGGAGAAGGGCCTGCTGGGCTCGGAATACTACGCCGCCAATCCGCTCTATCCCCTCGAGACCACGGTGGCGGTCCTGAACCTCGACGCCCCCTCTCCTGCAGGTCCGGCCAGGGACTTCTCCGCAGCCGGCGATGCGGCCTCGCAGCTGCAGGACCTGCTGATCGCGCAGGGCGCGGCCCAGGGTCGGGCGTTTAAGCCCGATCCCCGTCCCGAGGCCGGCAGCTTCTTCCGGTCCGACCACTTCCCCTTCGTGCGCGCCGGCGTGCCATCGATCTCGTTCCGCTCCGGCCAGGATCTGGTCGAAGGCGGCGTCGAGGCCGGTCAGGCCTGGTCGCGGAACTATACCGCCGCCCAGTACCACCAGCCGGCCGACGAATATGGCCCCGACTGGAATCTGGAGGGCATGGCCCAGGACGCCGAACTGCTCTTGCAGCTCGGGCTGGAACTGGCCAATTCCAGCGACTGGCCGGAGTGGAAAGCTGGCTCGGAATTCAAGGCCGCCCGCGACGCCACCGCGGCGGCGCGCAAATAAAAGGACGATGAACAATGACCGGACGGGTGCGCGCAGGGATCGGGGGCTGGACCTTCGAGCCCTGGCGGGGCGTCTTCTACCCCCAGGGCCTGCGGCAGGCCGACGAACTGGCCTATGCCAGCGCGCACCTTCCGGTCATCGAGATCAACTCGACCTACTATTCCAGCCAGAAGCCCGAGAGCTTCGCCAAATGGGCCGCCGCGACCCCTGAGGGCTTTGTCTTCACCCTCAAGGCCTCGCGCTTCTGCACCAATCGCAAGGTGCTGAAAGACGCTGGCGAGTCGGTGGGAAAGTTCCTGAACCAGGGCATCGTCGAGCTGGGCGACCGACTGGGGCCGATCCTCTGGCAGTTCATGGCCACCAAGCGGTTCGACGCCGAGGATTTCGAGGGATTCCTGGATCTGCTGCCGACGACGCTGGCGGGCCTGCCCCTGCGCCATGCGGTCGAGGTGCGGCACGCAAGCTTCGCCGATCCCGCCTTCCTGGCCATGTGCCGGGCGCGCAATGTGGCGGTCTGCCTGACCGAGCACGCCGAGTTTCCGATGATCGCCGATCCGGTGGCCGACTTCATCTATGCCCGGCTGATGGCGGGGTCCGACGAGATCGAGACCGGCTATGGCCCCAAGGCCCTCGATCAGTGGGCGGATCGTCTGCAGACCTATGCGGCCGGCGACGTTCCCGACGACCTGCCGATGCTGGATCAGACGCCAAGGACCAAGGCCCGCGAGGTGTTCGCCTTCTTCATCAGCGAAGGCAAGGTGCGCGCCCCAGCGGCGGCCCAGGCCCTGATGGCCCGGCTGAAGGCCTGATCAGCCAAGAAAAAACGCCCCCGCGCAAAGCACGGGAGCGTTTGATCGTAAGAATACGAAACTGTCTGGCTTAGCTGCCAGGGAACCGCATCGGGACCTTAACCTGGCCCGTCTTGGAACCCATGGGCAGGACTTCGGCGACGCAGAGCGCGGCCTTGTCGAAACCCTTGCCCGCAGCGCTGTCCTGCAGGACCTTGCAGTCCGACAGCTTGCCGCTGTCCGCGCTGCATTCCAGCATGACGGTCGCCGCTTCACGCGTATTGGCGTGCTTCGACAGACAACGAGCCATGCTTTCTTCAAACGAAGCCGCCACAGAGGCGTTCGCCAGAACGAGGCTCACGAAGAGGCCCCCACCGATTGCGATGATCTTTTTCACCTACCCACTCCTTCTAGACCGGAAGTGAGAGCACCATCGGGGATTCAGGTTAAAATTGTCTAATCCACGCAAGAAAACGATAGTAAATAATCGTAAACCATAATTATTGCCGACCACTGCTCCTGCCTGCACTTGAGCCGTCTTTATATAGTTGAGTGGCGGGCGAGCCTGGGCAAGAACGCAACCCTCGGTGAGGAACTGTTAGCAACCTACCGTTCATCATGCCGCCGCCAGATGGGAATCAGGCATGTCAGGGGATGGATCGACAATGCGCTTTCGGCTCGTGGACTTACCGTTGATCGTGAAGATCGGCTTCGCGCCGGCCTTTGCGCTGCTCATGCTCGCCGCCGTGGCGGGCGGGACCATCTACATGCAGCAGGCCCAGACCCAGGCCCTGCAGCAGGTCGTTCACACCGACATGCCCAACAGCCTAAGGATCCAGCGGATTTCGGAGCGGATCAACGCCGTCCATGGGGACCTCTACTTCCTGCTGACCAAACAGGCCGCGGCCCTGGAGGTCGAAACCATCGAAGCGCAGGCCCAGGAAATGCTGGCGGAGGTGAACGCCATCGCCGCTGATGCGGCCACCGCCAAGGCCGCCGCGCCGGCCAGCCAGCACGCGGCCTTCGACACCCTGATCCAGGATCTGAAGGAGACCCACGACGCCCTGGACATCATCGTGGCCATGCTCTCGGTAGACTTCACCACCGCCGCCGGCTTCGCCGCGCCGTTCGAAGAGCAATATACGCAGATGACTGCCAATCTGGGCGCCATCGTCGAGCAGACCCAGGCCGCCACCGACGCCCGGGCCGCCGCCAGCGAGGCGCGCGCCACCCTGGCCCGCAATGTCACCATGGCGGTTGTCCTGGTCACCCTGCTGGCGGCCGGCGCCCTGGCGCTGATGTCGGTGCTGACCATGCGTCGGGCTGTCCAGCGTATCGCAGGCGCCACCGAGCGCCTGTCGCGGGGCGACAACGGGGTCAATCTCGACGCCCTGGCCCGCAAGGACGAACTGGGCGCCATTGTCCGCTCCCTCACCGTATTCCGCGATAACCAGCTCCAGATGGAACAGCTGCGCGCCGATCAGGAAGCCACCCGCCACTCCGCCGAAGAGACCCGCCGCCAGAGCGCCGAGGCCGCTGCGGCCGTGGCCGAGGAACAGGCCCGCGTGGTCGGCGAGCTGGCCCAGGCCCTGTCGCACCTAGCCGACGGCGACCTCACCTACCGGCTGGAGACCGACTTCCCCGGCGAATATCAAAAGCTCCGCGACGACTTCAACGCCGCGGTGGCCAAGCTGGAAGACGTCATGGGCGCCATCGCCTCGACGACCGGGGCGATCACGTCGGGGGCGACCGAAATCTCGTCCGGCGCCGACGACCTGTCCCGCCGCACCGAGCACCAGGCCGCCACTCTGGAAGAGACCGCCGCGGCCCTCGACGAGATCACGGCCACCGTCCAGAAGACCTCCAGCAGCGCTGACCAGGGCCGGGAGGCCGTCATCTCGGCCCGGGCCGACGCGGAGCGTTCGGGTGACATCGTCCGTCGCGCCGTGGCCGCCATGGGCCAGATCGAGCAGTCCTCGTCCCAGATCAGCCAGATCATCGGGGTGATCGACGAGATCGCCTTCCAGACCAACCTGCTGGCCCTGAACGCCGGGGTCGAGGCCGCGCGGGCCGGCGACGCCGGCCGCGGCTTCGCGGTCGTCGCCTCCGAAGTCCGGGCCCTGGCCCAGCGCTCGGCCGAGGCCGCCAAGGAGATCAAGGCCCTGATCAGCGCCTCCACCGAACAGGTGTCGCAGGGGGTCGGCCTGGTGGGCGAGACCGGCCAGGCCCTGGAACGGATCGTCACCCAGGTGGCCGAGATCAACGGGCTGGTCAGCGAGATCGCCGCCTCGGCCAAGGAGGAGGCGCTCGGCCTCGCCCAGGTCAATACGGCGGTCAATGAAATGGACCACGTCACCCAGCAGAACGCCGCCATGGTCGAGGAATCCACCGCCGCGAGCCGTGTGCTGGCCGATGAGTCCCGCGAACTCGCCAAGCTGGTGGGCCGGTTCAGGGTGTCTTCGGGCCAGCCTGCCGCCCATCGCGCCCCCGCCCCCGCCCCGGCTCCGCGGCCGGCGCGCCAGCCCGCGCCAACGCCCCGCGCCGCGACCCGCGGGGCCACGGCCCTGGCCATGGCGCCTGCCGGCCAGGAAGAGGGCTGGGAAGAGTTCTAAAGGCCTTCCCCGCTTACTGGAGATGATCGAAGCGCGCGGGCTCCGCGCGCTTCTTTCGTCTGCGCGCCGGAAACCGCCGTCCGCGCCGGGACTTGACCGACGGGGCGTCACAGGTCCGCACTGTCGAAAACAGCGGAGGACGCCCCATGGCCCAGTTTTCGATGGACGACCTGATGTTTCGCCCCGGCCTGATGACCGGCGAGCGGATCCTGATCACCGGCGGCGGCACGGGGCTGGGCAAGGTGATGGCCGAGGCCTGCCTGATGCTGGGGGCCGAGGTCTATATCTGCGGGCGCCGCGGCGGCGTGGTGGAGGAGACCGCCAGCGAACTGATGGCGGCCCACGGCGGCAAGTGCGTGGGCCTGGCCTGCGACATCCGCGTGCCCGACGCCATCGAGGCCATGCTGGACCAGATCTGGGCCGACGGCGGCGCCCTGACCGGCCTGGTGAACAATGCGGCGGGCAACTTCATCAGCCGCACCGAGGACCTCTCACCCCGGGGTTTCGACGCCATTTCCAACATCGTCTTCCGCGGCGCCTTCTTCGTCACGCAAGGCTGCGGCAAGCGCTGGATCGCCGAAGGGCGCAAGGCCTCGGTGGTCTCCATCCTCGTCACCTGGATCTGGAACGGCGGCCCCTACACCGTGCCCTCGGCCATGTCGAAGGCCGGCATCGCGGCCATGAGCCAGTCGCTGGCGGTCGAATGGGGCTCGTACGGCATCCGCTTCAACAACATCGCCCCCGGTCCCTTCCCCACCGAGGGCATGAGCGCGCGGCTCAATCCCGGTCAGGGCGAGGACACCGGCGGCGCCTATGGCGACATGAGCGGCAATCCCATGGGCCGGGTCGGCGACATGCGGGAACTGGCCAATCTGGCGGTCTATCTGCTGCACCCGCTGTCAGCCTATGTGAACGGCCAGACCATCGCCATCGACGGGGCGTCCTGGCAGGCCACCGGCAGCAACTTCTCGCGGTTGCGCGCCTGGGGCGATGACGAGTGGCAGGCCGCCCGCAAGGCGATCCAGACCACCAACGAGAAGGACCGCGCCAAGCGCACAGTCTGATCCCGAGAAATCCAGCCGGATCAAACGTGGTTAATCGGGTCTTAACGGCTAGGCGCCAGGGTGATCCCATGCGTCTCGCTCTCGCCCTTCTCCTGGTCGCGCTGACAAGCCTGCCTGCGTCGGCCCAGACCGATGGACGCCTGGATCCCACCCGCCCCGGCGCTGGCGCCCTGGGCCTGCGGGGAGCTGGGGCCCTGGCGCCTGGCGCCTCGCAGGCCGCCGCCGCCGCCGCAGGCGACCAAACCCCGGACCCGGGCGCCGCGAACCTGAACCTGCGGCCCCTGGCGGGACCGGCGCTGATGTCACAGCCCCCGGCGCCGAACGCCCAGGCGTGTCGGCTGTCCTGCGCCCAGACCTACTACTTCTGCCTGGCGGAGGGGGCCTCCGATGAATGTCCCCAGGCCTGGGGACAGTGCCGGCTGGGCTGTGGCCCTGGCGTCGCCCCCCCTGCCTGAGGCCCACGCCGCCGCGGGGCAGGCTTAGCCGCCCAAAGGTCAGGCGCAGGGGATGAAAAGCGCCATACGGACGAATGGGCGACGCAGATCGGTGGCGCTTGGCCAGACCAGGCCCTAGAATGACGCCCGTCAGTTTTGCGTACGGAGTCGCATGTCCCACCTCGCCATTCTTCCAGTCGGCAAGCGCGCCCAGACCAAGGTCCAGAACCGGACCGCCATATTGGACGCCGCGCGCGAGGTGTTCGGCGAGATCGGCTACGAGCCGTGCACCGTCCGCGACATCATTCGCCGCACCGGCCTGGCCGCCGGCACCTTCTACAACTACTTCAAGTCCAAGGAGGAGGTGTTCGCCGCCCTGGCCGATGACGGCGCCCGGCGGTTCGCCCCGATTCTCAAGGCCCTGCGCAGCCAGAACGCCGATTTCGAAGGCTTCGTGCGCGCAGCTCTCCAGGCCTATTTCCAGTTCCTGGCCGACGAACACCAGCAGTGGGCCGATCGGCGGGAAGCTGAGGAACATCTCTACGTCCACGGCCAGACGCCGGAGATGGAGGCGGTGTTCAACGAGGTCCGCGCCGCCATTCTCGACGAAATCGCCCGCGGCGCGGCGCCGGCCGCCGACGCCGACTATCTGGCGGGCGCCTGCATCGCCATCGCCCGTGAGGTCGGCGAGCAGATGGTGAGCCGCAGGCCTGTGGACGTGGCGGGCGCCACGGCCTTCTCCACCGCCCTCATCCTCTCGGGGCTGAAGGGCCTGCCCCAGGCCCAGCCGAAACCGGCGAGCGCCCGCTGATGCGCGCCCTGGTGGTCGAGGCCCTGGCGGCCGACTATGGCGGCTGCGTCCTGACAGAGATCGAGACGCCGGCGCCCGGACCCGGCGAGGTGCGGGTCCGGGTGCGCGCTGCGGCGGTGAACTTCCCCGACCTGCTGCAGACCCGCGGCGAGTATCAGCACAAGCCGCCCCTCCCCTTCATTCCCGGCATGGAGATTTCAGGCGAGGTCGAGGCCCTCGGCGACGGCGTTGAGGATTTCCAGATCGGCGAAGCGGTCGTCGGCGGCGCGCGGATCGGCGGCTTTTCGGAGTTCGCCGTCACACCCGCCAAGGGCCTGCGCCGCAAGCCCGAAGGTCTCTCGTTCAGCCAGGCGGCCGGCTATGCGACGGCCTATCTCACCGCCTATGTGTCCCTGGTGCGCCGCGCCCGCGCCGAGCCCGGCGAGTGGGTGCTGGTGCATGGGGCGGCCGGAGGCGTCGGCCTGGCGGCTGTGGACCTCGCCCGCCACCTGGGCTGCAAGGTGATCGCCGCCTCGGCCTCGGATGAGAAGCTGGCCATCGTCGCCGAGGCCTATGGCCCCGAGGCCACCGTCAATGTCACCGGCGGCTTCCGCGAGGCGGTCAAGGCCATCACCGGCGGCAAGGGCGCCGACATCATCTATGATCCTGTGGGCGGGGACGTATTCGACGAGAGCGTGCGTTGCATCGCCTTTGACGGACGGCTGCTGTCCATCGGTTTCACCTCCGGACGCCTGCCCGTGCTGCCGGTCAACCTGGCCCTGATCAAGGGCTTCTCGCTGATGGGTGTTCGCGCCGGCGAATATGGCCGCCAGTTCCCCGAGAAGGGCCGCGAGA
>NZ_JBALUY010000010.1:0-52169 GCF_036963605.1 Phenylobacterium sp. | reverse complement strand
TGCTCCTCGGCCTGGGCGCAGGGGGGCATGGCCGCGGCCCTTTCGGACGAGGACGACTGGGCGCTGCACGCCGCGGACACCGTGGCCGCCGGCGCAGGTCTGGTGGACGCCGAGCGCGCGGCCCTGCTGGCGCGCGAAGGCGCCGCCGCCGTCCGCACCCTGGCGGCCCTGGGCGCGCCCTTTGACCGCGATGAGGCCGGCGCCTTTTCCCTCAGCCTGGAAGCGGCCCACAGCCGGGCCCGGGTCGCCCGGGTCAAGGGCGATCAGGCCGGCCGCGCCATCATGGCGGCCGTCACCGCAGCGACGCTGGCCCAGCCCCATATCGAGGTGCGCTCCGGCGCGCGCCTGCGCGGCCTGCTGCAGGACGCCGAGGGCCAGGTGCGCGGCGTCATCATCGAGCAGGCTGGCCAGATCCATGAGATCACAGCCCCCGCCGTCATCCTGGCCACCGGTGGGATCGGCGGGCTCTACGCCGTCACCACCACGCCGCCGGAACTGCGGGGCGAAGGCCTGGGCCTGGCGGCCTCGGCCGGCGCCATGATCGCCGATCCCGAGTTCGTCCAGTTTCACCCCACGGCCATCGACATCGGCCGCGACCCCGCCCCCCTGGCCACCGAGGCCCTGCGCGGCGAGGGCGCCCTGCTGATTAACGGCGCAGGCGAGGCCTTCATGGCCGCCTATCACCCCGCCGCCGAGCTGGCGCCCCGGGACGTGGTGGCCCGCGCCATCCACGCCGAGCGGGCGGCCGGACGCGGCGCCTTTCTCGACGCCCGCGCCGCGGTGGGCGACCATTTCCCCGAAGCCTTCCCGGCCGTGTTCGCCGCCTGCCTGTCGGGCGGGATCGATCCCCGGGTGCAGCCGATCCCCGTGGCCCCGGCCTGCCACTACCATATGGGCGGGATCGTCACCGACGAGCATGGAGCGACCAGCCTAGCGGGCCTCTATGCGGCCGGCGAGTGCGCCTCCACCGGCGTGCACGGCGCCAACCGCCTGGCGTCAAACTCCCTGCTGGAGGCCGCCGTGTTCGGGACTCGCGCCGGCGCGGCCGCCCGCGAGGCCGCAGAGACCCGCAGCCGCATCGTCCGAGGCACGGCCTCGCCCATCCTGCCCGATGCGGCCCTGGCCAGCCTGCGGATCGCCATGAGCGCGGAGGCGGGCGTCGTGCGCGACGGCCCAGGCCTCGGGCGACTGATCAGCCTGGTCGACGACCTTCAGGCGGCCCATGGCGCCTCTCCGGATCTGACGGCCGCCCGGCTGACCGCCACCTGCGCCCTGACCCGGGCCGAGAGCCTGGGCGCCCACTTCCGTGTGGACGCACCCCAGGCGCCGGCCGAGCCGCGGCGCACCTTCGTCACCCTCAGCGCCCTGCCCCCTTCGCCCACCAGCATCGCCGCCGAATGACCGAGCCCCTGCCCGACCTTCTGATCGAGCCCGTCGTCCGGGCCGCCCTGGCCGAGGACCTGGGCCGGGCCGGCGATGTCACCGCCATGGCCTGCATCGACGCCGACGCGCGGCTGTCGGTGGCCTTCGTCGCCCGCAAGCCAGGCGTGGCGGCGGGCCTCGCCTGCGCCCGTCTGGCGCTGGTCGCCCTGGATCCTGAGGCCAGGTTCGAGACCCTGGTGGCCGATGGCGCCCCCCTGGCGGCCGGGAGCGTGCTGGCCCGCGCGCAGGGGAACGCCCGCGCCATCCTGTCGGCCGAGCGGACGGGGCTGAACCTGCTGGGTCGGCTCTGCGGCGTGGCCACCCTGACCCGGTCCTATGTGGACGCCGTCGAGGGGACGGGCGCGCGCATCGTCGACACCCGCAAAACCACACCGGGCCTGCGCCACCTGGAGAAGTACGCCGTGCGCTGCGGCGGCGGGGTCAATCACCGGTTCGGCCTGGATGACGCCATCCTGATCAAGGACAACCACATCGCCGCCTGCGGCGGGGTGGCCGAGGCTGTGCGCCGCGCCCGCGCCTTCGCCGGCCACCTGATGAAGGTCGAGGTGGAGGTCGATGGCCTGGACCAGCTGGAGGACGCCCTGCGCCACGGTCCAGACGTGGTGATGCTGGACAACTTCTCCCTGGAAGACCTGCGCACCGCCGTAGCCGCCGCCAAAGGCCGCGCCGTCCTTGAGGCCTCCGGCGGAGTCAATCTCGAGAGCGTGAGGGCCATCGCCGAGACGGGCGTTGACGTCATCAGCGTCGGCGCTCTCACCCACTCCGCTGCGGCGCTGGACATCGGCCTCGACGCCGTCTGATAACAGCCGACCGCCGTTACGGCGGCGGAGGCAGGCATGTCGGGCGAACTGGCGATCCACCACCTCGGCGGCGGACTTGGGCTGGGCCCGAACGCCTTTGGCCGCGACGTGGCCAACCTCGCCCTCTATCGCGCCTTCGCCCGCCACGGCGGCTTTGAGCGCCTGCACATGCTGACCTCGGTGGAAACCGATGCGGGCAGCATGGCGACCGCCCTGGCCGGCGCCTCGCCGCTTACCACCGTCGTCGAAGCCGGGGCGCTGCTCGATCTTGGTCGCGCCCGCCAGGCCGGGACGCTGTTCCGGGGCAAGGCCGATCTGGCGGAGATGGCCTGGGCGCGGCGCGGCCTCCTGAACGACAGCGCCTATAGCCTGGTCGGCCTGATCCACACCATCGCCCCGCCTCTCACCCGGGAGGAAATCGCCCAGGCCAGCCTGGCGCCGGTCCATCCCTGGGACGCCATCATCTGCACCTCGCCCTCGGTGCACGCCTCCATCAAGACCATGTTCGAGGACTGGACCGACTATCTGGGGGAACGGTTCGGCGGCCCGCGCCGGCCCATGCCGCACCTGCCGGTCCTGCCACTGGGCGTAGAGCTGGACGAGATCACCGCCCTGACTGACCGTCCCGACGTCCGCCTCCAGACCCGCGAGCGCCTGGGACTTACCGAAGACGACGTGCTGGCGCTCTGGGTCGGCCGCCTGTCCTTCTTCGAAAAGGCCGCCCCCCAGCCCATGTTCCGGGCCGTCGAAGAGGCTGGCCGACTGGCTGGGCGGCCCCTGCACTTCGCCTTGGCCGGCTGGTTCGCCAGGGAGTCCGATCGCGGCCATTTCGAAGCCGCCGCCCGGGCCTACGCCCCCAATGCGACCGTTCACTGGATTGATGGCAACGACGCCGATCAGCTCGGCCAGATGTGGGCGGCGTCGGACATCTTCCTGTCCCTGGTGGACAACATTCAGGAGACCTTCGGCCTGGCGCCGGTGGAGGCCATGGCGGCAGGCCTGCCGGTCGTGGCCAGCGACTGGGATGGCTATTGCTTCACGATCCGCCACGGCCAGGAGGGCTTCCTGGCGCCGACTCTGACCCCGTCCGCCGGTCCGCCCAGCGAAGCCCTGCTGCGCCGGCACCTGGCGCGGATCGACACCTATCAGTCCTATGTGGGACAGGCGGCGCAATACACCGCCGTCGATGTAGGCGCCGCGGCTCGGAGTCTGGCCGAGCTCGCCTGTTCGCCGGAGCTTCGCGCCCGCATGGGCGCGGCGGGCCGCCAACGGGTGCGGGAGACCTTCGATTGGCGCCAGGTGATTCCCGGCTACCGCGCCCTGTTCGACGAACTGGCTGAGATCCGTCGGTCCGCGCCGGCCGCGGAGCCTGGCCCTCGGCTCAATCCCCTGCACAGCGACCCGTTCGTAGATCATCGAAGCTTCGCCACCGCGACCGCGGGTCCCGATCTTCACCTGTCCGTTCGGGCAGGCGTCGATCTGGCCCGCGACCCCGCCCTGACCAGCGCCGTGGAGCTCGACAGCTTTGGGGAAGCCTGGCGGGCGCCGCGGCCGGAACTGGCCGGTCTGGCCGCCAGGATCGCCGAGAGCCCGGAGACCCGCCTGGGCGATCTGGTGGGCGCCTTCCCGCCCGAGCGGCGGGCGCGCATCACCTATGGCCTGCTCTGGCTGTGCAAGATCGGCGTACTCGACTGGCGCTGAGGCTCAGGCGCGCGCCTTGAGTCGGGTCGCCGCCTCCATGGCGGCGGCGCGGCGCTCGGCCACTGCGGCGTCCATCACATGGCGAACCTGCTTCAGGATGTGAGGCGGGGCAAGTTCCGGGCGACCGCCTTCGAAGGGCGGCGCCGGGGCGTATTCCAGACCGAGCTGCACCCGGCGGGCGGCGTCCTCGCCGAAGATCTCGGCGCCGGCCACCAGGGCGAAGTCGAGGCCCGCGGTGACGCCGCCGCCAGTGATGACATTGCCGTCCCGGCAGACTCGGGACTCGTCGATCTCCACATCGAACAGCGGCAGCAGGTCCCGCCAGGCCCAATGGCAGGCCGCCCGGCGCCCCTCCAGCAGACCGGCGGCGGCCAGGATCAGCGAGCCGGTGCAAACCGAGGTCACATAGCGGGCGCTGGCCCCCAGCCGCACGATCGCGGCCATGAAGGCCTCGTCCAGCATGGCCGCTGTGGTCCCGAAGCCCCCGGGCACGCAGAGCACGTCGCAGCTCTCGATCTTCGTCAGATCGGCGAGTTGCGTGAAGACCAGGCCGTCGGCCTCGACATCGCCCCCGCCGACCGAGGCGACGATCGTCTCGGCGCCCGGCATCCGGTTGAAGAACTGGTGCGGAGCGGTGAAGTCGAGCTGGGTCACCCCGGCATAGAGCGGAAAGACGATGCGGCAGGTGGCGGACATGACGGGCCTCGCTGGTGGTTGACAGCGGCACCATGCCCACGCTTGATCATGGCGGAAATGACATTTATCCCTCGGTTTCCGCCATGCCCCCTCGCCTGATCGCCTTTCTTATCTTTCCCGACTTCCAGTTGCTGGACGCCGCGGGTCCGATCGCCGCCTTTGAGATCGCCGAGCGGCATGCGCCGGGCAGCTATCGTGTGCGGGTGGTCGCCGCGCGGGCCGGGGCGGTGGCAAGCTCCTCGGGCGCGAGGATGAACGCCGAGGCTGCGGATGAGGCGGACATCGACACGCTGGTGGTGGCCGGCGGCGACGGCACACGGCCTGCCCTGCTCGAGACCTCGCTGATCGACTGGGTGCGGCGGGCCGCCGGGCGAGCGCGGCGAACCGCCAGCGTCTGTTCCGGCGCCTACATCCTGGCCCAGGCAGGCCTTCTGGACGGGCGCGGCGCCACCACCCACTGGAGCCGGACGGCCGACTTCCGCCGCCGGTTTCCGGCTGTGAGGCTGGAGCCTGACCGCATCTATGTCCGGGACGGGGCGGTCTGGAGTTCGGCGGGAATTACGGCGGGCATCGACCTCGCCCTGGCGCTCATCGCCGACGATCTCGGAGAAGCCGTAGCCCGCGCCACCGCGCAGCAGCTGGTCATGCCTCGCAGGCGACCCGGAGGTCAGTCGCAGTTCTCGGCCCTGGTGGACATGGGCGGGGCGTCGGGCCGGTTCGCCGATCTGCTGGACTGGGCCAGGGCGCGGCTCGTCGAACCTCTAGGCGTGGAGCGGCTGGCCGATCAGGCGGCCATGAGCCCACGCAACTTCGCCCGGGCCTTTGTGCGGGAAATGGGTATGACCCCGGCCAAGGCGGTGGAGCACCTGCGTGTGGAGGCCGCGCGGGCGCGCCTGGAAACCGCTGACGACCCCGTCGAGCAGGTGGCGGCGGCCGTGGGGTTTGGCGACGCCGAGCGCATGCGCCGGGCGGTGCTGCGGGCCTTCGGGCAACCGCCACAGGCTCTGCGCCGCGCCGCGCGAAGCACGCCGGCCGTCGGGGGCTAGGCGCGGCTTAGGCGGTCTGGCCGGCCTTGGCCTTGTCGGCGGGCTTTTCGGCCGGCGCCGCATCGCGGGCCGCCTTGGTTTCGCCCTTGGGCGCAGCCGTCGGCTTGGCGTCAGCGGCCTTGGCCGAGGCCTCGGTCTTGCCGCCATCCTTGCGCGACGTCGCCGGCGCCGAGGCCGGTTCAACGGCCGGTTCGGCTGGCCCGCCCATACCCATGGGCTTGTCCCCCGTGGGGACGAGCACGGCCGAGGTCAGGCGGATATCGTCGGTCGAATCCTGTTGGGCCGAGGCCTGCTGGGTCGTCTCGCCGACGCGCGCATAGACCGGCGCCTCGGCCTGTTCCTGCGTCACTTCATGCGCGCTGGCCAGCATCCGGTGCGGCGCCGGGTTGCGGCCGAAGCGGTAGAAGATGTGCTGACCGACCTGGGTCACCCGCGTCAGACGCTGCCCCCACCCCGGGGCCACGGCCGTGGTGTGGAAGTGGGTCGAGAGGCCCACATCCCCCATGACCTCGCCCGAGAGGGCGCGATTGGCGACCCGTTCGGCCCGGCGCCACGCGGCAGGCTCCACCGGGCGGCGCATCACGCCGTTGCAGGCGAAACTGAACTGGCAGACCCGGCTGTTGGCGCCCTGGAAGACGACGCCGCAAACGGTCTTGGGAAAGGCGGGGTGGCGCGCGCGGTTGATCACCACCTGGGCCACGGCCGCCTGGCCGGCCGGGGTTTCGCCGCGGGCCTCGTAATAGACCGCCTGGGTCAGGCATTCGACTTCACGGGACGCCTCCAGGGCGCCCCCAAGGCGGAACGGGGCGGCGGGGTAAGGCGTTGCGTTCAGGCTCGCGCGCAGGAGCGGCTGTTGTGAGACAGCGCTGGCGCCCCGCTCCAGGCGAGCGACCAGGATGGCGCTCTGCCGGTCCCGTTCGGCGGCGCCCGCCACGGTGAAGGGGTCGTGCCGCCGGGCGATGCGGAGCACGCCGGGGTCCATGCGCGCGGCGGCGTCCTGGAGCGCCTGCTCCGAATATCCGTCCGCGGCGCCGGCCGCCAGGCGGGCGGCGCGGGCGTGGTCGGTGGCCGCGCTGGCCATGCCGCCAGCCATGTATGCGCCGCCGAGCGCAATTCCGACCGTCGAGCCCAGGAGGGCGGCTCCGGTCAGGGCACGCCAATTGGCGCGCACCCTCTTATCATTCTGCAAAACGTCCTGTCCTGTGCGGCGAGGGCGCGACGCCCTCCGACATCATCGCTTGAGAGCCGGTCGCCTCATGCAAACCGAAGTCTCGAAACGAAGCCCGTCCGCACTGATAAGGACGGGTCTACGACAAAGTGGCGTGGCTTATGACGGGTCCGTGAAGGATTCGCAAGCTGTTATTGCACCGCACCATGCCTGATGCGAGCGAGACTCAATCAATGCTGAGGGAACCTTGGCCGTTGGCGGCCGTTTGTCGGGAACAACTCTCGGAGAGATCGACATGCGTAAGGTCCTTGGCGTTTGCCTCGTTTCGACGGGCCTTCTACTGGCCGGCTGTGGCCACAATGTGGAGCAGCGGGCGGCGACCGGCGCCGTCGCCGGGGCGGTGGTCGGCGGTCCGGTGGGCGCCGCCGCCGGCGCGGCTGTCGGCACCGCCGTGAGCAAAGGCGTCGACAACTAGGCGACGCCGGGGCTCGTCGCCGCCTAGTCCATCTGGATCATGCCGGAGGCGGCGCATCGCCCTATCGCCTGGAGTCCTGAGCACGAGCTTCGGGGACTGGGCGATGCGCCATCTCTTCTTCGCCCTCGGCGTTCTGGCCGCGGCCTGCGCCGTGGCCTATAGCGGCGGGGGCCTCTTCTAAGGGTCGAGCATCCGACTGCTGGCGCCATGGTGTCAGCAGTCCCGCTGGCGCCCGGCCCCTTGGACCCCTACCTTCTGCGACATGCCGCGTTCAAAGACCGCACCTCCCCCGCCCGTGCAGGGCGTCGCCGACATGTCGGCCAGCTTCGACTACAACGACGCCGCCATGCCGATGCTGTGGAAGCCCCACCGCCCGGCGCGGCCAGCCAAGTCGGAGGGCGGCAAGCGCTTCAAGCTGGTCAGCGACTACAAACCGGCCGGCGACCAGCCGCAGGCGATCAAGGAGCTGGTGGCGGGCCTGGAGGGGCGTGAGCACGACCAGGTGCTGCTCGGCGTCACCGGCTCGGGCAAGACCTATACGATGGCCCAGGTCATCGCCGAGACCCAGCGCCCGGCCCTGATCCTGGCGCCCAACAAGACGCTCGCCGCCCAGCTCTATTCCGAGTTCAAGGCCTTCTTTCCGGAGAACGCGGTCGAGTTCTTCGTGTCCTACTACGACTACTACCAGCCGGAGGCCTATGTGCCCCGGACCGACACCTATATCGAGAAGGACTCCTCGATTAACGAGCAGATCGACCGGATGCGCCACTCGGCCACCCGGGCTATCCTGGAGCGCGACGACGTCATCGTCGTAGCCTCCGTCTCCTGCATCTACGGCATCGGCTCGGTGGAGACCTACACGGCCATGACCTTCACCCTCGCGCCGGGCGAGCGGGTGGACGAGAAGCAGCTGATGGCCGATCTCGTGGCCCTGCAGTACAAGCGCAATGATCAGGCCTTCGAGCGCGGCACCTTCCGCCGGCGGGGCGACACCATCGAGATCTTCCCGGCCCACTACGAGGATCGCGCCTGGCGGGTCAGCCTGTTCGGTGACGAGGTGGAGACCATCGTCGAGTTCGATCCCCTGACCGGCAGGAAAACCGCCGACCTGGACGGGATCAAGATCTACGCCAACAGCCACCATGTGACGCCGCGGCCGACGCTCAACCAGGCGGTGCTGCAGATCAAGGCCGAGCTCAAGGAGCGGCTGGAATGGCTGGTGGCCAACGGCAAGCTGCTGGAGGCTCAGCGGCTGGAGCAGCGCACCACCTTCGACATCGAGATGATCCAGGCCACAGGCTCCTGCGCCGGTATCGAGAACTACAGCCGCTACCTCTCCGGCCGCCGACCGGGCGAGCCGCCGCCGACCTTCTTCGAATACATTCCCGAGAACGCCCTGCTGTTCGTGGACGAGAGCCACCAGGCGGTGCCGCAGATCGGCGGCATGTATCGCGGGGACTATCGGCGCAAGTTCACCCTGGCCGAGTACGGCTTCCGCCTGCCCTCCTGCATGGACAACCGCCCGCTCAAGTTCGAGGAGTGGGACGCCATGCGGCCGGACACCGTCCATGTCTCGGCCACGCCGGGATCCTGGGAGATGGAACGCACGGGCGGCGTCTTCGTCGAGCAGGTGATCCGCCCCACGGGCCTGATCGACCCGCCGGTGGAGGTGCGCCCGGTCTCCAAGGACGGCTTCTCCCAGGTCGATGACGTCATCGACGAGGTGCGCCAGACCATCGCCCAGGGCTATCGCGGCCTGATCACCGTGCTGACCAAGAAGATGGCCGAGGACCTGACGGAGTACATGCACGAGCAGGGCCTGAAGGTCCGCTACATGCACTCCGACATCGACACCATCGAGCGCATCGAGATCATCCGTGACCTGCGTCTGGGGGTCTTCGACGTGCTGGTGGGGATCAACCTGCTGCGCGAGGGCCTGGATATCCCCGAGGTGGGTCTGGTGGCCATCCTCGACGCCGACAAGGAAGGCTTCCTGCGCTCGGAGACCTCGCTGATCCAGACCATCGGCCGGGCGGCCCGGAACATCGACGGCCGGGTCATCCTCTATGCCGACAGGATCACCGGCTCCATGGAGCGGGCCATGGCCGAGACCCAGCGCCGGCGGGAGCGGCAGGAGGAATACAACGCCGCCCATGGCATCACGCCCGAAAGCGTGAAGAGCCAGATCAAGGAAATCCTCGCCAGCGCCTACGAGAAGGACCGTCCCCTGGTCCGCACCGAGCTGGCCGAGGAGGCCAAGCCCTTCATGGGCGACAACTTCAAGGCCACCCTGCGCGACCTGGAAGGCAAGATGCGCCAGGCCGCCGCCGACCTGGAGTTCGAGACCGCCGCGCGCCTGCGCGACGAGATCAAGCGCCTGAAGCTCATGGATCTGGAATTCGCCAACGAGGCTCTCACCGGCGAAGGCGAGACGGTGGACCGCGCGGCGGTGAAACGGGTCAAGTCCGAGGCCCGGGCCGAAGCCCAGGAACGGTTTCGCAAGGGCAGGCTATAAGCCGGAGGCCGGCATTAGAAATCCTGCTCCGGGCCTCAGCTAAATTCGCCACCGCCACACTGACGACCGTGACCGAAAAGCCCCACATGAAGCTTTGCGATTGAGCGCGCGGAACTTCCGGCCTCGCCATTCGTAGATGTTACAGATCAGGGGTTGGTCTTGGCGAGGCGTCTTCTCGGACTCGCCGCAGCCCCGCCAACAATAGCATGAGGTGATCCATGTCGCCGTCTCTTAGCGTCGTAGCCGCCGGTGGCAAGGTGGCGACTGTCGAACGGACGAATTCAGATACCGCTGTGGTCGAGCGCGTGCGCCGACTTCAATCAGAGGCCCGTAGTCTGGTGGGCGAGCACGTGCGGGCCCTTGAGGCAGCGCTTGGGGATGTCGAGCGGCTGAGCGCCGAGATTGCCGGCGGCGGCGAGCTCTACCCCCCTGGCGTGCGGGAAATCGCCCGTCGCCTGATCGAAGACGCCGAGGTCAAGGCCCAGGCGCTTGAAGCCATCATGGCGCGCGCCTGATAAGGACCCGCCGCAATACACGTCGAAACGATGCGGCCCTCCCCTCGGGAGGGCCGTCTGCGTATCAGTCTTCCGGCGCCGCGGACTCCCGGCGGAGAGGCGCGATCGCGGCGCCGCCCTGCGGACCCACGGGGCTAAGCGCCGGGTTGGTCTCCACCTCACGGCGACGCTGATCGGAGTCCGAGCCCGGTTCCCGCGGCGGCTGCGCCGGCTGCTTTTCATTCATGACACGAGATCCTTGAACTCCGGGCTGCGGCGCAACCAAGCCGCCGCATAGCCGCAGATCGGTGTGATCTTCAGGCCTCGATCGCGGGCGTCCTGGGCCACGGCCTTCATCAGCCGCCCGGCCGCGCCCGTGCCGCGCAGGGCCGGCGGGCTTTCCACGTGATCGATATAGAGCCGCTCGCCCTGCAGGCGGTAATCGGCCCAGGAGGTCTCGCCCTGCTCATCCAACTCGTAGCGGGCCGCCTCGGCGTTGTTTCTCAGTTCGCTCATCATGCCTCCCGAACGGACTTACCACCGGTTTCGATCCCGGCTAGCTTTCGATGATGATGGCGGCTTCGGCGGAGATGGGAAAGATGCGCAGGCTTTCGACGACGGCGGCCCTGAGCCTCGCCGTGCTGGCCCTGGCGGCCTGTAACCGCAACGGCGATGAGGCAGCCGAACAGCCGCCTGAGGCCGCTGGCCCCGCCGAGGCGGGCGCCCCGGCTGGCGATCAGGCCGCTGCGCCGACCCCACCCAGGCGCAAGCCGGGTCTCTGGGAGCAGCGGGTGTCCACCGAGGGCATGGTCCAGGTGAGCCGCATCTGCATCGATGAGGCCCTGGAACAGAGGCTGGGCTGGTGGGGGCAGCAGGCGACCACGGAGAGCTGCGAAAAGAATCTGGTCACCCGCAGGTCCGACGGCGGCTGGCAGTTCTCATCGGTCTGCGACATGGGTACGGGCGGCAAGACCACCACCTCCGGCGTGGCCACCGGCGATTTCGACACCCGATATGTGGTTCAGGCGCAGAGTTCGACCGTGGGCGCCGAGGCGCCGCAGATGAACGGGACCCGAGACATCAATATCGAGAGCGCCTGGCAGGGCGCCTGCCCCGAAGGCTTCCGCCCCGGGGACATGGAGCTGCCCGGCGGGATCCGCCTGAACCTGCTGGATATGGCCGGCGCCGGAAGCTGAGCCTAGCTGCGGCGGGCCACGGCGAAGTCGGCGAGGTCTTCCATGGCCGCTCGCCAGTCATTGGCCGGGAACACCGACAGGGCGGCCTTGGCGCTCTGCGCGTAGCCGGCGGCGGTCTCAAGGGTGACGTCGAGGGCGCCGGAGTCCTGAACCAGGGTGCGGGCCCGTTCGAAATCAGCCTCGGTCTGCTCCCGGGCGTCGACGGTCCGCATCCAGAAATCCCGCTCCTGGGCGCCTGTGCGGTGGATGGCCAGGATCAACGGCAGGGTCGCCTTGCCCTCCCTGAAGTCGTCGCCGGGATTTTTTCCCAGGACGTCGCTGGCGCCGGAATAGTCCAGGGCGTCATCCACCAGCTGGAAGGCCAGGCCCAGATCCTGGCCATAGCGACGAAGCGCCGCGGCGCGTTCGGTCGAGGCGCCCGCGCAGACGCCGCCGGCCTCGGCCGCGGCGGCGAACAGCTCGGCGGTCTTGGCCTTGATGATCTGCAGATAGACCGCTTCGTCCAGATCCAGGTCGTGGGCGCGAGTGAGCTGCAGCACCTCGCCCTCGGCGATCACACGGCTGGCGCGGGCCAGGATTTCGAGGGCGGACATGGAGCCAGTCTCGACCATCAGTTCGAAGGCCCGGGCGAACAGGAAGTCGCCGACCAGCACGCTGGACGGCGCACCCCAGATCAGGTGGGCGGCCACCTTGCCCCGACGAAGCTCGGAGGAATCCACCACGTCGTCGTGCAGCAGGGTTGCGGTGTGAATGAACTCTACGGCGGCCGCCAGTTTCCGGCAGTGATCTTCGGTCGAGCCGGCGAGCCGGGCTGCGGCCACGGTGAGCAGGGGGCGAAGGCGCTTGGCCGATCCGCCGATCAGGTGTTCGGCCAGGGCCGGGATCACCGAAACGGGGCTCTGCATGCGGTCGCGGATCAGGCTGTCCACGCCGGCCATGTCCGCAGCTGCGAGCTTCAGCAGATGATCGAGGCTGACCGGCTTTGGCCGGGGATCTGCGGCGGCGGCGTCCACGACAAGGTACTCCAGATGGGACGGCCCATTGCGGGGCCGCCGTTGCGTCCGGACAATGGTCACGCGATAGGGGGCGGTCAAGGCGCGCCCGCGCATCAGGAGCAGCTCATGTCCGAGCTTCCCGCCGTCCCGGTTGAAAGCCCCACGGAGAACCGCCTCCTGGGGGGGCGTGTGACCCTGCGTCAGCCGAGCCGGGGCTATCGGGCGGGGTTGGACGCCGCACTGCTGGCGGCGGCCTGCGACTCTGCGCCTGGCGCACGGGTGATCGAGGCGGGATGCGGCGCTGGCGCCGTCCTGATGGTCGGAGCCACGCGCCGACCTGGCGTACATTTCACAGGCGTAGAGCGCGACGCCGAGGCCCTGGCCCTGGCGAAGGAGAATGCGGCGCTGAATGGCCTGGCGGAGCGAGTCACGGCCCTCAGCGGAAACATCGATGCGGGGTTCGCGGCCCTGGGCCTGGCGCCATTCGATGCGGCCCTCGCCAATCCGCCCTTCTTCGACGATCCCGCCGCCCTGCGCGCGCCAGCGATCGAGAAGCGCGGCGCATGGATGGCCGAGGCGGGCCTGGAGGCCTGGACGACCTTCCTGCTGAAGGCCGTGCGCGAGGGCGGGACCATCACCCTGATCCATAGGGCCGACCGGCTGGCCGACATCCTGTCAGGCCTGGGAAAAGGCGCCGGTTCGTTCCAGGTGCGGCCCATTCATCCCTTCGCCGACGCAGCCGCCAAACGGGTGTTGGTGCGGGCGATCAAGACCGGGAAGGCGCCGTTGCGCCTGCTTCCGGCCCTCGTTCTCCATCCTCGCGATGGCGCGACCAAGCACACACCGGAGGCCGAGGCTGTCCTTCGCGGCGAGACGGACCTGCCCTGGAATTAGAACAAGCGTAACCATAAGAGATTGATTCAACGGGACAACGCGCCGCATGGGCGCCCCATTCACCGTCTATAGTCTGCAGACGAGCAGCAAGGCTCGCTCGGGGCGGCCGCTCCGGCGGCCCCGGCCTCGCCCGAATAACAAATCAATTCGCCCTGGGTTCCCGTGGGCCTGCATAAAAGAGAACGAGACGTTTGAAGACGCTTGACCTGATGGTCGCCCGCATGGACGGGCGCTTCGTGGCCACCCGCCTGTTCGCCCTCACCGCCGCAACGCTTTGCGCCACCATGGCCACTAGCGCCGTGGCCAGCGCCGGGGGCAGCGGCGGAATCGTTCAGAAGCTTTCCCAAGCCCAGGTCACCGCCCCGCTCTTCGACGCCATGCGCGGCCCCCGCCCGGTCATCAGGCCTGTGGTCGCCCGCCAGCTGGTCTGGCAAGGCCGTGATGTGGACGGCGACGGCGCGGCCGACTTCGTCAATCCCACAGGCCAGGCGCCGCGCACCTTCGACGCCTATGGTTCGGGCGCGTTCGGCGCCTCCCGCGATGGCGGTCATCGCCACCACGAGGGCGTCGACTACGCCGCCCAGGCCGGCCAGACCGTCAAGGCGCCGATCTCCGGCTATGTGACCAAGATCGGCATGGCCTATGCCAGCGATCCGGATCTGAAGTTCGTCGAGATCACCAATCCGGCCCTCGGCTATGAGGCCCGCGTCTTCTACATCGACCCCGACGTGAAGGAGGGGCAGGTCGTCGCCCTGGGCGCAGCCATCGGCAAGGCGCACACCCTGCAGGATCGCTATCCCGGCGGGATGACCGATCACGTCCACCTGGAGCTGGCCAAGACCAGGGCTCAGGCCAAACAGCGCTTCGACGCCTCCGACATGATCGTCGCCCGCTATGAGGCGATCGAGACCACCGCCGACTGATCGCCCACGAAAAAGCCCTCCCCCGGCGTCGGGAGAGGGCTTCTTGTCGATGAGGTCGCTCAAGCCGCGATGGCGGCAGGGCCCTAGTTACGGGCGGTATCGACCAGCTTGTTCTTGGTGATCCAGGGCATCATGGCGCGCAGGCGCTGGCCCACTTCCTCGATCTGGTGTTCCGAACCGCGACGGCGGGTGGCCTTGAAGGAGGCCTGGCCCGACTGGTTCTCCAGCATGAAGTCACGGACGAACTTGCCGGACTGGATGTCGTCGAGCACGCGCTTCATCTCGGCCTTGGTCTCCGGCGTCACGATGCGCGGGCCGGTGACGTACTCGCCATACTCGGCGGTGTTCGAGATCGAGTAGTTCATGTTGGCGATGCCGCCCTCATAGATGAGGTCGACGATGAGCTTCACCTCGTGCAGGCACTCGAAATAGGCCATTTCCGGCGCATAGCCGGCCTCGACCAGGGTTTCGAAACCGGCGCGGATCAGCTCCACCAGGCCGCCGCAGAGCACGGCCTGTTCGCCGAACAGGTCGGTCTCGCATTCTTCACGGAAGGTGGTCTCGATCACGCCCGAGCGACCGCCGCCGATGGCCGAGGCGTAGGCCAAGCCGAAGTCCATGGCGTTGCCCGTCGGGTTCTGATGGATCGCGATCAGGCAGGGGACGCCGCCGCCCTTCTGGTATTCGCCGCGCACCGTATGGCCGGGGCCCTTGGGCGCCACCATCAGCACGTCGATGGAGGCCTTGGGCTCGATCAGGTTGAAATGCACGTTCAGGCCGTGGGCGAACAGCAGGGCCGCGCCGTCACGGATATTGGGGGCGATCTCGTTGTTGTAGATCTCGCGCTGCAGCTCGTCGGGCGCGAGCACCATCATGGCGTCGGCCCAGGCGGCGGCTTCGGCGACGGTCATGACCTTCAGGCCGTCGGCTTCCACCTTCTTGGCGGTGGCCGAACCGGGGCGCAGGGCGACCACCACGTTCTTCACACCGGAATCGACGAGGTTCAGCGCGTGCGCGCGCCCCTGGGAACCATAGCCTACGATGGCGATCTTCTTGTCCAGGATGCGGGCGAGGTCGGCGTCGCGATCATAGTAGACGCGCATGATTGTTCTCCTGGGACAGGGTTCGACCACGGAACCGAGCAACGGCGCCGCGGCAAAGGCCGCGCTATCGACCGTTTTTTTGCGCAAAGGTCAAGCGGCGCAACGTCACGCAGGCCCTCTCTTTGCACGATCAAGGCCGCTTGCGCCGAAAGGCTGGTCCGCAGACACTCCCCGGCCACACTGGAGACGCCCATGGACGTGACAGCCAAACAGGTGGTCGACACTTGGCGCGAGGCCGGGCCGGCCAAGTGGTTCGCCAAGGACGAAGCCTTTGACCGGCTCCTGGCGCGGGACTTCGAAGCCGCCCACCATGCCGCCGCCCGCGGCGAACTCGACGCCTGGGCGGAGGGCGCCGACGGCGCGCTGGCCCTGCTGATCCTGCTCGACCAGGTCCCGCGCAACATCTTCCGCGATTCCGGCCACGCCTTCGCCACCGACGGCAAGGCCCGGGCGATCGCCAAGGCCGCCATCTCTGCGGGCCACGACCAGGCGGTCCAAGCCAAGCTGCGCCCCTTCTTCTATCTGCCCTATGAGCATTCCGAGGACATGGGCGATCAGGACGAGGCCGTAAGGCTCTGCGCCGCCCTGAAAGAGGCCGAGGGCGACGCCGACACCCTGAAATGGGCCGAGATCCACCGGGACATCATCGTCCGCTTCGGCCGCTTCCCGCACCGCAACGCCGCCCTGGGCCGCCGCACCACGCCCAGCGAGCAGGCCTTCCTCGACGAGGGCGGCTTCGCCGGCTGAGACCTGTGGACAGAGCGCCGCAGGGGCTTGCCCGCCGGCCCGGAGCCTGGGCGAATCATGGGAGGCTAACCTCTGAACCTGACGCGAAAGCCTCGCCCGTGAACGCTCACGTCCCGCCCCCGACCCGCGCCAACCATCCCGAGCGGCAGTATCTCGACCTGCTGGCCGACATCCTGGAAACCGGCGTTCCGCGGGGCGACCGCACGGGCACCGGCACGCTGGGCGTGTTCGGCCGCCAGATGCGCTTCGATCTGGCCCAGGGCTTTCCCCTGCTGACCACCAAGAAGCTGCATCGCAAGTCGATCATCCTAGAGCTTTTGTGGTTTCTGCGCGGCGACACCAATGTCGGCTGGCTGCAGGAGCGGGGCGTCAGCATCTGGGACGAGTGGGCCGACGCCGACGGCGAGCTTGGCCCGGTCTATGGCAAGCAGTGGCGGTCCTGGACCGCCCCGGACGGCCGGGTGATCGACCAGATGGCCAATGTGATCGAGAGCCTGAAGACCACGCCGCATTCGCGCCGACACATCGTCAGCGCCTGGAACCCGGCCGATGTGGACGACATGGCCCTGCCGCCGTGCCACTGCCTGTTCCAGTTCTTCGTGGCCGAGGGCAGGCTGTCCTGCCAGCTCTATCAGCGCTCGGCCGACGTGTTCCTGGGCGTGCCGTTCAATATCGCGAGCTACGCCCTGCTGACGATGATGGTGGCCAAGGTGACCGGCCTGGAGCCCGGCGAGTTCGTCCACACCCTCGGCGACGCCCACCTCTATCTGAACCACCTGGACCAGGCCCGCGAGCAACTGACGCGAGAGCCCTACCCCTTCCCGACCCTGACCATCGCCGACAAGCGCGACCTGTTCTCCTTCGACTACGAGGACTTCAAGGTCACCGGCTACAAGGCCCACGAGAAGATCGCCGCGCCGATCGCCGTCTGAGGAACCGCGGGTTCCCATCCGGGCTGGCGCCAGTTCTCCCTATGATCGGCACGACCCAGCCCGATCTCGCAGAACCTAAGGGCGACGAGGTTGAACCACGGCCTCACCACTTTCATATTGCAATGAGAATTCCCCGAGGCTCGCTCCATGCCGCAGACGGGCCGATCCGGCTGTCCGATCAACCTGACGCTCGAACAGCTGGGCGACCGCTGGAGCCTGATCGTCATCCGCGACGTCATGTTCGGCGACCGGCGGACCTATGGCGACCTGCTGGCGCAAAGCGAGGAAGGCATTGCGTCCAACATCCTGGCTGATCGTCTCAAGCGCCTTACCGCCTCTGGCCTGCTGACCCGCCGGCCTGACGCCCATCACAAGCAGAAGCTGATCTACAGTCTCACTGAGGCGGCCATCCAGCTGGTCCCCCTGCTGGTCCAGATGGGCGCCTGGGGACGGCGGCATACCCCGGCCAGCCGAAGCCTGTCGGTGCGCGCCGAACTGCTGGAGGCCGGCGGCCCGCCCCTGTGGGACGCTTTCATGGATGAGCTGCGCCATCGCCACCTGGGAGCCCCAGCGCCGGCCCGCGCCGTCTCGGCCGAGCTTCAGGGGGCCTATGCCCAGGCGATGGCGCTCGAGGCGCCCTGAGGGCCGCGCACATTTTCTGCACGCCTGGTGTCTGTTCAGGTCGTCGGCGAACGTCCTTCGACCGAAACCAAGGAGAGCTCCATGCGCATGATCTTCGTCAACCTGCCTGTCCGCGACGTGGAGGCGTCCAAGGCCTTCTTCGCGGCCCTGGGCTTCGGCTACAATCCGGACTTCAGCGATGAGACCGCAGCCTGCATCGTCATCGATGAGAACATCTTCGTCATGGTGATGACCCACGAGAAGTTCGCCGGCTTCATCAACGGCGAGATCAGCGACGCCCACAAGACCACCGAAGTGCTGACCTGCCTGTCGGCCGATAGCTGGGAGGAGGTCGACGACCTGCTGGCCAAGGCCCTGGCCGCCGGCGGCAAGCCCTGGCGCCCGGCCATCGACATGGGCCCCATGTATGGCGTGAGCTTCCGGGACCTCGACGGCCACGTCTGGGAGGTCATGCACATGGACATGTCCGGCGCCGAGGCGGCCTGAGGCTTTCCTGCGGGCCGTGGGTCGGGTAGGTCCGGTCCATGGCTCGCATCCTCCTCACCGCCGGTCCCATCGCTCGCGCCCGCAACGGCGTCATCGGCCGCGACGGGGGCCTGCCCTGGCGGCTGAAGAGCGACCTGGTCAATTTCCGCGCCCTGACGCTCGGCAAGCCGGTGATCATGGGCCGCAAGACCTGGGACAGCCTGCCCAAGAAGCCCCTGCCCGGCCGCACCAATATCGTGCTCAGCCGCGATGGCTCCTTTGCCCCTCGGGACGCGCTGGTCTGTGAAGACTTCACCGAGGCGGTGCAGATTGGCCGGGAAATGGCCGAGGATGACGGCGCCGAGGAGGTCTGCGTGATCGGCGGCGCCTCCCTGTTCGCCCTGGCCCTGCCGCGCGCCCAGCGAATCTATCTGACCGAGGTCGAGGCTGAGGTGGAGGGCGACGTGGTCCTGGCCCCCTTTGATGAGGGCGTCTGGACCGAGGTCAGCGCGGTGCGCCACCCGGCCGGCGAGGATGATGAGTACCCCTTCGTCCTTCGGGTTCTCGAGCGCCGCTGAGACCTCTCGAAGCCCCCTGGTCCTTACGCCACGGCGCCGGCCATACTCCGCCGCAACAAGAACGAGGAGGACGCCCATGGACATCGAACTGGTCTGCGAAGGCCTGGAATTTCCCGAAGGCCCGATCGCCATGGCCGACGGCTCAGTGGTGCTGACTGAGATCAAGGCCCAGCGCCTGTCCCGCATCACGCCCGACGGCCGGCGCGAAACCCTGGTGGAAACCGGCGGCGGCCCCAATGGCGCGGCCATCGGTCCGGACGGGGCGATCTACATCACCAACAATGGCGGCTCCTTCACCTGGCCGCAGCAGGACGGCCTGACCATCCCCGGCCCGACGCCGGCCAGCCATACGGGTGGGATGATCCAGCGCTACGACCTGAAGACCGGCCAGCTCACCACCCTCTATGACGCCTGCGAGGGCCGGCGGTTCGTGGGGCCTAACGATCTGGTCTTCGACCGCCAGGGGGGCTTCTGGTTCAGCGACCATGGCTGTTCAACGCCCGAGGGTCGCAAGTTCGGCGCGCTCTACTACGCCAAGACGGACGGCAGCCACGTGGCCCGCCTGCGGGACCATCTGATCGCCCCGAACGGCGTGGGTCTTTCGCCGAACGAGGACGTGGTCTATCTGGCCGACACCCAACTCGGCCGGCTCTGGGCCTTCGATATCGAAGCGCCGGGCCAGCTCAAGGCGCAGGCCGGGTTTGGCCCCGGCCGAGTGGTGGCCAACCTGCCCGGCTACCAGCTGCTGGACAGCCTGGCGGTGGAGGCCGGCGGCAAGGTCTGCGTGGCGACCATCATCAATGGCGGGATCACCGCCTTCGACCCTTCGGGTGCGACGGAGCACTTCCCCGTCCCCGACATGATCGTGACCAATATCTGCTTCGGTGGGGCCGACATGCGCGACGCCTGGATCACCGCCTCGTCCACGGGCAGGCTCTACAAGGTTCGCTGGCCCCGGCCAGGTCTCAAGCTCAACTACAACGCCTGAAACCGGCGGTCCGCAGACCCGGCGAGGAATGCCGGGCCTGCGGCCCCAAGGGGCGGATATCAGTAGAGCTTGGCCATGGCGGCCCGTTCGAAGGGCGCCAGTTCAGCTGTGCGGCCTTCCTTGACCTTCTTGGCCCATTCGGGATCCTGCAGCAGGGCGCGACCGACGCCCACCAGGTCGAACTCGTCCCGCTCCAGCCGGTCGAGCAGCTTGTCCAGAGAGGCGGGTTGCGAGCCTTCGCCGGCGAAGGCGGCGATGAATTCGCCCGACAGGCCGACCGAGCCGACGGTGATGGTCGGCACGCCGGTCAGCTTCTTGGCCCAGCCGGCAAAGTTCAGGTCAGAGCCTTCGAATTCCGGCTCCCAGAAGCGGCGCTGCGAGCAGTGCAGCATGTCGGCGCCGGCCGCCGTCAGCGCGCCGAGCCAGGCCTCCATCTCCTTGGGATTGGCGGCCATCTTCACTTCATAGTCCTGCTGCTTCCACTGGCTGATCCGGATGATCACCGGATAGTCCGGCCCCACGGCCTGACGCACGGCGCGCAGGATGTCGGCGGCGAAGCGGGCGCGGCCGGGCAGGTCCTTGGCCCCATAGGCGTCCTCGCGGACATTGGTGCCGTCCCAGAAGAACTGGTCGATCAGATAGCCATGGGCGCCATGAAGTTCGACGGCGTCGAAGCCGAGCGCCTTGGCGTCGGCGGCGGCCTGGGCGAAGGCGGCGATGGCGTCGGCCACCTCCTCGTCGGTCATGCCCTTGCCGAATTCCTTGCCCGGACGCGACAGGCCAGACGGGCTGTCATAGGGGCCCGGGGGGGTCCATTCCGGATCGCGGGTGCGCACGGCGCCCACATGCCACAGTTGGGGCGCCATCTTGCCGCCGACCTCGTGGACAGAGTCGATGACCCGCTTCCAGGCGGCGAGTTCGGCCTCGCCATGGAAGCGCGGCACGTTCTTGTCATTGATCGAAGCGGGCCGATTAACGCCCGTGCCCTCGGAAATGATCAGGCCGACATCGGCCTCGGCGCGGCGGCGATAGTACTGAGCGACCTCCTCCGTCGCCACCCCGCCCGGCGAGAAGGACCGTGTCATGGGCGCCATGACGATCCGGTTCTTGAGGTGCAGGCCCTTGTAGCTGAAGGGGCGGAAGAGGGCGTCGACGGCCATGGTAACTCCATTCAAACGTTCGTTCGAACAGACCCTAAGGACAAGTCGCCCCAGCCGTCACTGTAGAAATTCTGTCAGCGGCCCCACGCAGGACCCAGACATGCGAAAGCCCGGGACCTGCGACGAGGTCCCGGGCTCTGCAAAGATTCTGGTCGCGCCTACTGAACGGCGTCGAGATATTCGATTTCCGGTCGGCCGGCGAGGCAGGGCCCCATCTTCGGACCCGCGGCCTTGAAGTACTCGCTCTGGCCGTGAGCCTTCAGCGCGTCCTCATTGGCGTAGAGTTCGAGCACCTTGTAGGTGCCGGGCTCGGTGCGGCTCTTGGTGAGCTGATAGGCCAGGCAGCCCGGTTCATTGGCCTTCACCTGGGCCATGAGGTCCTTGAACACGGCCTCGAATTCGTCGCCCTTGCCGTCCTGGACCTTGAGGGTCGCCACTACGCCGATCATTCGCTTCGTCTCCCAACGATTGTTTGAATCGAGGGTAGAGGCCAGCCTGACGGGGGGCAAGCGCCGTGGCGCGCCAACCGTTCAGAGGCTTGGGCTAGGCGCGCTCGTTCCAGCCATAGGCCACCCAGCTATGGCCGCCCAGATGGCGGGCTTCGATGATCCCGTCATCCTCCGGCGCGCTGGATTTGCGTCGGCCGAGCCGGCTGGCCCGGACCGCCAGGGCGACCAGCGCCACCAGGGCGCTCAGCACCAGGCCGAAGACCACCACGGTGGCCGCAAAGACGAAGGCCAGGACCACACCGACCACCACCGCGATGGCCGCCGCGATCGCGCCGCCGGCCGCGGTGAGGCTTTGAAGGGCCGACTTGCCGCCCGGGGGGTGCTGCTGAGCCATGATCTTCTCTGGTCGCTCCATCTGGGGGGCTAACGAATATGTTCGCCTTACGCTCCCGAACGTCAATCTCCGAAGCGAAGGTGGCGACAGGATGACGCCCTACGCCCCCACCAGCGCCATTTCCCGACGCTCTCGCATCGCCGCCTCGAAGGCCGAGTTGATCGCCTTGGCCTTGGCCTCGGCGACCTCGATGAATTCCTGCGGCAGGCCCCGGGAGCGGGCGCGGTCGGGGTGGTTCTCGATCAAGGCGATCTTCCAGGCCGCCCGCAGCTGGTCGTCGCTGGCGTCGCGAGGGGCGCCGAGCACCGCATAGGGATCATCGGCGCCGAGCCCCAGATGCGTCGCCTTCAGGCGGCGGAACACCAGTTCGGAGAAGCCGAACAGTTCGGCCACCCGCTCCAGATAGGCCATCTCGTCATCGGTCACCGCACCATCGGAGGCCGCGATGTGGAACAGGCCGTCCAGCACATCCTCGAGAATCTGCGGGCAGTTGCGATAGCGCCGCGACAGGCGCCGCGCATAGCTCTCGAAGCCGCGGGTGGTCTGGCGGGCCAGATTGTAGAGTCGCCGGATGTTTGGTCGGGAGGCTTCGTCGGACTGGAAGACTTCGGAAAAGGCGTCGAACTCCGCACGTCCGACCTCCCCATCGGCCCGCGCCAGCTTGGCGCCCAGGGCGGTGACGGCGGTCGAGAACGCGGGATCCTGCCCCGGCAGGCCGGCAGGGCAGTCGGGGCACTCTGCCGCATCGGGGAGACGGACGGCAAGGCCAGCGATTTTGCGCCAGAAGCTCATTGGTCTAATGCCACAAGCCTTAGGAAGAAGGCGTCCTGATGACAACGCCAAACCAGCATGGGGCGGGTTAAGTTTTGGACAGGCTTTGGAGCTTCTGGATCGATAGGGGCGGCACGTTCACAGATGTGATCGCCCGCCGGGACGACGGCGAGGTCCGTACGCTCAAGCTCTTGTCGGCGTCGAACGCCTATGCGGACGCCGCCGTGGAGGCCATGCGCCGGGTGCTGGACGCAGAACCGGGCGCCCCCTTTCCGGCCGATCAGGTCAGCGCCATCCGCATGGGCACGACGGTGGCGACCAATGCGCTGCTGGAGCGCCGCGGCGCGCCGACCTTGTTCCTGACCACCCGGGGCTTCGGTGACGCCCTGCGCCTCGGAGACCAGACACGGCCCGATCTCTTCGCCCTGAACATCGTGCGGCCCGAACCCCTTTACGCCATGGCCGCCGAGGTGACCGAGCGCCTGGACGCCACAGGCCAGGTGGTCGCGGCCCTGGACGAAGGCGAGGTGCGGCAGGCCCTGGCCGAGGCGCGCGCCCAGGGCTGCGTCTCCGTGGCCATCGCCTTCCTGCATTCGGACCTCAACGGCGCCCATGAGCGGCGGGCCGGCGAACTGGCGGCGGAGGCGGGATTCGACTTCGTCGCCCTGTCTCACGAGGTCTCGCCCCTGCCCCGCTTCCTGCCGCGGGCCGAGACGACAGTGGCCGACGCCTATCTGACGCCCGTGCTGCAGGCCTATGTGCGCCAGGTGGCCGAGGCGGTGGCCGGCGCCCCGCTCTACTTCATGACCTCGGCCGGGGCGCTGGTCCCGGCCCGCGCCTTCAGGGGCCGCGACGCCGTGACCTCGGGTCCTGCGGGCGGGGTGGTCGGGGTCGCCGCCACAGCAGAGGCCGCAGGCGCTCAGGCGGTGCTGGGCTTCGACATGGGCGGCACCTCGACCGATGTGTGTCGCTATGCAGGGCGCCTGGAGCGGCGGGACAAGGCCCAGGTGGCCGGCGTGCGCCTGCGCAGCCCCATGCTGGATGTGGAGACCGTGGCGGCTGGCGGCGGCTCGATCCTCACCTTCGACGGGCTGCGCGCCCGGGTGGGACCGCACAGCGCCGGCGCCGATCCAGGGCCGGCCGCCTATGGCCGCGGCGGGCCAGCGACGGTTACCGACGCCAACCTGGTGCTGGGCCGGCTCGACCCCCGCCGATTCCCCGTAGTCTTCGGCCCCAGGAACGACGGCCCGCTCGACCTCATCGCCGCCCGAGAGCGCCTGACGGCCCTGGCCCAGGCCATGGGCGCCCCCAGCGCCGAGGCCGCCGCCGAGGGCTTTGTCGCCATCGCCGTCGAGCAGATGGCCCTGGCGATCCGCCGCATCTCCACCGAGCGCGGCTTCGACCCGCGCGAGCACGGGCTGGTAGCCTTTGGCGGTGCGGCGGGCCAGGTCGCGTGCCAGACGGCGGAGGCCCTGGGAGTCACTCGCGTGCTCTGCCCCCGCTTCGGCAGCCTGCTGTCGGCCTACGGCATCGGCCAGGCCCAGGTCAGCGCCCTGCGGCAGGCGGGGTTGGAGACGCCGCTGGACGCGGCCGGCCTCGCCGCAGCTGACGCCATCGCGGGTCGACTCACCGACCAGGCCCGCTTCGACCTGGAGACCCAGGGCGCCGACGCCGGCGCGACACAGATCACCCTTCGCCTGCGCTATGACGGGGCCGATGCGGAGCTTCCGGCCGCGCCAGGCCCCGTCACGGCGGTGCGCCAGACCTTCGAAGCCGCCCACCAGCGCCTGTTCGGCTTCATCGAGGCCGAACGTGCCATCCTGATCGCCAGCGTCGAGGCCGAGGCCACCGCCCGCGGCGCCGACGGGGCCGACGGGGCCACGCTCGCCTCCGCTGGCGTAGCGTCGGGGCCAAGCGCCCCGGCGACCTTGGCCGCCTTTGTCGTCGATGGCGCGCCGCAACAGGTCCCGGTGATCGAGGCGAGCGCCCTGGACCAGCAGGACGGCCCAGCCCTGATCGTCCGCGACGACACCCAGATCGCCGTCCTGCCGGGCTGGCGCGCCGTGGCGCGGGCCGACGGTCTGATCGAGCTTGAGCGACAGGGGCGAGCTAGCGCTGGCCTCGGCCTGGCCGAGGCGGACGACGTCGATCCGATCACCCTGGAGCTGTTCAACCGCCGCTTCATGGGGGTGGCCGAGGCCATGGGCGCGGCCCTCGAGCGGACGGCCCATTCGGTGAACATCAAGGAGCGCCTCGACTTCTCCTGCGCCCTGTTCGATCCCGATGGCGGCCTGGTGGCCAACGCCCCGCACATGCCCGTCCACCTGGGTTCCATGGGCGCCAGCGTGCGGGCGGTGCGCGACCGTCACGCCCAGCTTCGTCCCGGCCAGGCCTTCGCCCTGAACAACCCCTATGCGGGCGGCACCCACCTGCCCGACATCACTGTGGTGATGCCGATCTTCGTCGGCGAGGCCGCGCTTCCTAGCTTCTACGTGGCCGCCCGCGGCCACCATGCCGACATCGGCGGGATTCAACCCGGCTCCATGCCACCTTTCTCCCGCACCATCGCCGAAGAGGGCGTGCTGCTGGACGCCCTGCCGATCATGCAGGACGGCCGGTTCCTGGAGTCTGACGTGCGCGCGGCCCTGGGCGCCGGCGCTTGGCCCGCGCGGGCGCCGGATCGGAACATCGCCGATCTGAAGGCCCAGATCGCAGCCTGCCGCGCCGGCGGCGAGGCGGTCTCGGCCATGATCGAGGCCTTCGGCGCAGATCTCGTCACCCGCTATATGGGTTTCGTCCAGGAGAACGCCACGGCGGCCGTGCGCCGCGCCCTGGGGCGTCTCACCGATGGTTATGCCGACCTGCCCATGGATGGCGGCGGCCGGATCGTTGTTCGCACCTCGGTGGACGCAGCGGCAGGCTCCGCCACCCTGGATTTCCGCGAGAGCGCCGACCAGCTGGACTCCAACTTCAACGCCCCGGCCTCCATCGTCGATGCGGCCGCCCTCTATGTGTTCCGCACCCTGGTGGACGACGACATCCCCCTGAACGCCGGCTGTCTGGCGCCGCTGGATATCCTCACCCGGCCAGGCTCCATGCTCGATCCGGCCCCAGGGGCTGCGGTGGTGGCCGGCAATGTGGAGACCAGCCAGCACGTGGTGGACGCCCTCTACGCCGCGCTCGGCGTCATGGCCTGCGCCCAGGGCAGCATGAACAACTTCACCTTCGGCGACGCCACCCGCCAGTACTACGAGACCATCTGCGGCGGGGCCGGCGCGAGCGCCGATCATGACGGCGCCAGCGGCGTCCACACCCACATGACCAATTCGCGGCTGACGGATCCTGAGATTCTGGAGCGCCGCTATCCGGTGCGCCTCGAAACCTTCGCGCTGCGGCCGGGCTCCGGCGGCGAAGGCGACCGCCGCGGCGGCGACGGCGTGGTCCGGCGGCTGCGGTTCCTGAGCCCCATGGAGGCCGCTCTGCTGTCCACGCGCCGCACCCACGCGCCGCAGGGTCTGGCCGGGGGCGGCCCTGGCCTGCCCGGCCGGCAGGCTTTGATCACCGCGGCCGGCGAGGTAAAGGACCTGCCGGGCTGTTTTTCCATTCAGGTCGAGCCCGGAGACGCCATTGAGATCCAGACGCCCGGGGGCGGGGGATACGGATCGGCGCCGGCCGACTGACCAGATCTTCGAGGTGACTCTTCGTGATTTCCCCGCTCCTGTTCGCCCTGGCCCTCATGGCGCAAGACGCCGAGGCCGCTGAAGCCATCGCCGCGGCGCCCCCCGAAGCAGCGGCCGAGACCGTCGAGGCGGCCTTTCCGCCGGGCGCGCCCCGCGATCCCTACGGCCTGGTGGCCTGGTGCTATGGCGCCCTGTCGGCCCACAAGGGCCTGCGCGACCAGGTGATGCCGGAAGTGACCCGCATCGAAACCACCTTCCGCAGACCGGGCTCCTCCCTTGAGGACGACCTCAAGGTCTATGACGAGCTCGACGAGCTGAGCGCCGAGAATCTCGCCCTGTTCAGCCGGGCCATGGAGGCGGCCGAAAAGGCCAGCCCACGGCCGATCAACGCCCACGGCGCCGACGCCATCCGGCGGGGCCGCATCACCTGGAGCAGAGCCAACGACCTGCCCAAGGCGCGGCTGGCCCAGGAATGGATGAGCTGGACCCTGCCGGCCCGGTGCGAGGCCACGGCGACGGTTCTGGAGCAGCGGGCCGCCCTGATGGGGCCAGCCTTCGACCTCACCGCCGAGCCCGGGCCGGTGGCCGGCGGGGCGCCGGCTGTGGACGGCGATGGTGGCGCCGCGCCTCAAGACACCGGCGCAGGTGGCGGGGCCGTCGTCGAGCCGCCGCCGGGCGGCTGACACAAACTTCAAGCTTCGCAAGACAAGTCGCCCCGACGGCGTGGATTCGTCCCGCCCCGGGGCTTTTTTCTGCGCGAAGGACAGCCAAACGTTCCCTTTGAGCTCATCCAGCGCAAAAAATCGGTCGATGGCCCGATTTTGGACCTGGTGTGGCGAGAACGTGACAGCGCCGCGACCCGACGGGAATTTTGACGCTGACATCTTTTTTCGGCGTTGATTTTATTGAAGATTTCTTATGCCCACAGGCATAGGCCTCGCCAATTTTGGCATATCATCGCTATATAAGGTAATAACTCATTTATATCTGACGGAACCGCATTCTATCTACAGTGTAATTGAACAACAGATACAAACGCTGGTCTTGATTTATTAGTCTCTGACCCGTCATTACGCCCCATCGGATCGGTTTTGATCCAGGATGCTTCTTAAGCTCGAAGGGGAAACGTGTGAGGAGTTCAAAATACTTGTCGACGGCCTCGACCTTGGCTGTCGCCCTCGCTCTCAGCCTTGCGGCGGGTCAGGCTTCAGCCCAGACCGAGGTCGAGGAAATTATCGTCACCGGCTCATTCATCGCCGGTACGCCTGAGGACGCCGCCCTGCCGGTGGATGTCATCAGCGCTGCGGAACTGGAAAAGCAGGGCTCGCCCTCCACGACCGAACTGATCAAGTCACTGACGATCAGCGGCCCGGTCCTGGGTGACACCAACCAGTTCTCCACCTCAGCCCAAGGCTCCATCGGCGCGGGCTCGATCAACATGCGCGGCCTTGGCCCGCAGCGGACCCTGGTGCTGTTCAACGGCCGTCGCTTCATGTCGACTGATCCGCTGACCGGCGTCGACACCAACCTGATCCCGACCGCGGCCATCGGCCGGGTCGAGCTGCTGAAGGACGGCGCAGCCGCCACCTACGGCTCCGACGCCATCGGCGGCGTGATCAACTTCATCACCAAGAAGACCTTCTCGGGCTTCGAGGTGTCGGGCGAGTACCGGTACGTCGACGGCACGGACGGCGAGTACAATATGAGCGCCGCCTGGGGCTGGCAGGGCGAGCGCGGCAGCGCCTTCGTCGCCGCCGGCTATCAGCACCGCTCCGAACTCGACACCACCGAGCGGGACTGGACCTACCAGGACTACACCACCAATCCGAGCGGCTGGTCGTTCCTGTCCAACCCCGGCTTCTATGTCGCGCGCCTCGGCGCCGACCTGCCGACCATTCCGGGCACGCCGGATCCGAACTACGGCGACGCCGTGGGCTCGATCCGCGAAGCTAGCTGTGGCGCGGTGGGCGGCTATGAAGGCGTCTATCAATCCGGCGCCAGCCAGCTGCCGGCCTGCTATTACAGCTATGTTCCCTTCGCCAACCTGATCGAAGAGACCGACCGCTACCAGCTGTACGGCGAGCTGAACTTCGACCTCACCGAGACGACCGAGTTCTTCCTCGAGGGCATGTACTCGAAGACCGATGTGCCGAACATCGGCTACTCGCCGTCCTATCCCCCGACCCAAGGGCCGTTCGGCCCGGGCAGCACCCAGTATTTCGCGCCCAAGTCGAACCCCTATGTGCAGTCGTTCCTGGCGGCCAACCCGCAGGTCTTCGCCAGCGCGGCGGCGGCTGGCGCCTATGCGGCGCTTCCGGGCTCGGGTCTGCAACTGACCCTGTGGCGGCCGTTCGCCAGCGGCGGCAATCCCGCCTTTGGCTATGACGGTCAGAAGGGCGAGCGCTCCTACGAACTGTTCCGCATCGCCACCGGCCTGAAGGGCGAGTTCGATGTCGCCGGCGGCATCGGCTGGGATCTGGCCTTCACCTATTCGCGCAATCAGGCCTACGGGGTCACCCGCGACATCCTGATCAACCGTCTCGACCAGGCCCTGCGCGGCCTGGGCGGCCCGAACTGCACCGGCAACACGCCCGGCGCCAACGGCTGTGAATGGCTGAACCCCTTCTCCACCGCCTATCCGGGCAACCCGATCCTGGGCGGCGCCAACCCGACCTACGACCCGGCCCAGGCCAACAGCCCGGCCCTGTCGCGCTGGCTCTATGACGACCAGATCGGCGAGACCACCAACGAGCTCTACGTCCTCGACCTGGTGTTCAACGGCTCCACCGGCTTCGAGCTGCCGGGCGGCGTCGTCAACTGGGCGGCCGGCGCACAATGGCGTTCGTCCGAACAGACCCGTCGCCTGGGCAGTGACTTCTATGACCGCAACATCACGCCCTGCCCCGTGCCGGGCGATACGAGTTGCGCCATCCAGACCGGCCCCTACATGTTCCTGGGGCAGTCGCAGCCCTATTACGTGGACGAGTCGATCTACGCGGTGTTCGGTGAAATGAACCTGCCGATCCTGGACAACCTCAACGCCGCCCTGGCCGTGCGCTTCGAGGACTACGGCGGCGAGACCGGCTCTACGACCAACCCCAAGCTGTCGATGAAGTGGGACACCACCGATTGGCTGTCCCTGCGCGGTTCGGTCGGCACCACCTTCCGGGGTCCGACCCCGACCGACCGGGCTCCCGGCGGCGCGACGGGTCTGTCGGGCATCCAGGCTGCGGGCAACGCCTTCAAGTCCGTGGACGCCTTCGGCAATCCGTCGATCGGCCCGGAAAAGGCCTTCACCTACAGCGTCGGCGCCGTGGCTGACTTCGGCGACTTCCGCGCCCTGGTCGACTACTGGAGCATCAAGCTCGAGGACCAGATCGTCCGCGTGCCGGCCAACGTCATCGGCAATGCGGTCGGCAACGGCCCCGGCAACGGCGCTCAGTTCGTCGACTGCGCCGATCCGCTGCGCTACCTGGTGACCTTCTCCAACAACAACGCCTGCGTTCAGGGCGTGACCATGGGGTCGGACATCTCCCGGATCCAGTCCGACCTGGTTAACGGTCCGGAACTGCGCACCTCGGGCGTCGACGTCACCCTGGACTACGACTATCCGGGTGATGTCTTCGGCGGCCAGGTCAGCCTGAACGCCACGGTCAGCTATGTCCTCGAATACGAGCAGGACGCCTTCATCCTCAACGGCGTGACGGTGACCGACTCCTACGAGGCCGTGGGCTTCGCCAACTATGACCGCCTGCCCGGCACCATCCCGGAATGGCGCGGCGCCTTCTTCGCCGAGTATGACAACGGTCCGCACAATGTGCGCGCCACGGTCAACTACATCGACGGCGTGACCGACAACCGTGGCCCGACCGTGGTGAACACCGGCTTCTCGGCCGTTCCCTGCACGGTGGCCAATGCGGCGGCGACCACTGGCTGCCAGCTGATCACCTTCGGCCAGGAGGTCGATCCGTTCGCGACCCTCGACCTGACCTACCGCGTGTTCCTGCCCTGGAACACGACCCTGACCGCCTCGATCCTCAACGTGACCGACGAAGATCCGTCGGCCTCGCGGATCGAGTATTCCTACGACCCGGCGATCGGGAATGTGTACGGCCGTAACTTCAAGCTTGGCCTGCGCAAGAAGTTCTAAGTCCGGTTACACGGACTGATCTTTGGGGGCGGCCAGTCTGGCCGTCCCCTTTTTCTTGGCCTCCACGGCGCAGCGCACCATGTTGAGGCGGCAAGGTTCTGGCCCTTGCCCCGCCCTGATTCCTTCGCAGCACAAGGATTAGTGAACCTGTAAAGGATTGGGTATGGCTCGCCCTGGGGCTGGATCTCGCCTCTTCGGCGCCGCAACGTCAATTTCCTTGGGTGGTGTGGCGCGAATGCGACAGTTTGGCGCCGCGGCTTATTTTGACGCTACGGAAGAATATGTCTCGTTGATTTATTACGGCTTTTTTTGATGGCCCGAGGTGACGCCGTCGTCATATTTGACGGATCATCGTTATGTATACCTATGTGACATAGTATTTTTGACGCTGCAGCGCAGTTTCTTCCTGCGCTTTTCTGGCCGCCTCGCGCAGGAACCTTGATTTTTATCCGCCGGGCACGCCACTAAGCGCGCTGGCGGTCAGATTTGATCGCTCTGCCGCTAAATTAAGCAATACGGGGAAACGCATGAGAAGCTCGCATTATCTGGTGACCGCTTCGGTCCTCGCCGTCGCCACGGCCCTTTCGGCTGGTCAGGCCGCGGCTCAAACCACGGGCGGAAACGCGCCCACCGTGGTTGAAGAGATCGTCGTCACCGGCTCGTTCATCGCGGGCACGCCGGAAGACGCCGCCCTGCCCGTCAACGTCATCGGCAATGACGAACTTCAGAAGCAGGGCTCCCCCTCGACCGTCGACCTGATGAAGTCGATCCCCGCCATGCAGGGCGTCGTCGGTGAATCCAACCAGTTCGGCGCCGGCCAGACGACCGGCACCAGCAGCGCCAACCTCCGCGGCCTCGGCGCCGAGCGCACCCTGGTGCTGTTCAACGGCCGCCGCATGGCCACCTCGCCCGGCTCCATCTATGTGGACACCAACCTGATCCCGAGCGCCGCCATCGGCCGGGTCGAAGTGCTGAAGGACGGCGCGGCCGCCACCTACGGCTCCGACGCCATCGGCGGCGTGGTCAACTTCATCACCCGCAAGAACTTCGACGGTCTGGAGCTCCAGGCTGGCTATTCGGCGATCGACGGCTCGGACGGCGAGTACAACACCAGCGTCGCCTACGGCCACACCGGCGACCGGTCGAGCATGCTGCTGACCGCTGGCTATCGCCACCGTTCGCCGCTCTCGACGACCGAGCGCGACTTCGCGATCCGCTCCTACGCCGAAAACCCGCAGGGCGGCTGGTCCTCCTTCGGCAATCCCGGCCTGTTCCTGTCCAGCACGAACGGCGGCGTCACCTACACCAACCCGGTGACCGATCCGGCCTGTAACGTGATTTCCGGGCCGCAGACGGGCTCGCTCTGCCAATTCCAGTATGTGGGCTTCAACAACCTCATCGAGGAAGAAGACCAATGGCAGCTGTACGGCGAGTTCAACTTCGACATCGATGACACCACGACCTTCCATGTCGAGGCTCTCTATGCCGGCCATGACGTGTCGAGCGAAGCCTCCTCGCCCTCCTATCCGCCGAACAACTTCCCGTCCTCGGCCCTGACCACCAAGATCCAGGGCAACGGCTTCTTCGTTCCGTCCGCCAATCCCGGCCTGCAGGCCATGCTGGCGACCTATCCGGGCCAGATTCCCGCCTCGGCCGCCACGGCCGGCCTCTTCACCTCCGTCGCCTGGCGTCCGATCGGCGTTGACGGCAACGACCTGTTCGAGGGCCTCGGCAAGGAAGACAAGCGTCGCTTCGACGCCTATCGCATCTCGGCGAGCCTGAAGGGCGAGTTCGAGTTCGGCGGCGGCATCGGCTGGGACGCCTCCATGACCTACATGGACGACACCAGCGACGTCGCCACGCCCGACATCCTGGTCGGTCGCCTGCAACAGGCGCTCAAAGGCCTCGGCGGCTTCAACTGCTCGGGCACGACCCCGGGCGCCAACGGCTGCCTCTGGTTCAACCCCTTCTCCTCCGGCATCGACGCCAATGCGGTGGACGGGCGGACCAACCCGAACTACGTGGCGAGCACCAAGAACAGCCGCGAAGTCCTGGACTACATCTTCGACGAATACGCCTATTCGATCCGCTCGCAGCTCTACACCGCCGACCTGGTGTTCAACGGCCGGCTGCCGATCGACTTTGGCGGCGGCGAGATCGGCTGGGCCGCCGGCGCCCAGTATCGCTGGAGCGGTCTGGAGCGTCAGAACAGCGACTTCACCAACGTCGCCGTCAGCCCCTGCCCCGACTCCTCGATCAATCCGGCCGCCACCTGCGCGGCCCAGAACGGCCCGTTCAGCTTCTTCGGCGCCCTGTCGGACTATGACCTCGACCAGTCGGTCGTCTCGGCCTTCGGCGAACTGAGCGTTCCGATCACCAACGACATCACCGCCACCCTGGCGGTGCGTCACGAGGACTACGGCGGCAATGTCGGCTCCACCACCAACCCCAAGGTGGCGCTCCGCTGGCAGGCGTCCGACTGGCTGGCGTTCCGCGCCTCGGCTGGCACCACCTTCCGCGCCCCGCCGATCACCCAGATCACCTCGTCGTCGACCACCTCGCTGGCCTACACCACCGCGGCGGGCGGCTACCGAGCCTATGACACCTTCGGCAACCCGAACCTGGAGCCGGAAGAGGCGGTGACGCTGAACCTCGGCGCCCTGTTCGACTTCGGCGACTTCCGCGCCTCGATCGATTACTGGGCGTTCGACTTCGAAGGTCCGATCGACAACGAGTCGGGCTCCGACATCGTCAACACCATCTTCCCCAACGGGGCGGCTGGGGCGAACAACTGCGCCAATCCTGAGTTTGCGGCGCTGCTGTCGCGGATCACCTTCACGGGCGCCTGCAGCGCCTCGGCGATCAACCGGGTCCGCATCAACTTCGTGAACGGTCCGGACGTGAAGACCAGCGGCCTCGACTTCTCGGCCACCTACCGGGCCCGGGACGTGCTGGGCGGCGACATGAACTTCGGCGCCGACCTGACCTATGTCCTGGAATACGCCGTCGACGCCAATGTCATCGAAGGCGTCGAAGTCGCCCCGGCCACCGACTATGTCGGCACGATGGACTACCTCGGCTACGGCTCTCAACCGCAATGGCGCGGGTCGTTCTACACCGAGTACACCCGCGACATTCACAACGTCCGGGCGACCATCCGCTACATCGACAACATGGTCGACACCCGTGCGGGCTCGGCGACCTTCTCCAACGGTCCGGACGGTCAGAAGATCGACGCCTTCGTGACCACCGACATCGCCTATCGCGTGTTCCTGCCCTGGGACACGACGGTCAGCGCCTCGGTGATCAACGTGTTCGACCAGGACCCGCCGTTCGCGCGCCTGGACCTGTCCTACGACCCCTTCACGGCCAACCCGCTCGGCCGCTACTACAAGGTGAACGTCACCAAGCGCTTCTAAGACCAGAAGCCTTTGGCGAAACGAACTGGGGCGGCGCTGCGTGCGCCGCCCCTTTTTCGTGGGCGATGGGAATCCTGAGAGGCTACGCCGCCGCGTCGCAGGGCCTGTCCCTGCGACGGCCCGGCCTCAGGGCTCGTAGTTGAGGATGGGGCTGAGCCAGCGCTCGGCTTTCTTCAGGTCCCAGCCCTTGCGGCGGGCATAGTCCTCGACCTGGTCCTTCTCGATCCGTCCGACCCCGAAATAGTGCGACTGGGGGTGGGCGAAATAGAGCCCCGACACCGACGAGGGCGGGGTCATGGCGAAGCTCTCGGTGAGCGCGATGCCGGTCTTCTCCGTGGCGTCCAGCAGACGGAACAGGGTTTCCTTCTCCGTGTGGTCGGGCTGGGCCGGATAGCCGGCCGCCGGGCGGATGCCCTGGTACTTTTCGGAGATCAGGGCGTCGATGTCGAAGGGCTCGTCGGGCGCAAAGCCCCAGAGCTCGGTGCGGACCTTGCGGTGCATGGCCTCGGCGAAGGCCTCGGCCAGGCGGTCGGCCAGGGCGGCGGCCAGGATGGCGTTGTAGTCGTCGTCGGCAGCCTTGAACCGCTCGGCGATAGCCGCCTCGCCGTGGCCGGCGGTGACGGCGAAGCCGCCGATCCAGTCGGGCTTGGTCCCGATGGGCGCGATGAAGTCGGCCAGCGCCACATTGGCCTTGTCGCCGGTCTTGGCGATCTGCTGACGCAGGGTGTGAAAACGGGCGAGTTCGGTCACCCGGGTCTCGTCGGCATAGACCACCACGTCGTCGCCATCAGCGTTGGCCGGCCAGAAGCCCACCACGCCCTTGGCGGTGAACCACTTCTCTTCGACGATGGTCTTCAGCATCGCCTGGGCGTCGGCATAGAGGTTGCGGGCCGCCTCGCCGACCACGTCGTCCTCCAGGATCTGCGGGAAGCGGCCCACCAGCTGCCAGGAGGCGAAGAAGGGCGTCCAGTCGATATGGGCGGCCAAATCCTCCAGGTCCCAGGCCTCGAAGCTGCGCAGCCCCGTGAAACTGGGCCTGGGCGGATCATAGTCGGCCCAGTCGATGGAGAAGGCCTTGGCGCGGGCCTCCGCCAGGCTGGAGCGGGCGCGGTTGGTAAGCCCCCGGGCGTACTGCTCGCGCACCTTGACGTATTCAGCCGCCGTCTCGGCCTGGATGCGGTCGCGCTCGCCCGGCGACAGGAGGCCCGAGACCACGCCGACGGCCCGGCTGGCGTCCAGCACATAGGTGGTGGAGCCGGCCTTGTAGGATGGCGCGATCTTCACCGCCGTGTGGGTCTTGGACGTGGTCGCCCCGCCGATCAGCAGGGGGATGTCGAAGCCGCGGCGCTCCATCTCGGCGGCGACAAAGACCATCTCGTCCAGGGACGGCGTGATCAGGCCTGACAGGCCGATGATATCGACCCCGTGGGCCTTGGCCTCGTCCAGGATGCGGTCGGCCGGGACCATGACGCCCAGGTCGATGACCTCATAATTGTTACACTGCAGGACCACGCCGACGATGTTCTTGCCGATGTCGTGGACGTCGCCCTTCACCGTGGCCATTAGGATCTTGCCGGCGGCCTCGCGGGGCTTGCCCTCCTTCTCGGCCTCCATGAAGGGCATCAGATAGGCCACGGCCTGCTTCATCACCCGGGCGGACTTGACCACCTGGGGCAGGAACATCTTGCCTGAGCCGAACAGGTCGCCGACCACGTCCATCCCAGCCATCAGGGGGCCTTCGATGACGTGCAGCGGCCGTTCGGCCTGCTGGCGAGCCTCCTCGGTGTCGGCCTCGATGAACTCGGTGATGCCCTTGACCAGGGCGTGCTTCAGCCGCTCGGCCACATCGCCTTCGCGCCAGGCGAGGTCGGGACCCTTGGACTCGCTCTTGCCGCCCTTGTACTTGGGCGCCAGCTCCACCAGCCGCTCGGTGTTGGAGATATTGGTCCGCTGCGGCCGGTTGAGGATCACATCCTCCACCGCCTCGCGCAGTTCGGCCGGGATCTCGTCATAGACCGGCAGGTCGCCGGCGTTGACGATGCCCATGTCCATGCCGGCCTGGATGGCGTGGTAGAGGAAGACCGAGTGGATGGCGCGGCGCACCGGCTCGTTGCCGCGGAACGAGAAGGAGACGTTGGAGACCCCGCCAGAGACCCGCGCATAGGGCAGGCTTTCCTTGATCGCCTTGGTCGCCTCGATGAAATCGACGGCGTAGTTGTCGTGCTCCTCGATCCCCGTCGCCACGGCGAAGATGTTGGGGTCGAAGATGATGTCCTCGGGCGGGAAGCCGACCTCGTCCACCAGCTTGCGATAGGCCCGGGTGCAGATCTCCACCTTCCGCTTTGCAGTGTCGGCCTGGCCCTGCTCGTCGAAGGCCATGACCACGACGGCGGCCCCATAGCGCAGGCAGGCCTTGGCCTGCTCGACGAACTTGGCCTCGCCTTCCTTCAGGCTGATGGAGTTGACGATGGACTTGCCCTGCACGCAGCGCAGGCCGGCCTCGATCACCTCCCACTTGGACGAGTCGATCATCACCGGGACCCGGGCGATGTCGGGCTCGGCGGCCATCAGGTTGAGGAAGGTGACCATGGCGGCTTGCGAATCCAGCAGGCCCTCATCCATGTTCACGTCGATGACCGAGGCGCCGGCCTCCACCTGCTGGCGGGCCACCGACAGGGCGGCGTTGAAGTCGCCCTCGATGATCAGCTTCTTGAACTTGGCCGATCCGGTGACATTGGTCCGCTCGCCGATATTGATGAAGGTGGGACGCATGAGGCTCCGATAGACGGTCGCGCCGCAGCCAGGGGCGCAGCGTCATAGGTTCTTCAACAGCCCTTCTCCCGCATGGCGAAGGGCAAGCCAAGGGTTCAGGCCAGCTCGAACGGCTCCAGGCCGGCCAGGCGCAGGGCGGTGGCGCGCTCCGGCGGCTGGCGCGGGGTCATGCCGCGGACCTCGTCGGCCACGTGGCGGATGTGGTCCGGGGTCGTGCCGCAGCAGCCGCCGAGGATGTTGACCAGGCCGCTCGCAGCCCATTCGTGCAGCTGGTGGCCGGTCTGGTCGGGGCTCTCGTCATACTCACCCATGGCGTTGGGCAGGCCGGCATTGGGATAGGCCGAGACGAGCGTGTCGGCGATCCGCGCCAGCTCGGCGATGTGCGGCCGCATCAGGTCGGCGCCGAGCGCGCAGTTCAGGCCGATGGCGAAGGGCTTGGCGTGGCGCACCGAGTTCCAGAAGGCCTCCACCGTCTGGCCCGACAGGGTGCGGCCCGAGCGGTCGGTGATGGTGCCGGAGATCCAGATCGGCAGGGGCTCATAGCCCTCGTCTTCCAGGTCAAGGATCGCCTTGATGGCCGCCTTGCAGTTGAGCGTATCGGTGATGGTCTCGATCAGGAACAGGTCCACGCCCCCGTCATGCAGGGCGATCATCTGCTGGCGATAGGCCTCGTAGACCTGGTCGAAGGTCACCGTCCGCGCCCCCGGATCGTTCACGTCCGAGGACATGGACAGCATGCGGTTCAGCGGACCGACGGAGCCGGCGACGAAGCGCGGCTTGTCCGGCTCGTTCTGCGTCCAGCGGTCGGCCACCTCGCGGGCGATCTTTGCACCCTGGAAGTTGATGTCATAGACCGCCTCGCCCGCCTCATAGTCGGCCTGGGCGATGGTGGTGGCCGAGAAGGTATTGGTCTCTGAGATGTCGGCGCCGGCCGCGTAGTACTGGTCGTGCAGCTCGGCGATGATGTCGGGCCGCGTCAGGCAGAGGATGTCGTTGTTGCCCTTCATGTCGACGGGATGGTCCTTGAACCGGTCCCCGCGATAGTCGGCCTCCGCCAGCTTGCGCTTCTGGATCATGACGCCCCAGGCGCCGTCCAGGATCAGGATGCGCTCCTTGGCGGCGGCCTTGAGGGCTTCGATGCGCTGGGCGCGGCCGGGATGGACGTGGCTCATTGGGCGGCCTCCTGCTGTTTGGCCAGCTCTGTGCGGAAGGCGGCCTCGCTCGCGGCGACCACCCTCTGCAATTCCGTGGGATCGACGAAGGGGCTTGGCCCGCCCTCCCTCATGGCGGCGCGCTTCTTCGCCAGGCCAAACTGTTCGGCGTGCGGCGCCAGGAAGACGTCGGCCTTCATGGTCTTCAGCCGCGCGAAGGTCTGCTCATAGTCGCCGACGATGCCGGGATACTGCGGGCCCTTGTCGGCCGAGACCAGGCGATTGGCGGCCACCGAAGTGGAGCAATAGATCATCGCCTGACGGGTCTGGCCGTCCACCTCCAGGGGGAAGGTCCAGGTGGTGCAGCCCGGCGAATGGCCCGGTGTCAGGTGGGCGCTCAGCGCCACGCCGCCCAGTTCCACCTTGTCGCCGTCCTGCAGCACCCGGTCCACGGCCACGGGCTTGAAGGCGAAGATCTCGACCTCTTCCGAGCCAGGATAGGTTCCGCTTTCCAGCGCCCCGCGGTCGCCCGCGCTGGCGGCCAGGGTCGCGCCTGTGGCGGCCTTCAGATCGGCCAGGCCGCCGGTGTGGTCGAAGTGGGCGTGGGTGTTGAGGATCACCTTCACATCCTTGGGCTCAAAGCCGAGCTCGCGGATCGAGGCCAGGACCAGCGGTGCGCTGGTGGGCATGGCGCCGTCGACCAGGATGTGCCCCTCCGGCGTGGTGATCAGATAGACCGCGATGGACTCGGTGCCCACATAGTAGAAGTTATCGGCGATATGCAGCGGCTCGCCCGGCGCGCTCCAGCCCGTCGGCAACTGGGCCTGGACGCCGCTGGCGATCAGAAGGGCGCCCGCGGCGCCGAGGATCAGGCTTTTCAGGTTCATGCGGCGGCCTCCGTAGGAGCAGGACCTGCCTCTCGCACGCCGAGCACCCGGCAAATGGCGTAGACGAGGTCGGCCCGGTTGAGCGTGTAGAAGTGGAAGTCCGAGAAGCCTTCCTCGGACAGGCGGGCGCACATTTCGGTGGCCACCGAGGCGGCGACCAGCTTGCGGGTCTCCGGGTCCTGGTCGAGGCCCTCAAACAGGTTGGACAGCCAGCCCGGGATGGTCACCCCGATCCGCTGAGACATGGTCGACAGGCCCTCGAAGCTGGAGACCGGCATGATCCCCGGCAGGATCGGGATGGTCACGCCCGCCTTGCGGATCTTGTCGATGAACCGCAGATAGCCATCGATATCGAAGAAGAAGTTGGTGATCGCCCGGGTTGCGCCCGCGTCGATCTTGGCCTTCAGCACGTCGATGTCGTGGTCCACGGACGGGCTTTCCGGGTGGATCTGCGGATAGAGGCCGACGCTGACATCGAAGGGCGCGATAGCCCGGATGCCGGCGGTCAGCTCCGTGGCGTTCTGATAGCCATCGGATCGCGGCGTATAGGCGCCGCCGAGCGACCCGGGGGGATCGCCGCGCAGGGCGACGATATGGCGGATGCCGGCGTCCCAATAGTCCTGGATCACCTCGTCCACCTCGGCCCGGCTGGCCTCGACGCAGGTCAGGTGGGCGGCGGGCTTGAGGGTAGTTTCCTTGAGCATCCGCACCACCGTGCGATGGGTGCGGTCGCGGGTGGAGCCGCCGGCGCCATAGGTCACCGACACAAAGGTGGGGTTCAGCGGCTCCAGGCGGCGGATCGCCTCCCAGAGGCTCGCCTCGCTCTTGGGTCCCTTGGGCGGCGAGAATTCGAAGGACACCGACGGGCGCTGGCCCACGCCGGCGCCAGCGCGGGCGACAGGACCCAGGGCGTTGGGAGGGACAAAGGTCATGCGGCGGTCCTTTTGCGGAGCGGCGCGCGCTCGGCGCTCCAGATCTTGATGGTCAGGCCGGCGGCCTGGGTCGGCGGCAGGGCGCTGGCCTGGATCTGGCCCAGACCGGCGTCTTCCAGCCAGCGCTCCATCTCGGCGTCGGAGAAGCCCAGACGACGATGTTGATGCTCGTCGCGGAGATGTTCCAGGCCGTGGGGGGCGAAGTCGATGATCAGCAGGCGACCGCCCGCCGCCACGAGGCGTCCGGCCTCGCGCACGGCGACCGCGGGCTCGTTGAGATAGTGCAGCACCTGATGGACCACGACGAGATCGGCGCTCTCGTCCGGCAGCCGGGTGCCGAAGATGTCCCCGTGCCGCAGCTCGCAGTGATCCAGGCCCGCCTTGCCCACATGGCTGCGGGCGATGTTGAGCATCTGTTGCGACAGGTCGAGGCCCAGCGCCTGCTCGGCTTGAGGCCCCAGCAGGGTCAGCATCCGGCCGGTGCCCGAGCCCAGGTCCACCAGGCGGCGGAAGGGGCCAGGGCCGGCGGCCTTGCGGATCGCCGCTTCGACGGCTTCATCGGCGACGTAGAGGGCGCGGATCTCGTCCCAGCGAGCGGCGTTACGGGCGAAATAGGCGCCGGCCTCGGTCTCGCGCTCGGCCTGGACGGTGCGCAGCCGTTCGGCGTCCCGGGCCAGGGCGGGGTCGTCGGGCTCGATGACATCGAGCACCTCGTCAACCAGCCGGCGGGCCTCGCCGGACGTCACCAGGCGATAGAAGACCCAGGCGCCATCGGGAAACCGCTCCACCAGGCCGGCCTCGGCCAGCAGTTTGAGGTGGCGGGAAACGCGGGGCTGGCTTTGGTCCAGCACACGACAAATCTCCAGCACCGCCAGCTCCTCGTGGGCCAGCAGGGCGAGGATGCGCAAACGCGTCGGCTCGCCCGCCGCGCGCAAGACATCGACAACCTGAACGGTGGAAAGCGCCATGGGTCACATAAAGATATCCTTATGTGATTATGTCAAGCCTGAGCTGGAGGTCAGGCGGCCTGCTTCTGATCCTCATAGCCCCATTCGGCGGCCACCTGTAGGGCCGGCGCCAGGTCGTCTGCCAGGCGCTGGCGGACGGCCGCCCACACCTCAGCCTCGCAGGCCTCTTCCAGGGCCAGGTCGAACAGCCGGGCGAAGGCGCGCAGATCCGTTCGCGCTGTCTCCGGGAGCGTGGGCGCCTCCTCGGTGAGCAGGACATCATAAAGGCGGCAAAGATCCATGAACGCCCCCGTGGGTGGGACGGATAGGGGGGCGGCATAAGCGTGCATGAGACTGACCCGAAACTGGTGGCCAGTTGGAATGCCTGTCGCCTCGTCGAGTTCAGGCCCGTCGGACGATTCACGCGAATGTCACGCCCGCGACCTCAGGGAACCGGGCTGAGCAGCGGCTCTCCGGCGAAGTGGCGGCGCAGGTTTTCCTGAGCCTGCCCGATCATCTTGGGAATGGATTCCAGAGTGCCTCCCGCCGAGTGAGGCGAGAGCACGATATTGGGTATGTCGGTCCAGCGGGCCGCCGGGGTCGGCTCCTGCCAGAAGACGTCCAGGGCCGCACGGCCCAGGCGCTTGTCCTTCAGCGCTGCGATCAGGGCGTCTTCATCGACCACCGAACCGCGGGCCACATTGACCAGCAGGCCCCGCGGCCCCAGGGCCTCGATGACCTCCTGCGAGATCAGGTTGCGATTGGAGGCGTCGGCGCGGCAGGCGACGATCAGGATGTCGCTGGCCTCCGCCAGGGCGAGGAGGCTGTCGGCCCGGGGCCAGCGCAGATCGGGTTTGGGGTTCGGCCCCCACCACGCCACCTCCAGGCCAAAGGCCTCGACGCGGACGGCGCAGGCTTGGCCGATATGACCCATGCCGACCACGCCCACCTTGCGGCCCTTGAGCGCCGGGCGCGCGCCCAGCCGGTCGTCGGGCGCCCATCGGCCCTCGCGCACATGGCGGTCGCCCTCGACGATGTTGCGCCAGGACGCGACCAGCAGGCCGACGGCGTGGTCGGCCACATCCTCGGCGTTGAGCCCGTCGGCGTGGGTGACTTCGATCCCGCGGGCCCGGCACCAAGGCACGTCCACCCCATCGTAGCCGACGCTGATATTGGCGATCAGGGCGAGCTTCGGCAGGCTCGTCAGGAATTCGGGCTCCAGGACCACCTCGCCGGCATGGGCGATGGCGACCACCTCGGCGCGATCAGCGTCGGCCAGGTCCCACCGACGGACCACGCGGTAGCCCTTGGCTTCCAGGCCGGCCTGCATGGGGCCAAGCATGACGTGGGACAAAAGCATGACGGGCGGGGAGGCGGACATGGGCGATGCTCCAGGCTTGCTCCCCGCCCTATAGCTGGTGCTGCGGCCCTGTGACCAGGGCGACGCCGTCAGGCTCGGACCGGCAGCTTAGGCGGCCGCGGCGTGGCGACCTTCGGCGATCTCCTCGATCAGCTTCTTGCAGAAGGCCGGGATGTCGTCGGGCTTGCGCGAGGTGACCAGGCCCTGGTCGACCACCACCTCCTTGTCGACCCACTTGGCGCCGGCGTTTTTCAGGTCTGTCTCAAGGGAGGGCCAGGAGGTCATGGTCTTGCCCTCGACGCCGCCGGCGTCGATCAGGGTCCAGGGACCGTGGCAGATGGCGCCGATGGGCTTTCCGGCCTTCACGAACTCGCCGATGAAGGCGATGGCCTTTTTCTCCAGGCGCAGGGCGTCGGGGTTGATGACGCCGCCTGGCAGAACCAACGCGTCATATTCGCCCGCCTTGGCCTTGGCCAGTTCCACGTCGACGGGCGTGGTGCGCCCCTTGTCGTGATGCTCCCAGCCCTGGATCTCAGGGCCCTTGGGGGCGATCACATGAACCGTGGCGCCCGCCGCGGTCAGGGCCGCAACCGGCTGTTCCAGTTCGGATTGCTCAAAGCCGTTGGTGGCCAGCACGGCCACCTTGGCGCCTTCGATACGAGGGCTCGCCATGGCGTTCTCCTTTTCGGGGTTGGAATGTCCCGCGGAGAACAGGTTGGATGGCCGGAGGTTCCGCAGCGCAGCTTTCCCTCCGGCCCTATCTTTTTCAGATGAAAATCCAGTCGCCGCTCAGGCTCGCCATGTTGACGCCGACCAGGGTCATCTGGCCGCCGCCGCCCATGCTGATCACCGTATCGGCGCCCACCTGGGCCACGCTGTAGGTCGTGCCGGGATCGAGCTGCACCCGGTCGCCCTCGGCGCGGCTGAAGTCCAGCACCCGGTCAATGCCCGCGTCGCCGAAGGTGTGGAAGATGTCAGCGCCCGAGCCGCCGCTGATGGTGTCGCTGTCCCGGTCGCCCGACATCCAGTCGTCGCCGGAGCCGCCATAGAGGATGTCGTTCTGCTGACCCCCACGGACGATGTCGTTCCCATCGTCGCCATAGCAGGTGTCGACGCCGAGGTTGCCATAGACAATGTCGCCGCCGGCCTCGCCGCTCAGGTGATCCTGGTCCTTGCCGCCGACCACCCAGTCGTCGCCGGCCCCGCCGCGCAGGGTGTCATTGCCGGCGTTCCCATGCAGGTCGTCGAACTCGCCGCCGCCGGTCAGGCTGTCTGAGCCCTCGTCGCCCCGGAGATAGTTTCGGCCATCCCCGCCCCAAACCGTGTCATTCCCCGTCCCGGCGAAGACCGTGTCGGCCCCGCCGTCACCATAGACACGATCGTCGCCGCCCTGGCTTCGCATCAGGTCGTTCGCCCAGGAACCGGTGATCAGGTCGGCGCCGCCAAAGATCGGTAGCTGTCCCAGCGATATATCGTTGAGCATGCCAAAAGCGACGTCCACCACTGAGACGGATGCGTCATACAGGTGAAGCAGCGTCACCCCGTTCGATGTCTGGCTGAACTGGGTGATCGTCCCACCGACGAGCTCGCCTGCCCCGTTGAAGACGAAATTTCCCCAGTAGCGGTCGGTGATCCCGCCGCCCTCGGCTTGCGCGAAGCTGGACGAGTAGTTCGTGATCAGCCGGTCGCCCAGCACCCCCAGGCGCAAGGTGTCAAAATTCAGCTCAGCGCCCGCGTTGATAATGGCCACGACACGACTCCCCCAGCCGCAACAGACGGCGAAGGAGACCTAGCGTCCGGCCTGAGAATTCACAACCCTGGGTCGCCGAACGGGCGAAGTCCTAACGACTGAACTTCTGGAACTTGAGCCGGTGGGGGATGATGCTGTCGGTGCCCAGGCGGCGCTTCTTGTCTTCCTCATAGGCGTCGAAGTTGCCTTCGAACCACTCCACATGGCTGTCGCCCTCGAAGGCCAGGATGTGGGTGCAGAGGCGGTCAAGGAACCAGCGGTCGTGGCTGATGACCACGGCGCAGCCGGGGAAGTCCTCGAGCGCGCTTTCCAGGGCCTGCAGGGTCTCCACGTCCAGGTCGTTGGTGGGCTCATCGAGCAGGATGACGTTGCCGCCCGAGGCCAGGGTCTTGGCCAGGTGGACGCGGTTGCGCTCGCCGCCTGACAGCAGGCCGACCTTCTTCTGCTGGTCGGCGCCCTTGAAGTTGAACGAACCCACATAGGCCCGGCTGATGATCTCGCGGGCGCCGACCTTCATCACGTCGAGCCCGCCGGAGATTTCCTCCCAGACGTTCTTGTTGGGATCGAGCGCATCGCGGCTCTGGTCCACATAGGAGAGCTGGACAGTCTCGCCGAGGCGAATGTCGCCGGCGTCCGGGACTTCCTGCTTGGTGAGGAGCTTGAACAGGGTCGACTTGCCCGCCCCGTTGGGGCCGATGACCCCGACAATGCCGCCGGGCGGCAGGCGGAAGGTCAGGTCCTTGAAGAGCAGCTTCTCCCCATAGGCCTTTTCCAGATTGTCGGCCTCGATGACCACCTGGCCCAGCCGGGGCCCGGGCGGGATCTGGATCTGGGCGAAGGACTGCTTCTCACGCTCCGAGGCGTTGACCAGTTCGTCGAAGGCCGCCAGGCGGGCCTTGGACTTGGTCCGGCGGGCGGTGGGCGAAGAGCGCACCCACTCCAGCTCCCGCTCCAGGGTGCGCTTGCGGCTCTCGCTCTCGCGGTCTTCGATGGCCGAGCGCTTGGCCTTCTGTTCGAGCCAGGAGGAGTAGTTGCCCTCGTAGGGCACGCCCTTGCCGCGATCGAGCTCCAGGGTCCACTTGGTCACCTGGTCCAGGAAGTAGCGGTCGTGGGTCACCAGGATCACGCAGCCCGGGAAGGCCTCCAGGTGATGCTGCAGCCATGCGACGCTCTCGGCGTCCAGGTGGTTGGTGGGTTCGTCCAGCAGCAGCATGTCGGGCTTGGACAGAAGCAGCCGGGCGAGCGCCACGCGGCGCTTCTCACCACCGGAAAGCTTGTCCACCGGCCAGTCATTGGGCGGGCAGCGCAGGGCGTCCATGGCCATTTCGATGCGGGAGTCGATGTCCCACAGGTCGCCGGCGTCCAGCTTCTCCTGGAGGCCGGTCATCTCCTCCATCAGCTCGTCGGTGTATTCCTCGCCCATCTTGGCGGCGACGGCGTTGTAGGCATCGAAGATCTTCTTCTCTTCGCACCAGGAGATGACATTGCCCCAGACGTCGAGCTTCTCGTCCAGGTGCGGCTCCTGTTCGAGATAGCCCATCTTCACGCCGTCGGCGGCGCGGGCCTCGCCGGTGAATTCCTTGTCGATGCCGGCCATGATCTTCAGCAGGGTGGACTTACCCGAGCCGTTGACCCCCACCACCCCGATCTTGGCGTCAGGGTAGAAGGACAGCCAGATGTTCTCGAACACCTTCTTGCTGCCGGGATAGGCCTTGGTCAGGCCCTGCATCTGAAAAATATGTTGCTGCGCCATGGATGGTGCCGCGCCCGCCTTTGAAACTGCGATTTCGGAATTGGTGCAGGAAATAGACGCCCCCCGCCTGCGGCGCAACCGCAGGGACGTGATCGGGCGGAACAAGCGCCCGGCTTCACGCATTCCTTTGGCAACAGACGAGGCGCCCCCGCACCTCCCGAAACCGAAGGAGTTTCCGATGCATAAGGATCAAGTCGAAGGCGCCGCCAAGGATATGGGCGGCAAGGCCAAGGAAGCCGTCGGCAAGATGACCGACAACGAGCGCCTGGAAGCCGAAGGCAACATGGATCAGGCCGAAGGCAAGGTCCAAAAGGGCGTCGGCGACCTCAAGGAAGGCGCCCGCGACGCCCTCAAGAAGTAGGCCTCGCGACACAGACGACAAAGGACGCCGCTCCCCCGGGGGCGGCGTCCTTTTTTTCTGTTCAAGCCTGAGCCATAAGGCCTCGGCGGCGGGGGTCGCGGGAACTTGTCTGCAGAGCTCGCGTGCGAGGTTTCGGTGTGACGTTGGTTCGCGTTCGATTTCGCCCCTTTGCGCTGGGCTTCGATGTCGCCGTCCTGATCGGCGCCGGCCTGGTTGGCCTATTCTATCTCAATCGCATCTTCACCCCATGGCCGCTCTATGCCGGTGACGAGGGCGCCTATCTGATCCGCGGCCTCTATGGCGACCTTCTGGCCGGTCATCCCGAACGGCATCCGACGCTGCAACCGGTGGGCAATACGGCCTACCTCGCGCTCATTCGCCTGGTGCAAGGCCTGACCGACAACCTCCTGCCCTGGCTTCGGTTGATCGGGGCGGCGGGCTATGTGGGCGGCGTCTGGATCGTACATCGCGCCGTGCGGATGCGGCAGGCGCCGCGTGTCGCCGGGTGGGTCCTGCCGGCGGCGCTCGCCTATCCGTTTCACCGCTTCGTGGTCACCGCCATGCCCGAGGGGGTCTTCGTCCTGGTCCTGGCGGCCATGGTGGCCGCCAGCGCGCTTTGGGCGGCCCGCCGGCCCTGGGCTCACGCGGGCCTGATGGGGACCTTGTGCGCCCTGCTGGTCCTGATCAAGCCCCACGGCGTGACCATGGTCCCGGCCATGGTGATCCTGCTGGCCGCTCTTATGGCGGCAGGCCAGCGCCGGCCCCTGCCCGTCCTGGGGCAGCTGACCCTGTTCGTCGTCGCCTTCCTGGCCACGGGCGCAGGGATCGAGCTTCTCGCTGGCGACGCCGGAAGCGCCCTGACCTTCTTCATGGGCGCGGCCTATGGCGATCACTTCGGGCGGGTTCCCGAGCAACCCGTCCGCACCGCCGCCATCACCCTACTGTCCCTGGGTTCGGCGACCCTGCTTCTGGCCGGCGCGCCCCTGCTGGCCGGTGGCCTAGCGGTGGTCCAGCGCTGGCGCCGCCGCGAGCCCCTGGAGCGCGACGAGGCGGCCTTCGTGCTCGTGGCCGCCGCCTTCCTGGCCGCGCTGGTGATGATCCTGGTCTTCGCCCTGAAGGTCTCGGCCATCCCAGGCGAAGGCGGCCGGTTATGGGGTCGCTATTTCGAGTTCTATGTTCCTCTGCTCTGGATCGTCGCTGGCGGTTCCCTGGCAGGGTTCTGGCGAGCCGCAAGGTGGTCCCGGCGCCTGCTGCTCGCGGCCCTGCCGATGGCGGGACTGTTCGGCCTCGTGGCCGCCTGGCGGCTCGGCGTCCTGCTCACCCCCTGGGACAGCGGCGCGCTCTCGGCCTTCTATCTGCCGCATCTCGACCGCTGGGGCTTCGTACCGCCAGCGCCCTATCTGCTCTTGTCCGCTGGCGTCGTAAGCATGCTCGCCCTCGCCCTTCTGCTCGGTTGTGACCTGATCCGCGCCTGGGCGGCCACCTTCGTCGCCCTGGGCCTGATTTCCACCCATTTTGATGACGCCTGGGTCAGCAAAGAGATCGCGGGGGCCCGCGCCGCCGCCCAGCAGGATCTGCAAGTCGCCCGCGGGTTGGCGCCGGCCGACAGCCTCCCGGCCGTCATCGCCTATGACCACAACATGAGCCACATGGCCTTCATGGCCTATGAGGGCGAGGTTCAGATCCTGGTCCGCCCCCCGGGCCCCGTGCCGCCCGCGCTCCTCGAAGGGCGTAGCCAGGTGGTGACCATCGGCGGCGAGCCGCTCCCTGCGCCCTGGCGCGTCACCTACGCCGGCGAGGCCCTGCGCATCTATCAGCGCGAAGGCGTCGCGCCATGATCTCCCGTCGCGCGGCCCTGGGGCAGTTGGGCGCTCTCGTGCTGGCTTCCTGCGACAAGGCCGAGCCGCGCCCGGACCACAGCTGGATCGGCGAGATCAATTGGCGCGACGACTTTCGGCGGTTCGAGGCCCCCGGCCTGCAGGTGGTCCGGAGCTGGGACTTTGCCGCCACGCTGCACGGATTCGTCGCTGAGGGTGGCGAGCTTAGCCATCAGCCCGGCGTCGGCGCCAAACTGGTGAGCCGGTCGGGGGACCCGAAGCTTAGATCCCCGAACGGCATCGACCTCCCAGGCGATGCGGCGAACCTGGTGCTGGTCCGCATGGTGCGCGTCCTCGCCGCCGGCCCCTGGGACGGGGCGCTCTACTACGCGACGGCGCGTCGCGGGGAATCGGCGGCCTATATGGCCTTGCCAGTCGCGACGTGGCCGCCAGAGACCGCCTCGCCCATCACCCTCGTTTACGACATGGCCAACCCAGCCCGCGGAGGCGACGACTGGACTCGTAGCCAGATCTCGCAACTTCGGCTCGACACAGAGGCTGCGCCGGGCGGCGTGGCGTTGATCGCGCAGATCGCTTTGGCGCAGCGCGGCTGAGGAAGCCTCCCTTTCGGCTGGGCAAGGCTCCTCCGCGGCCGTTAAGTGCCGTCAGGCGTAGCGTGAGCGGGGGCGCAAACATGGCAGGGCCGACGGCGGTGTTGGGCGTGGAGAACGCCAGCTTCTATTACGGGGCCACCCGGGTGTTCGAGGGGGTGACCTTCGCCCTGGACGCCGCGCGCACGGCCCTGGTGGGCGAGAATGGGGCCGGCAAGTCGACCCTGCTCAAGTGCCTGACCGGCGAACTGGAGCTGAACAGCGGCAAGATCATCCGGTCGCGGGGCCTCAAGGTAGGCTATGTGCCCCAGGAGGCGCCTGAGCACCTGCTGGAGCTCACCGCCCGGGAGGTGCTGGCCACCGCCCTGCCCGAGGACGGCTCGGAGGACTGGCGGATCGACGTCCTTCTGGACGAGTTCGAGATCCCGGCCGAGCTGGCAGAGACGCAGTTCGCCGCCCTCAGCGGCGGCTGGCGGCGGCTGTTCCTGATCGCCTCGGCCGTGCGTCTGGCCGAGGCGGACCTGCTGATCCTCGATGAGCCGACCAACCATCTCGACCTCGCCAACATCAACCGCCTGGAGCGGTGGCTGGACGCCGAACGCCGCCTGCCGATGCTGATCGTCAGCCACGACCGCGCCTTCCTGGAGCGGACCACCAGCCGCACGGTTTTCCTGCGGGCCGATGGAGCGCACAGCTTCGCCCTGCCCTTCGTCGCCGCCCGCGCCGAGCTGATGGCGAGGGACGCGGCCGAGGCGACCCGCCGCAAGCTGGAGGCCAAGGAGATCGATCGGCTGGAGGCCATGGCCGCCCGCTATCGCCAGTGGGGCGTCCTGAACGACAAGTTCCACAAACGCGCCAAGGCCACCGAAAAGCGCATCGCCCGCATCGAGGCCGAGCGGACCGAGACCTATGTGGGCCGCGAGCGCCGGCTGGAGCTGGGCGAAGGCGAGATGGACGCCAAGGTCGCCCTGCGGCTAGCCGACGTCACCGTCACCACCCCGGACGGTCGCGCCCTCTATCGGATCGAGCGGCTGAACATCGCGGTCGGCGATCGGATCGCGGTGCTCGGGATCAACGGCGCCGGCAAGTCCATGCTGCTGAACGCCCTGGCGAGGGCCTATGACCCGGCCCAGACCCACTATGACGGGAGCGCGCCCATCCGCTTCAACCCGTCCATCCGCATGGTCTATTTCGACCAGGCGATGCGCGACCTGCCGCTGAAGACCAGCCTGTTCGACTATGTGGCCGGGGCCGAGGCGGCGACCAAGACCCAGACCAACGCCCTGCTGGCCAAGGCCGGCTTCTCCCACGCCCGGGTCAGCGGACCGATCGGCGATCTCAGCCACGGGGAGCGGGCCCGGCTGATCTTCCTGCGGCTGAAGCTCGCCCGACCCAACCTCTATCTGCTGGACGAACCGACCAACCACCTGGACATCGAGGGCCAGGAGGCCCTGGAAGGTCAGCTGGAGGAGGCCGAGACCACCTGCCTCTTCGTCTCCCACGACCGGCATTTCACCCGCACGGCCGCCACCCGCTTCGTGGAGATCCGCAAGGGCCGACTGGTCGAGGTCGAGGGGCCTGAGGACTTCTTCGAGGCCCAGTAGCGCCTCAGTAGGCGGGCCGCCCGAAGAAACCGCGGCGCGGGGGTTGAGGCGCAGCGATGGGGACCGGGCTTCCGTCCACCTGATAGCCGCGCTCATAGCCGTCATGGCTCCAGCCATAGGCCTGTCCTCCATAGGCCTGCTGGCCATAGGTCTCGGGCGTGGCGAAGGTCAGGGGCGGCGCAGCTGTCAGCGGCAGGCAATAGAGCCCCTGTGTCTGGCCATAGGGATCGCAGCCCTCCGGCGCATAGAGGTAGTTGGGCGAGAGGTTCGGCCGGGCCTGACTGTCGAAGACCAGGCCGCCCCGCGGGCCGCCGAAGCGGTTATGCTCGATCACCGGCGCGCCGCCGGCGAAATAGCCGCCGTACTCGTCTCCCCAGACGGCGGACTCGCGGACCACGACCTCGCCCCAGTCGGAGATGATTCCCCGACGGGCGCGGACCCGACTGCGGATCAGCTCCAGCTTGGCGCCGCGGTCCACATACAGGCCGGTGATCCAGCCGCCCACATAGCTGTTCTGCACCACCAGCTTGCCACCGCCGCTGCGCAGGCCGCGGACGGTGACCCCGGTCGAGCCCGGCAGTGCGCCGCCCTCGGCCACCACGCCCACCTGCACCAGGCGGCTCTCGCCGGCCGCCGGCGTGATGTCCAGGCCGCGGACATCGGCGGGGATGCGGACCTGGCTGAAGTCGAGGGTCGCGGTGTCGGCCAGCACGGCGGCGTCGTTGGTCCGGGCCTCGATGGTGGTCTGGCGGGCGATCAGCCGGCCGCCGGAGACGAAGATCGCCGCGGCCTCGCCGCTGTAGCGGACGTAGCTGCCCACCAGGGCGAGCTCCGCATCTACGGCCTCAATGCAGGCGCTGCGGCCGGCCTGGTCGGACTCGATGATCAGGTCGCGGATCTCCACCCCCCGCGTCCCGGGCGCCAGGCGGATGCAGGGCGCGCCCGCGGGCGCCGAAAGCCGGGCCGGCTGGCTGGCCTGGCCGGTGGCGAAAGCCGGCGTTCCCTCGCCGATGATGGTCACGGGGCGATCAATATAGACCGTCTCGCGACAGACCCCGCCCCGGGCGCGGATGAACAGCACGCCGCCGTCGGCCAAGGCCCAGAGGGCGTCGGAGATGGGATAGGGGCCAAGGCTCGGATCGGCGCAGTCGATGCTGAGGCTGTTGAGATAGCCGCCGGCGGGCGGATAGGGCGCGAGGGGCGGCGGGCGATGGTGATGCTTGGGCTTGTGGCTGGGCTTGGTCCAGGGGGCCGGGCGATAGGGCGAGCGCAGGGGCGGGGTGATCAGACCGCCGAAGTTGGGGCGGATCTGAGCGTCCACCTTGGCGTCGGGATAGGCCATGGCCGGACTGGCCAGGAAGACCAGGCCCAGAGCTGCGGCGAGCGCGCCGGCCAGGGCGGCCGTTCGGCGGAATCGAGGGGTTTGAGCGGTCACCGTCATGGCCTTTGTCAGGTTCGCGGTGCGCGGGAGACCTGGGCCAGGAGCTCGCGCAGCCTTTGGGCTGAGGGTTTGAATCCGGCCAGCGCCCCGTCGATCTGATAGACCACGGCGCTCGCCTTATCCTGATCGGCCACCCCTTCCATCCCGAGGGAGAAGAAGGTGGACATGGCGTACTTGGCCTCGGGGCTGCCCTGCCGGTCGGCCTGGGAGAACCAGTAGAAGGCCCGCGCATAGTCCCGCGGCAGGCCGACCCCCTCGGCGTACATCACCGCCAGGGTGAGCTGGGAGCGGGCCTGACCGCTCACAGCCGCGTATTGGATCGCCCGGACCTCCTCCAGCGGCGACAGCCGCCCGGTCATCGGCCGGCCCAGCATGGCCTGGAAGGTTTGGGCCTCGGTCGTGCTCAGCTCGGCCTTGGTGAGGATCGGCTTGGGGATCACCTGCAGGAAGGCCAGGGCGTGACCCACATGCAGGAAGGGCAACTCGTCCAGCCTCGACAGGGCCAGGGCCGCGGCCTCGCCGGTCGGCGCGGATTCGTCGGAATGAGGCAGGCCGGATTCCGGCGCCTCAGGCGGATAGAATTCGAAGGGCGGCGTCCAACGCTTGGCCTTGGCCTCGGCGTCCGAGCCGAGGGCGGCCCGGCCTGGCGACGAGCGCTCGAAATCCTTGAGCATCACGAAGCCGGCCACGTCGCCGCTCTGGGCGGCGAGGTAGTTGAACTGGTAGACGTCCATGTCGTTGCGGGTGAACAGGGTGGCCGCGGCCGGGAGGCGCCGGCCCTCCAGCTTCCGAGGTTCGATCGGCGAGGCCTCATTGGGATCGCCAAAGGGGCCAAATCCCACGTCGTGCAAGCGCGCCAGGGTGCGGAAACCTTCGGCCCCTTGCGTGGACAGGACATAGATGACCCGGTCGCGCACCTCCTGGCGTTCGTCCGAACTCATGCGGCCGAGCAGATGCTC
>NZ_JBALUY010000009.1:0-53413 GCF_036963605.1 Phenylobacterium sp. | reverse complement strand
CCTCGGGCGCCAGATTTGAACCACCATGGGTGGCGGTGAAGCCCTCGAACGCCGTCTCTGCGGCGTCATAGTCGCCGCTCAGCATCAGGCCGCGGGCGCGGTCGAAGTCGGCCTGCGGCGAGCCGCCGCCGTCGCTGACCCCGGGGGCCGGGGTGGCGCCGAAGCCCGGCGGCGTGCTTCCGCCCCCGTTCGCGCCGCCCCCGTTCGCGCCGCCAATGGGCGCTCCGGTATAGGCTTCCAGCGTGGCGATGCGTTCGGTGAGCGCCTGGATCTGAGCCTCCAGGGCGGCGGTGCGTTCGGCGGCCTGGCGGGCCTCGAAATTGTTGGTCTCGATCTGGCCGTTGATCCGGGTCAGCACCGTCTCCAGATCGCTCAGCCGTCGGTCCAGGTCAGCGAGGCGGTAATCGGTCTCGGCGGGCTGGACCACGACCGGGCGGCCGGTGTCGCGACCCTGGAAAACAATGGCGCGGAGTTCGCGCACGACCTTCTCCATCCGCTCGACCCGGCGAGCATCGCGGGCGTCCAGGGGATCGTCCATAGAGGTCTGGGCGAGGGCCGGGGTCGAGACAGCGGGACCCAGGGTCGCCAGAGTCAGGGCCAGGGCGGCGGGCAGGGCGAAGCGGCTGCGAAGCGTCATGGTCAGATCATCTATGAGGCCGAAGGGCCGAAATTGCGGCGCCGAGGCCACCATGGGCCAGCGAGGCCGCCGGCGCCAAGGGCCAGGGGAAGGCCGACAGCAAAGAGGGGACCCGCATGGGGTCCCCTCCGCGAGATCAAAAGTTCAACTCAGGCCCTAGTTGGCGCCCGAGGTGATCGCCGTATGGGCGTTCCGGTTACGCTGATAGGCGTCCTCGCTCGTGCCCGGATCGATCGGGCGCTCCTTGCCGTAGGACACGGTGTTGATGCGGCTCGACGACACCCCGCGGGAGACCAGGAAGTCGCGCACGGCGTTGGCGCGGCGGGCGCCCAGGGCGAGGTTGTATTCGCGAGTGCCGCGTTCGTCGGCATTGCCTTCGATGCGGATCATCACCGACGGATAGCGGTTCAGCCAGGCGGCCTGGGCTTCCAGGACCGGGGCGGCGTCGGCGCGCACCGAATAGGAATCGAAGTCGAAATAGACCCGGTCACCGACATTGATGACGAAGTCCTGCTGGGTCCCGGGCAGCACGCCCTGGCTCACCGGCGGGGGCGGCGTGCCCGGCTGGGAGGCCGGCGGGGGCGGCGGCGGGGCGGTGGGGCCGACGGCTTCAGGCTTGGGACGCGAAGCGCAGGCGGTGACGGACGCGGCGGCGAGCGCGATGATCGCAAACTTCGCGGCGCGCTGTGTCATGGAGCTGGTGGTCATCACGCAGTCTTTCCTTATAGAGATGTTATAAAAACGCGGCGCGCCCGGCGCCAGTCACAGGATACGAAGCTGTTTGTACATGCTGAAGTCAAGCTAGGCCAACAACTTCCAAAACCTTCTCCTACATTCACTCGTCAGTTGAGCAGAGGAGACCATGCGGGGTCCGACCCTGACTGCGGGTACGGCGCCGGCCGGACGATCCGACCCGTGACATCAACGCTCCACAAACGCGAAGGTCCGCCAGGTGTTTCACGGGAGAACATCAAAACTCTGCCATTGGGGGCCCAGGTGGGGCCTTCATCCAGATAGCTGGTGGTCAGAAGTCGCTCGTCCGAGCCGTCGGGGCGCATCACGCCGATGTGGAACTGGCCCCCGGCCTGCTTGGTGAAGGCGATGTATTCGCCGGTCGGACTCCAGACGGGGGTCATGTAACGGCCGCCCCCTCGGGAGATCCGCATCGCCCCCGAGCCATCGGCGTTCATCACATAGATCTGCGGCGAGCCGCCCCGGTCGGAATTGAAGGTGATCCTCGCGCCGTCCGGGGAGAAGGACGGCGAGGTGTCGATGGACGGATCGCTGGTCAGGCGGCTGGTGGAGCGGCTGCGCAGGTCCATCACATGGATGTCGGTATTGCCGCCCCGCTCGACCGAAAAGGCGACCTTGCCGCCGTCATGGGAGAAGCGCGGGGCGAACACCATGCCGCTGAAATTGCCCAGGGCTTCCCGTCGGCCGGTCTCCAGGTTGAACAGGTAGATCGACGACCCGTCCGGCCGCAGGGCCATATAGGTGATCTCCTGGCTGGTGGAGGAGAACCGGGGCGTCATGACGATGTAGGAGCCGTCGGTCAGGTAGCTGGGATTGGCGCCGTCCTGATCCATGATCGCCAGCCGCTTGATCCGGTCGACGCGGCCGCCGCTCTCGGCGACGAACACCACGCGGGTGTCGAAATAGCCCTTCTCGCCGGTCAGTCGCTCATAGACGGCGTCGGAAATCTTGTGCGCCACCCGGCGCCAGTTCTCCGAGGTGGAGGTGAACTGCATGCCCAGCAGCTGCTGTTCGGAAAAGACATCCCAGAGGCGGAAGTTCACGGTCAGGCGGCCGGTGGCGTCCACCGTCACCTCGCCATTGACCAGACCCTGGGCGTTGATCGTCTTCCAGTCGGCGAACCGGGGCTGATAGCGGATGTCCAGGTCACGCTCGATGAAGGCGGCCGGGTCAATTGGGCGAAACAGGCCCGAGCGCTCGAGATTGCTGGTGATCACCTGGGCGATCTCAGCGCCGCGCTCGCCGGCGAATGCGGGGACGGCGACGGGCAGGGGCTGGACGTCGCCGCGGTTGACGTCCACCTCGATCTGCGCGCGGGCGGGGCTGGCGAGGGTCGCGGCCGACAGCAGGGCCGCCGTCAGGGCGACGAACAGGGTCCTTAGACGCATGGGCTCGATAGCTCCTCTAGTTGGCGGCGCACGCCTGGGCGGCGTTGAAGCTCACGGCGATCTGGTCACCGTAGAACTCGCGGGGGAGTGTGGTGAAGGGGGCGGCGCTGTAGACCGCGCGAATGGCGCGCTCGGCGGCGGCGCGGACGACGGGGTCCGATGAGTTTTCCTGCCCGCCGGCCTGGACATCGCCGACCACTCGGCCATCGCTGCCCAGACGGAAGGTGACGCGCACGCGGACATTGCGCGCGGCCTCGACCTCGCAGTTGGGGTTCCAGCGGCGCTGAAGCTCATCGGCCAGGCCGGACATGGCTGCGCCGGAGGCGCCGCTGCCGCTGGTGGAGCGCGGCCGGGTGGCGGTTTCAGGCCGAGCGCTGCCCTTGGAGGCCGAACTGCGCGAGCCCTTCAGGCTGTCGGCCAGGGCGTCCAGGTCGAGGGTGTTGTCCTTCTTAGGCGGCGCAGCGGGCTTGGGGGCGGGCGCCTTCGGGGACGGGGCCTTGGGACTCGGGGCAGGCTTGGGGGCCGGCTTGGGCGTCGGGGTCGGGGCAGGCTTGGGCGTGGGCGCCGGCTGCGGGCGAGGCTGTGGCGTAGGTTGCGGCTGCGGTTGTGGCTCGGCGGCCGCGGCGGGCGCCTCGAGGGGCGCGTCGGGTTCCGGCGCTTCGGTCTGGGCGCTCAGGTCTTCCGGTCCCTCGACGGCGGGACGGGGATTGGCGGGGATCGAGCTCACCACATTGATCGGCACCACCGCGCCGACCTTCAGTTCGCGGTCCCACGGCCAGGGGATCAGGGCCGCACCGACCAGCGCGACGTGCAGGATCGCCGAGATGATGAGGGCTGAGCTCAGATTCGACCGCTCACCGCGCATGAGCTGTCCTCAGCGCGCCGTCTGATCCGCGCCCGAAGAGGGGCCGCCGGTCTCGGTGAGCAGGTTGATGGAGGTGAAGCCCGAGCTGGCCAGGGCCGCCATGACCTGGGCGACGGTGGCGTAGGAGGCCCGGCCGTCGGCGCGCACATAGATGGGGCGCTCGGTGGAGCCGTCGGCCATGGCGATCAGTCGGGGCGAGAGACTGTCGAAGGGCGTCTCCTCCTCGTCGATGAAGACGACCCCATCGGCGCGCACCGAGACGGTCAGGGGCTCGGACTGGTCGGGGATGGCGCTGGCCTCGGTTTTCGGCAGTTCCAGGGGCACGCCGACGGTCAGCAGCGGGGCCGAGACCATGAAGACGATGAGCAGCACCAGCATCACGTCCACCATGGGCGTGACGTTGATTTCCGACAGGGCGCCGCGGCGGCTGGACCGCCGCCTGCGCCTGCCGCCGCCGGCCGAATAGGCGTCGTGGGAGGAGAGCGCCATGGAGGCTCAGGCCCGGTCGCTCAGCCGCCGCTGGATCGCGGTGGCCAGGTCGTCGGCGAAGCCTTCCAGCCGCCCGGAATAGCGCGCGGCGTCAGACGAGAACTTGTTGTAGGCGATATAGGCCGGGATGGCTGCGGCCAGGCCGATGGCGGTGGCGAACAGGGCCTCGGCGATGGCCGGCGCCACCACGGTCAGGTTGGTGTTCTGCTGGATGGCGATGGCCTGGAAGGCGCCCATGATCCCCCACACCGTGCCGAACAGGCCAACGAAGGGCGAGGCGGTGGCGACGATGGCCAGCAACGGCAGGCCTTCCTCCACCCGCGAGGCCTCGCGGGCGATGATGGCGTCCTGCACCCGATCAATGCGTTGGATCAGGAAGCCAGCCTGGGTGTCGCTGGACAGGCCCTTGGCGCGGGCCTCGCGCCATTCGCGAAGGGCGGCCTGCAGCATGCGGGGGAGGGCGTGCTGGGGACGTTCGCCGGCCTCGTTGGCGATCTCTTCCAGGGAGCGACCGGAGGACACCTGGTCCTCGAACCGGTCGGCATGGCGGTTAAGTGCGCTGAACCGCAGCAGCTTGTCGATGATCACCGCCCAGGAGAACAGGGAGGCCAGGCCCAGGCCAATCATCACGGCCTTCACGACCCAGTCGGCGCGCAGGAACAGCGCGATCAGGGAAAAGCTTTCGGCCGTCAATGTGCCGGAGGCGGCGGGGTCCATGCGGTCTGGGCTCCGTTGGCGAGGGCGAGATTGCGCCCATGGGATGGCTTGGGACGTGGCGGTGGCAAACTTAAGGCGCCGATCGGTGACGATCACGCCCCTACGCGCGCCAGTGGAACTGCAATAACCTTACCGAAGCCTGCCTAACGCCCAGAATGGTCGATCGCTTCGAATCGTTTTGCCGATAAGGTGAACCAGTCCGTCGACCGCGTCGCTTATGCCGGCGTTATGCGACGCCGGAACCCTCGTCGGCCGAGAAGTAGGGCGCCAAGGCGGCGGCCATGCCCGGCGGCGGCTTGCGGGGCCGGCCGTCGAGGCCGATGCAGGCGGCCAGCACCGCCGCCTGAGCGATCAGGGTCTCGCCGCGCACGATCCTCTGGCTGATGAACAGCCGCGGCCCCTTCACCCGGTCATAGGTGGTGCGCACCTGCAGGGCGTCGTCGATCCGAGCTGGGGCTTTGAAGTCTAGCTCCATGCGCACGATGGTGAAGGCGGACGGTGTCTCCTGGTCCAGCAGCTCGGCATGGCGCACGCCGGCCAGCCGCAGGAAGTCCGACCGCCCACGCTCGAAATAGCGCAGATAGTTGCCGTGATAGACGACGCCGGTGAAGTCGGTGTCCTCGTAATAGATCCGCACCGGCAGGACATGTTCGCGGCCATCGATCCAGCCGGCGGAGGGTTCACCAGAGGCGCGGGTCATGGTCGGGACCTCCGCTATTCGTCGAACAGGGTGGGCTGGCCCGCGCCTGGGGGCTGGGGCGGTGGGGTCAGGCCCAGATGACCATAGGCCTTGGCGCAGGCCACGCGGCCGCGGGGTGTGCGCTGGATGAAGCCTTGCTGCATCAGATAGGGCTCGATCACGTCCTCGACGGCGTCGCGGGCCTCGGCGATGGCGTAGGCCAGGGTCTCCACCCCGGCCGGCCCGCCCCCATAGTTGTCGATCAGGGCGCGCAGATAGCGGCGGTCGAGGGAGTCCAGCCCCACTTCGTCCACCTCAAGTCTCGCGAGGCCCCGGCCGGCCGCGCCCCTGTCGATCTCGGCGGCGCCCTCGGCGGCGGCGAAGTCGCGCACCCGCCGCAGCAGGCGGCCAGCGACCCGCGGCGTGCCCCGGGCGCGGGCGGCGATCTCGGCGGCGCCGTCCTTGGTTAAGCTCACCCCCATCTTGCCCGCCGCATGGGCCAGGACCTTGATGAGTTCGGCGGGCGTGTAGAATTCGAGGCGCACCGGAATCCCGAACCGGTCGCGGAGCGGCGTGGCCAGCAGGCCGGCCCGAGTGGTGGCCGCCACCAGGGTGAAGGGCGCAAGATCGATGCGGATCGAGCGGGCCGAGGGGCCTTCGCCGATGATCAGGTCCAGCACGTGGTCCTCCATGGCGGGATAGAGGATCTCTTCCACATTGGCCGCCAGGCGGTGGATCTCGTCGATGAAGAGGACGTCACCGGCCTCCAGATTGGTCAGGATGGCGGCCAGGTCCCCGGCCTTGGCCAGGACCGGGCCGGAGGTGGCGCGGAAGTTGACCCCCATCTCCCGGGCGATGATCTGGGCGAGCGTCGTCTTTCCCAGGCCCGGCGGGCCAAACAGCAGGACATGATCCAGGGTGTCGCCGCGATCCCGGGCGGCCTGAATGAAGATGCGCAGATTGGCCTTGGACTGTTCCTGGCCGACGAACTCCGCCAGCGTCTGAGGGCGATAGGCCCGGTCGGTTCCCTCGGCCGGGGCCGCCTCGCCGCTGACCAGCCGGCTCATCGGCCCAGCTCCTGCAGGGCGGCCTTGATCAGGGCGGGCGCCTGCGCCTCTTCGCCCAGCCGCACGGCCGCGGCCTCCACCAGCCGTCTGGCCTGGGGTTCGGCGACGCCCAGGCCCATCAGGGCGGCGACGGCTTCACCCGAGGCCGACGGCGCTGGTGCGGCTTCAGCGGCCCCGGCGCCTGGCGCAAAGGCGCTGATCGGCAGGTCGGTGAGGGGCTTGTCCTTCAGCTCGGTGGCGATGCGCAGGGCGAGCTTGGGACCCACCCCTTGGGCGCGGGCGATGGCGGCCTTGTCCTGGCGCCCGGCGGCGGCGGCCAGCTCGGCCGGCGGCAGCACATCCAGCACTGCCAGCGCGGCCTTGGGGCCGACGCCCTGGATTTCCTTGAGGATCAGAAAGGTGCGGCGCTCGTCCCGGGTGAGGAAGCCATAGAGACGCATGCCCGCCTGCTCGCTCCACTGGGTCTCGATGTGCAGCACAGCCTCCTCGCCGATGGCCGGCAGGCGCGACAAGGTCCGCGCGCCGCAGCGGACCACATAGCCGACGCCCAGCACGTCGATCAGGGCGTCCTCCTCGCCGATCTCGGCGACCGTTCCCCGCAGCCGGCCGATCATCACGCCACCCGCCTCGCGGGCGTGCGGGCCGCAAGGCTGCGCGCCGTTCGGGCATGGGCGTGGGCGATGGCTACGGCCAGGGCGTCGGCGGCGTCGGCCTTGACCGCGCCGGCCGCCGGCAGCAGCCGGGCGATCATGAAGGCGACCTGATCCTTGTCGGCGCCGCCGGTGCCCACCACGGCCTTCTTGACCACGGTGGCGGCGTATTCGGCCACCGGCAGGCCGGCCCGGGCCGGCGCCACCAGGGCCATGGCCCGGGCGTGGCCGAGCTTGAGCGCGCTGGCGGCGTTGTTGTTCATGAACGTCTCCTCCACCGCCGCCTCGTCCGGGCCGTGGTCGGCGACAATGGCGCTGATGGCCTCGAACAGCACCAGCAGGCGTTCGGAAAAGGGCAGGGCGTCCCTGGGCGCGATCACCCCGTGCGCCACATGGGCCAGGCGCGCGCCCTCGATGGTGATCACCCCCCAGCCGGTGCGGCGGAGGCCTGGGTCCAGTCCAAGGATTCGCACGGCGGTCATGGGCGACTCTATAGGCGTGTTCGGGGATTGTTCCTACCGGGCGATTTGGGGCCGGCGAGGTTAAGGCGACGTTAGCCCTTCGGCCTTTGGCGCGCTTCCGAGGTGTGCGGAAGGGCGCCGAACGTTTTTCCCCGATCGTCGTTTAAGCCCCAAAGGAGTACGCAAATGGCGCTTCCCAAAGGCATGCAGCAATCCCGCCGGGTCGGGTTCCTCATTCCCATCGCCCTGTTGGCGGTGGGCGTGGCGGCCGCGGTCATCTTCGCCTTCAGCCACCTCGCGGCCAAGGGCCCGGCGCCGCAGCTCGACGCCTCGCCGAAAGCCGTGGCCACCGGCGACACGGCGCCCAGGCGCGACGCCTATAATGCGGGCGACTATACCGAGCCCGACGCGAAATAGGTCATGCGCCAGCCTTGAACTCAGGCGTGCAGACCGCGGACCTTCGTCAGGTTGGGGCGGGGGATCGGGTTCTTGAAGGCGCCCTTGGCCTTGGCCCGGTCGCGGGCGAGTTCGGCCCAGGCCGCGGCGAAGCCGGCAGGGGTTCTGGCGTCGGATGGCTGGGTTCGCACCAGGCTGAGCGCACGTCCGGCCAGGGCCTCTGCGACCGTTTCCCACACCACGGCGTCTGGAACGGGCGCGCCGGCCACGTCCTGCCAGCCCGCCGCCCGCCGCGCAGACATGGTGCGCACGCCCTCGATCAGCAGCGGGTCTGACAGGTGGAGCGCGATGGCCTTGTCCGGCGGCAGGTCGGCGACCGCCGCCTGCAGGGCGCGGACGCAGAAGCCCTCGGCGTCCAGGTCCCGGTCGCCGCCGGCGGCGCCGGACATGGCCTTGCCGATCTGACGGAGCCAGGCCCAGCCGCCGGTGCGGTAGGGGGCCTGATGATTGGTTTCGATCCAGATTCGCAAAGTCATGAGGGCGCGGCTTCTAACACCACAGGCATGGCCGTGTCGCCTGCCTCAGTCTTTTCGGGGGGCAAGCCTGTACTCCACCACCTGGGGATCATCGCGCAGGCGCTTGGCCAGGCGCTCCACCTTGAGCTGGCCGCTACCATGCAGGGTGGCGCTGTATTCCACCCGGCCAAGCCGATCCTCGGCCCCGGCCCAAAGCCGCTGGCTGATGGCGCCGGCATGGAGGCCGAACTCGCCCATGAGGTCGCGGAATGCGCTCTCATCCAGGGCCTCGGCGCGACGGTAGCAGACCCGCACATCGATGATGTTGAGCTGGGGCATGTGCCGGTCGGCCCATCTCAGGACGCCCAGGACCAGGATGGTCACGGCCGTGCCGCCGATGGCCAAGCCATAGAAGCCAACGCCATAGAGGGTGCCGAGCGCCGAGGTGATCCAGAGCGAGGCCGCCGTGGTCAGGCCATGCACGCTCAGCCCGTGGCGGAAGATGACGCCGCCGCAGAGAAAGCCGATGCCGGTCAGAATGCCGTGGGCCATCCGTACCGGATCGATGCGAACCACCTCGGTCGAGACATCGCCCATCCACTCCAGCTGATGGACAGCGGCCAGCATGAGCAGGGCCGAGGCGAGGCTGACCAGGATGTGGGTGCGAAAGCCGGCCGGCCGGCCGCGATACTCGCGCTCGAACCCGATCAGGCCGCCGGCGACGACGGCCCCTGCCACGGGCAGCACATAGGCGGCGAACCACTCCATGGGGCTCCAACGCGCGAGGGGCGCTGAAGCTTCATGGGCGCTCAGCCGGCGTAGGTTTCCAGGTCCTCGTCGGAGACGTCGTAATTGCCATAGACGTTCTGGACGTCGTCATCGTCTTCCAGGGCGTCGATCAGCTTCATCAGCGTGGCGACGGGCTCGCCCTCGACCGGCGTCAGGGTCTTGGGCCGCCAGGCGATGGCGGTGGACTTGGGTTCGCCCAGCGAGCCTTCCAGGGTCTGGGCCACATCGGAGAGGTCTTCGAAAGCGGTGTAGATGGTGTGGGTGTCCTCGTCGGACTCCACGTCCTCGGCGCCGGCCTCGATGGCGGCCTCCATCACCTTGTCTTCGGAGCCGACGCTGGCCGGATAGACGATCTGGCCCACCCGGTCGAACATGAAGGAGACGGCGCCCGTCTCCCCCAGATTGCCGCCGTTCTTGGAGAAGATCGCCCGCACATTGGCCGCCGCACGGTTGCGATTGTCGGTCAGGGCCTCGACGATCAGGCCCACCCCGCCCGGACCGAAGCCCTCATAGCGGATTTCCTCATAGGCCTCGGCGTCGGCGCCTGAGGCCTTCTTGATGGCCCGGTCGATATTGTCCTTGGGCATGGACTCGGCCTTGGCGTTGGCCACGGCCAGACGCAGGCGGGAGTTCATCGCCGGGTCGGGCATGCCTGACTTGGCGGCCACGGTGATCTCGCGGCTGAGCTTGGAGAACAGCTTGGACCGCACCGCGTCGGCGCGGCCCTTGCGGTGCATGATGTTCTTGAACTTTGAATGTCCGGCCATGGGTGGTCCTGGAAGTCTTGGTCTGGTCTTGAAGCGATGGAAGCGCCGCTTCTAGCGCTCGCCGGGGCGTAAGGCAAAACCCTGCGCCCCGGCCATGAGCTAGCGAGGACCGAAGCGCTTGCCCACCGGGTGAGATGACGACAGGCCGCCGTCTACGGCGATGGCTTGGCCGTTCACATAGGAGGCGTCGTCGCTGGCCAGGAACAGCGCCATGTGGGCGATCTCGTCGGCGACCCCGGCCCGTTTCAGCGGATTGAGCTGGCCGATCTTGTCCTCGCTGCCCTTGGCGCGGGCGAAATCGAAGACCCCCTTGGTCATGCCGGTCTCGATGAGGCCGGGGCAGACGGCGTTGACCCGCACGCCCGTCCCATAGAGCTCATTGGCCGCCGTGGTCGCCAGGTTGATGACGCCGGCCTTAGACGCCGAATAGGAGGCCGGGCCGGCGCCCGAACGAATGCCGGCCACCGAGGCCGTGCAGACGATCGAGCCCTTGCCCTTGGGGATCATGACCTTGCTGGCGTGCTTTATGGCCAGGAAGGGGCCGATCAGGTTGATCCGCAGCACCTCGGCCCAGATGTCCGGCGTCAGTTCGAAGAAGGGGGTGGGCCCACCCGTGATCCCCGCATTGGCGTAGACAGCGTCCAGGCCGCCGAATTCGTCCACCGCCCGCTGGATGTAGGACTCCACGAAGGCCTCGTCCCCGGCGTCGCCGGTCATGGCCACGGCCTGGCCGCCATGAGCCTTGATGGCGGCGGCCGTCTCTTCGACGGCCTCAGCCCGGTCGACGCAGACCACCCGCGCGCCCTCGCGGGCGAACAGGCTAGCGCTGGCCCGGCCGATGCCGCTGGCTGCGCCGGTGACCACGGCCGAAAAGCCTTCGAGACGTCCCATGAAATACTCCTGCGATAAAAGCTTCAGCGCGCCCGTTCGGCGGCGGCGACAATGGCGTCGATGATGGTGTCGTAGAGGGGCTCGGGCAGGTCGTGGCCCATCCCGGGGATGATGCGCAGCTCCGCGCCCGGAATCGCCCTGGCCGTGGCTTCGCCGCCGGCCTTGGGGATCAGCGGATCGACCTCGCCGTGCAGCACGACCGTGGGCACGTTCAGCTTGGCCAGCTTCTCGGTCCGGTCGCCGCTGGCGCCGATGGCGCCGCGCTGGCGCTGGACGCCCTTGGGGTTGAAGGCCCGGCGCATTTCCGACAGCACCCGCTCGCGCAGGGCTTCGTCGGTCCAGGGATAGGCCGGGCTGCCGATGGTTCGGGCGTTCTTCATGCCGTGGACGACGAAGGCCTCTTCGTCCACGGTCGGGTCAGGCGCGACCTGGGTGAGGACGGCGGCGGCCTCGGGCGTGGAGTCCATGGTTCCTGGCGCGCCGGTGGCCGACATGATGGAGGTCAGAGAAAGCACGCGGCCCGGATGCTCGATGGCCACGGTCTGGGCGATCATGCCGCCCATGGAGACGCCGGCCACATGGGCCTTGTCGATCTTCAGGTGGTCCAGCAGGCCCATGGCGTCGGCGGCCATGTCCGACAGGGTGTAGCGGTCGCCGGACTGGAACCAGGTGGAGCGGCCCACATCGCGGTTGTCGAAGCGGATGGCGCGATAGCCCCGGGCGACCAGCTTCTCGCAGAAGGGGACGGGCCAGCGGGTCATCTGTGACCCCAGGCCGTTGATCAGCAGGACGGCCGGCGCGTCGTCCGGTCCGAAGGTCTCGTACTCGATCTCGATGCCGTTGACGGCGGCGCGGGGCATGACGGCTCCTGGACTATGACAAGGAAGGTGGACGGCGCAGGCCTGGGCCCGCGCCGTCCGATCATGGGGCGATCAGGGGACCAGGACCACCCGGCCGACAGCCTGGCGGCTCTCGATATAGGCGTGCGCCCCGGCCGCGTCCGACAGCGGGAACTCCTTGTCGATGATCGCTTCCAGCTCGCCCTTGGCGGCGTCTTCGATCAGCTGCTGGATGTTGTCGTGCACCCGGTCGGTGCCGATCTCGGCGCCCAGGAAGACGCCCGACAGGGTCCGGTTGCCGCCCATCATGGAGCCGACATCGACCACCATGGGCTCGCGCCCGGCCGCCCCGACCATGGAGACCCGGCCGCGATAGGCCAGCGAATTGATCGAGCCCTGCAGGGTCGAGCCGCCGACGGAATCGACCACCACGTCGACGCCCTTGTTGTCGGTCAGGCGCTTGACCTCCTTCACCACGTCGTCACGGGTGTAGTTGATCCCGTGGTCGAGGCCGAGGCGCTTGAGCTTCTCCAGCCGCTCGTCGGAGGAGGCGGTGGCTAGGATGAGCCCTGCGCCGGCCCTCTTGGCCAGCTGGATGGCGGCCACGCCCACGCCGGACGCGCCAGCCTGCACCAGGACGGTCTCGCCCTTCTTCATGCGGCCGAATTCGAACAGGCAGTCATGGGCCGTGCCGAAGGTCACCGGAATGGCCGCGGCCTTGCGGACATCGAAGCCGTCGGGGATGGGCCAGCAGTTGCGGGCCGGAACCGAGCGCAGCTCGGCATGGCTGCCCCAGTTGTTCACCGTGGCGACCTTCTGGCCGACCCGGACATTGGTGACCTCAGAGCCGATCTCGATGATCTCGCCGGCGGCCTGATAGCCGACCACGTGCGGGTTGGTCATCAGCGGACCGCGCCAGCGGTTCAGGGTGTCGCCGCCCTCGATGGCGATGGCCTCGACGCGGATGATGACGCCCTTGGGGTGGCAGGCCGGGTCCGGAATCTCCTCGTATTTGAGGACTTCGGGACCGCCGTTCTCGTAATAGACCGCAGCCTTCATGCGCCTTCTCCCTAATGGCTTAAAACAAATGTTTGAGCCGCAAGGCTTCCCATGCGCGGCGGGCCTTCGCAAGACGCTCGGCGCAGCCTGAGGTGGACTTCGAACGCCTCTAGCTTGGCGCATAGTCCATTTGGGTCATGCGGCGCGCCGCCACAGGGGCGAGAACCGGCGAGCAATTACAGCCACTTGTCCCAGGGCCGCATCCCCCATGCGCCACAAGATCTCTTGCCTTGCCGCCGCGGCGTCTGCGGCTTGCCTGTTGGGCGTCTCCGGGCCTGCATCGGGTCAGGCCGACCCATTCGGCGCCCTCTACCAGCCGCCGCCGGGCAGTCCCGGGGCGAAGGAGGCCTCGTCCGGGCGAACGGGATCGACCTCGGTGAGCGGGGCGGTGGGGCGCTCCTATGCCGGCGCCCAGACAGGCGGCATGGTCAGTCTGGCGCAGCTCGACATGATGCCGGGCGACCTGCCGCCCATGGCCGTCGTGCTGGATAGCGGGGGGACCCGCGTTCTGAAGAACCGGCCGCGGATCGTAGTGCCCGGCTATTCGCTGGCCTTCATCCAGGGCGCCAGCGCCAGCGCCTTCGCGGGGGGCGCGGGTCTCGACACCAACGCCAGGCGGACCAAGATCGCCACCCGCCTGGTGGGCTTTGCTGATGATATGGCCACGGCGTTGGCCGACGAGGCGCACGCCGATCTGGTGCGGCAGCTGCAGGCGGCCGGGTTCGAGGTCGTGGACCTGGCGTCCCTGCAGGCTTCGGAGCGCCTGCGGAGCCTGCCGCGCCATGGCGTTGCGGTGGGCGGGCAGGGCGTGATCGACAGCCGCGCCACCAAGGCCTGGGTGGTCTATGGCCCTCGCGCCCTGCCGCCCATCAAGGGCCACGCCTTCGAACAGGGCATGGGGGCGATCGCCGCCTCCGGCGCCCTACTGGCCTTCGGCAAGGCGAGCCAGGAGCTGGACGCCATCGTCGTCGCCCCCCGGCTGATGATCGACTACATCGACATGGAGAGCAGCGGCCGGCGCACCTATAGCGGTTCGGCCTCGGTGGACGCCGACCTGCGCTTCGCCATCAATCCGGTCAGCCGCGTGGACTTCGTCTGGGGCAATGAGCGCGGCGGCGCCATGCCCGGCTGGTTCACCACCAAGGGCGCGGCCTCGCCACAGCCTTTCGGCATCCTGGCCCAGACCGACGACCGCTCGGACTCCGTCGCCCTGCACAACGCCCTGGCGACCACGGGCTTCGGCTCCTTCTATCGCCAGAGCCTGGTCTACGACGCCGAGGTCTCACCCAAACGCTACGCGGCCCTGACCCGGTCCGCCTTCCAGGGCTTCAACGCCGCCCTGGTCGCCGAAATCCGCAAGGCGCGGGCCCCGTGACGTCACGCCGATTTTCACCTGATCTCCAGCTACGGAGCGCCACCATGAAGCGCATATTCTGCCTTACCGCCGCCGCCCTCGCCCTGAGCGGGACGGCCCACGCCCAGGTCCCCGAAGGCGCGACGCCTCCGCCCGCGGCGACGTCCGTCGTGGCCGTTCCCGCGGGGGAAGCCCCTGCGGCCCAGGCGCCGTATCTCGACCCCAACGTCTACCAGGTGCTTCGCTCCGGCGACCGGGCCATGAGCTGCGAGCAGATCGGGGCCGAGGCCAATACGCTGAACGCCCAGCTGATGACCGAGCAGCAAGAGGCGGCCCAGCAGGCGCAGCGCGCCAAGCAGGGCCGGGGCATCGCTGGCGGACTAGCCGGTGGCGTCCTGGGCGGCGCGGCCCGTTACGGGCTGGCCCGCGGCATGGTGGGCGGGGCCTTCAGCCCCTTCGCCGCCCAGGCGATGAGCGCGGTGGCTGATTCCAGCGCGCAGGCCGTGGGCCAGGCGGTGGCCGGCGGCGGCGATGTCGCCGCGCCGACGGTTTCGCCGCAGCAACAGCGCATGAACCACCTCCTGGCCATCTACCGGGAAAAGGGCTGTTAGGAGCGTCGCACCCCTTGCCGCGACGTAGCCGGGCTTGGGGGAGCACCGGCCTTATCCTGACGGAGAGAGCGCAGCCTTGGCTGCGCTCTCATTCGTTTTCGCAGGCGCCTTCATGGACATGCCTGTCCCGGCGCCCGATCCTTCCCGAAAGACAAGACACTTGGGAGAGAGACCGATGAGCAGGGCGCTGGTGTTGGGGGGCGGCGGCCCCGTGGGGATCGCCTGGGAGTCTGGCCTGCTCGCCGGCCTCGCCCAGGGCGGCGTCGATCTCGGCGCGGCGGACTTCATCCTCGGGACATCGGCGGGCTCGTTCGTCGGCGCCCGGCTGGCGCTGGGCGATCCCGCCAGCGACCTGGCCGCGTCCATCCTGGCCGAGGCCGACCGCCCGCGTCAGCCGCCGGCCAAGGCCGGGGAGAAACCCCGCCCGGCGCCCGACCTGACGCCGCTGATGAAGATGATGCAGGAGGCCAGGTCCGGCGCCCGGCCGGCGCAGGAGGTGCGCGCCGACATCGGGGCCTTTGCGCTCGCCGCCGAGACGGTGGACGAGGCGGCCTTCATCGCCTCCTTCGGCCGGTCCTTCGCGGGCCTGGCCGAGGACGCCTGGCCCGAGCGGGGCTTCGCCTGCACGGCGGTGGACGCCCTGACCGGCGAGTTTCAGCTCTGGACCAGGGATTCCGGAGTCGGCGTCACCCGGGCTGTGGCCTCGTCGTGCTCGGTGCCGGGGGTCTATCCGCCTGTGACGCTCAAGGGCCGGCGTTATATCGACGGCGGCATGCGCTCCTCGCTCAACGCCGACATGGCAAAGGGTCATGACCTGGTGGTCCTGGTGCAGGTGCGCGGGGGCGAGAGCGCCGGACCTGCCGCCGAGGCCATGGCCAAGCAGTTGGAGGACGAAATCTCCGCCCTCAAGTCGTCGGGGGCCGAGGTGGTGCTGATCGGCCCCGACGCCGGCAGCGCCGCGGCCATGGGCTTGAACCTGATGAACTTCGCCCGCCGTCCGGACGCCGCCCGCGCCGGGCTGGAACAGGGCCGCGCCGAGGCCGCCCGGATCGCGGCGGCCTGGAACGGGTGATCTAGCCTTCCCTTAGGGCGCCCTTCCTAGAAGCAGGCCTATTGATCGCGGCCTCCCCGCCGCGCCTGCATTTCTTGAGGGATTTCCCATGGACGCCGCCGCGCCCGTGCGCCTGCACGATTTCGACGAAGCCCTGCCTTTGACCCCGGCCGGTCCCCGCCTGTGGGATTCCCGGATCGACAAGCGCTACTGGAACATGATCGGCCCCTGGGGCGGCTGGACCGCCGCCCTGCTGCTGAAGGCGGTTCTGGCCGAAAGCGACCATGGGGGCACGCCGGTGGGCCTGACCGTCAATCTCATGGGTGGCCTGGACGACAGTCCCCTGCAGCTCTCGACCCGGCCGGCCCGCCAGGGCAAGTCGGTGGAGTTCTGGACCTCCGAGCTGATCCAGAACGGCGCGCCGGTGGCCATGGCCATGGTGACGCTCGGCCAGCGGCGGGAGACCTTTTCGACGCACGAGGCGAGCTTTCCCGAGGGCGTGAAGGCCCCTGAGGAGATCGGCAGCATCCCCACCCGCCCGGGCTTCTTCACCGCCATGTTCGAGCAGCGGCCGGTGCAGGGCTCGGCGCCGCTGCAGGAGAATCCCGACAGCCTGACGCGCAACTGGATGCGTGACCATCAGGCCCGGCCGCTGGACTATGTGCTGCTGGCCGGTCTGGCCGACGTGTTCGCGCCGCGGATCTTCTATCGCAGCGCCGAGCGGCGGCCGGCTTCGACCGTGAGCATGAGCGTCTATTTCCACGCCACCCCGGCGGAGCTGGAGGCGGTGGGCGGCGACTTCATCCTGGGCGAGGCCAAGGGCCGCCGGTTCGAGAGCGGCTTCTTCGACCAGCACGGGGCGCTGTGGTCCCGCGACGGCGTCCTCCTGGCGACGACCGAACAGCTCTGCTGGTTCAAGTAGGGGGGCGGCAGGCCCGGACGTCGCCTCACCTATCTTCGTCATTCTCGGCCTTGTGCCGAGAATCCCTCGCGACGCTCGCGCCCGCCCTCGACAGGGATGCTCGCCACAAGGGCGAGCATGACGCCGGAGGGGTTAGGCCTTGCGGATCTGATCCACAAAGCCCGGAGCCAAGCGGCCGATGGCGTTGCGGGTGTCGATGACAAGGGGCACGGCCGTCGTCAGGGCGGCGTAGTCCACCGCATCGTGGTCGGTGCAGATGACCGCGCAGTCATAGGCGGCCAGGGCGGCCTCGTCCCAGGCGATGGAGGTCATGCCGGCCACCTCTGCATGCTCGTCGTTCGGCGGCACGCTGGCGATATGCGGGTCGTAGTAATCGACCGCCGCCCCGCGCTCGCGCAGCAGGCGGATGACGTGCAGCGAGGGGCTCTCGCGCATGTCGTCGACATTCTTCTTGTAGGCCAGACCCACCACCAGGATGCGCGCGCCCTTGACCGCCTTGCCCTCGCGGCTGGAGAGGGACTCGGCCACGGCCTCCACCACACGACGGGGGAGGGCGGCGACCACGTCGCCGGCCAGCTCGATGAAGCGGGTCGCCTCGCCGTGCGCCCGGGCCTTCCAGGTCAGGTAGAAGGGGTCGATGGCGATGCAGTGCCCGCCCAGCCCAGGCCCCGGATAGAAGGGCATGTAGCCGAAGGGCTTGGTCTTGGCCGCATCGATCACCTCCCAGATGTCGATGTCCATGCTCTCGAAGACCACCTTGAGCTCGTTGACCAGGGCGATATTGACCAGCCGGAAGATGTTCTCGGTCAGCTTCACCGCCTCGGCCGTCTTCAGGTCGCTGACCGGCACCACCTGGGTCAGCGGCGAATAGACCGCAATGGCCATGCGTCGCTCGGCGTCGGTGTCGGCGCCCACCACCTTGGGGATGGTGGTGGCCCCGAAGTCGATGTTGCCGGGGTCTTCCCGTTCGGGGCTGTAGGCGATGGCGAAATCCACCCCGGACTTCAGGCCTGTGGCGCGCTCCAGGATCGGCCGGATCAGCTCTTCGCTGGTGCCGGGATAGGTGGTGGATTCCAGCACCACCAGCTGGCCGCGCCGCAGGTGGCGGGAGATGGTCGTCGCGCAGGCCGCCACATAGGAGAGGTCAGGCTCCCGGTGGACGTTAAGCGGCGTCGGCACGCACATCAGCAGGGCGTCGGCGTCGGCCAGGCGCGCCTCATCGGTGGTGGCTTCCAGCCGGCCGGTAGCCCCCATGGCGGCGACCCGGTCGTCGGAGATGTGTTTGATGTAGGAGCGGCCGCCGTTCAGGGCCTCGATCTTGGCTCGGTCCGGGTCATAGGCCAGGACCCGGAAACCCTTGCCCAGGAAGCCTTCGGCGAGCGGCAGGCCCACATAGCCCAGGCCGATGACGCCGATCACCAGGTCCCGCGATTGCGCGCGGGACTCGAACGCCGCAGCCATTTGATCCGGCGTCGGACGATCTCCGTCCAGGGCGGGTCCGCTCATGCGTTGCGACCGGCGAAGGCGCGGACGGCGGTGATGATCTGATCCTGCACGTCGGCCTCCAGATAGGGGTGCATGGGCAGGCTGATGACCCGCTCCGCCGCCGCCATGGTCGCCGGCAATCCGCCCGGTCCCACAGGATAGCCCGAATAGACCCCCTGCTTGTGGATTGGGATCGGATAGTAGACCGCGGTGGGGATTTCGGCGGCCTTCAAGTGCGCGGCCAGGCCGTCGCGATCGTCGGTCTCGATGGTGTATTGGGCCCAGACCGAGACCCCGCCCGCGATCACCTCAGGCGTGCGGACCACGTCACCCAGCCCCTGGGCGTAGCGGTCGGCCACCCGGTTCCGGGCGTCGATCTCATCGGCGAAGATGGCGAGCTTCTGCAGCAGGACCGCGGCCTGGATGGTGTCCATCCGGGCGTTCATGCCGATCCGCATGTTCAGGTATTTGGGATCGTGGTCGAAGGTGCGGCCCTCAAGGTCGGATTTCACCGCCTGGCCATGGACCCGCAGGGAGACCAGCAGGTCGTGCAGGCGCGCGTCCTTGGAGAGCACCGCCCCGCCGTCGCCATAGCAGCCCAGCGGCTTGGCCGGGAAGAAGCTGGTGGTGGCCACATCGGCCCAGTGCAGGGGGTGATGGCCGCCCAGCGTACAGCCGAAGCCTTGCGCGGAATCGGCGATCAGCTTCAGGCCATGCTTCTGGCAGACCGCGCTGAGGGCCGGATAGTCGGCGGGCTGGCCGAACAGATCGACCGCGATCACCGCCCTGGGCGTCAGCCTGCCTTCGGCCTTCACCGCGGCGATCGCCGCGTCCAGGTGGGCGGGGTCCATGTTGTAGGTGTCGGGCAGGATGTCGACGAAGACCGGCGAGGCGCCCACCAGGGGCACGACCTCGGCGGTGGCCGCAAAGGTGAAGGACGGGCAGAAGACGGCGTCACCGGGCCCGACTCCCCAGGCCATAAGCGGCAGCATCAGGGCCTCGGTCCCCGATCCGCAGGACAGCACATGCGGCGCCTGGCCGAATTCCCCTAGCGCAGCCTCGAAGGCGGCCACCTGCGGCCCCATGACATAGGCGCCTGAGCGCACCACCTCGAGTATGGCGGCTTCCAGGGGCTCGCCGAGGCGCTGGCGCTGGGCCTGCAGGTCAATGAACGGAATCGGCATGGCGGTTACTCGCGGGTCTGTAGGCGGCGGTACATGCCATGGGCCCCGAGGTCACGCCAAACACGGATGTTTTCGCAAGGTTTCGCCGCGCCGGAGCGGGTCCGGCGCGGCGCAGGCCTTGCGATCAGATCTGCCGGGCGCGGCCTTCCCAATAGGGGGCGCGGACCTTGTTGCGCTGGATCTTGCCGGCCTCGCTGCGGGGCAGCTCGGTGACGAAGTCCAGGCTGCGGGGCACCTTGAAGCCGGGCAGGGCCTTGCGGGCGAAGTCGAGGATTTCGTGGGCCAGATCGTCGCTGGGCTCATAGCCTTCATTGAGCATGATCACCGCCTTCACCTGCTCGCCCCATTCGGCATGGGGGATGCCCACGGTGGAGGAGTCGGCCACGGCCGGGTGCTTGATCAGCTCGTTGTCGATCTCCTGCGGATAGATGTTCACCCCGCCGGAGATGATGGTCTCGGCGCTGCGGCCGGTGAGGAACAGATAGTCATCCTCATCGAAATAACCGACGTCGCCCATGGTGAAGAAATCGCCGACCCGGGAGGCCTGGGTCTTGGCTTCGTCCTTGTAGTACTGGAAGCCGCCGCCGGGGGGCAGCTGGTGGTAGATGGTGCCGGGCACGCCGTTGGGGCAGTCATTGCCCTGTTCGTCGATGATGCGGACCTGCAGCAGGGCCGGGCGCTTGCCGACGCTGCCGGGCTTCTTCAGCCACTCTTCGGAATTGATGGTGAAGCCTGCGCCGCCCTCGGAGCCGGCATAGTACTCGCTGAGCACCGGGCCGAACCACTCGATCATCGCCTGCTTGACCTCCGGCGGGCAGGGCGCCGCACCGTGGACGATGTAGCGGACGTGATCGACGGAATACTTGGCCTTCACCTCGGCCGGCAGATCCAGCAGGCGCTGGAACATGATCGGCACCATGTGCAGATGGGTGACCTTCTGCTCGCTGATGGTGCGCAGGACCTGTTCGGAATCCCACTTGTCCATGAAGATCAGGGTCGAGCCGGTGCCCATGGCGGCCCGGACGTCGAAGGCCAGCGGAGCGGCGTGATAGGCCGGGCCGGCGCAGAGCTGGATCGAGGTGTCGTCATAGCCGCGACCGGCCAGGATGCTGGAGGGGGTGACCACCGGCGTCGGGCGGAAGACGCCCTTGGGCCGCCCGGTGGTGCCCGAGGTGTACATCATCTGGTTGCCCAGCACCGGGTCGGAAATGTCGGAGCCGTCCAGGCCCGCGAGCGCTGCGTCATACTCCACGAAGCCGTCGACGGCGCCGCCGACCGACAGCTTCAGGGTGGCGTTCGGGCAGTTGGCGGCGGCCTCGGCCATCACCGCCACGCGAGCGTCGCCGACCAGCACCTTGGCTTCGCAGTCGTTGATGATGTAGGCGATTTCGTCGGCGTTCAGGTGCCAGTTGACCGGGGTGATGCGGACGCCGGCCCGCATGGTGGCGGCCAGGACCTCGATGAATTCCACCCGGTTCGAGCAGACCAGGGCCAGGCTGTCGCCGGGGCCTGCCCCGTGCTGACGGAAGAGGCGGGCGAGCCGGTTGGCGTTGGCGTTCACCTCGGCGAAGGTCCGCGTCCGGCCATAGGCGTCGATGACGGCGGGCTTGTCAGGCTGGACATCGGCCCAGACCGCCATGGTCATGCCGGTGACGGCGGCCTGGTCGAGCCGGTCTTCCAGGCCCACGCGCTCTTTCAAATCTTCCATCAAATTCCTCCCGACGCCTGCTGTCCGAAGCTTCGGGACGCAGGTCGCATCTGATTATCGTTGCGGACGGCCGTTCATCGGAGGGGCGCAGACGCAATATGCCTGCCCGCCCGCCGAACCGTCATCGGCCGCCACAATGACAGCGGAATTCCGCAACGACAACGCCCGCCCGATCCGAACAGAGGCCGGATAGGGCGGGCGATGGGAGAGGGATCAGGGCCTAGACGGCGCGCTCGGCCCAGCGGGTCACGAAGAAGCCGGCCGTGGCCGAGGCGCCGGTCAGGACCGTGCCCCAGACGATGTCGGCCAGGGTGATGTGAGTCGCCCAGACCTTCAGGGTCGCCTGGTTGGTCAGGTCGTAGGTGGCGTAGCAGAGGAAGCCGAGGATGGCGCCGGTGGTGAGCGCCTGGGTCCAGGCGCCTTCGCGCACCGCCGGACTGACCGCCAGGATCATGATGCCGGCGATATAGATCAGATAGAAGGCGATGGCCGGCGGCAGGGAAAACTGGTCGGCCAGCACCGCGTTGAGGGTCGGCCGATAGAGCTTTGGCCCCGCGGTGGTCAGCCAGACCGCGTCGATGAGGGCGAAGGCCAGGCCCGTACCCAGATAGCCGATGACGTATTTCAGCATGGTCGGATCCTTCAGGCCGAGGGTTTCAGACGATAGTGGCTGACGCCCCACTCCTGGCCGTCCCGGTGGCCGAACAGGCCGGCGGTGGCCAGGAAGAACAGCCGCCAGCGCCGCCGCCAGAGGGGGCTTGCGTCCCCATAGACCTCGGCGAGCACCTCACGCAGGGCTGTGTCGTGGCGGTCGAAGTTCTCCAGCCAGTGCAGCGCGGTGCGCTGATAGTGCTGGCCCGACCAGCGCCAGTCGGCCTCTACCTCGAAGAGATCGGGGAACTGGGCCATCAGGCCATGGCTGGGCATCACCCCGCCTGAGAAGAAGTGCTGGGCGATCCAGTCGGCTTCGTCCTCCACATCGAACCGGTAGGGCGTGGTGCGGTGGGTGAAGACGTGGATGAAGGCCCGGCCGTCGGGCTTCAACCACCCCCGCACCCGGGCGAGCAGGGCGCGCCAGTTGGCCATATGCTCGAACATCTCCACCGAGACCACGCGGTCGAAGACGTCCGGCGTCTCGAAGACATTCATGTCGGCGGTCACCACCGTGACATTGGCCAGGCCCAGGGCGTTGGCCCGGCCGCGAATGAATGCCCCCTGGCTGGCGGAGTTGGACACCGCGGTGATCCGGGCGTTGGGCAGGGCCCGCGCCATCCATAGGGTCAGGGAGCCCCAGCCGCAGCCGAGTTCGAGGATTTCCTGACCATCGGCCAGGCCCGCATGCTCGGCGGTCTCGGACAGGGCGTTCTCCTCGGCCGCCGCCAGGTCCTCGACGCCCCGGCCGTAGAGGCAGGAGGAGTATTTCAGCTGCGGTCCCAGGACCTTCTCGAAGAAGGCGGCCGGCAGTTCGTAGTGCTGATCGTTGGCCGCGGCGGCATGCTCGGCGATGGGCCTCTGGGCCATGTCCTGGGCGAAGGCGGTTTCGGCGTCCGGCCCGGACTGACCCAGTTGCCGACGGGCGTTAGCCACCAGCAGTTCGATCGCCGCCCGCCGCATGACATCGGGAATGGGCGCGCCCTCGAAGGCCTGGACGGTCGAACTGATGAAACTCATTGGCGGCGTTCCTCGCTACGGCGGTCAGGCCCGGCGATCAAAGGGAACCGAGGGGCCGGACGTCCCCTTGATTACGCGCAAGGCGGAGGTTCGGATGCGTCGCCCTCGCTGCATCCGCAGGCGCATTCGCGCCGTATCGCCTCTCGCCGGAGACCCGCCGTGGCGTCGCCGACGAGAGATTGGAGTTCCCGTGGGCGTAGAGAGCACTTCCAGGCCGTTGCGGATCGCCGTTGTCGGCGCCGGCGTTTCCGGACTTTCCGCCGCCTGGCTCCTGGGCTCCCGCCATCAGGTCACCCTGTTCGAAGGTGATGGCCGGCTCGGCGGACACGCCCACACGGTCGACGCCCCTGGCGGCCCCGACGGCGTGATCCCCGTGGATACCGGGTTCATCGTCTTCAATGAGGACAACTATCCCAACTTCACCGCCCTGCTGAAGCACCTTGGGACGCCCAGCATTGACGCCGACATGGCGCTCAGCGTCTCCCTCGACGACGGGGCGTTCGAATATTCCTCAGGTTCGCTGTTTGCGCAGAAGCGCAACTTCTTCAGCGCTCGCTACTGGGGCATGCTCCGGGACGTCACGCGCTTCTACCGCAACGGGCCCAAGGACCTGGCCGAGCTGGATTCGCCGCTGACCAGCCTGGACGACTATCTGAAGCAGAAGGGGTACTGCCAGGCCTTCCGGGACGATCACCTGCTGCCGCAGGCGGCGGCCATCTGGTCGACCCCCTTGGCGGCGATCCGGGACTACCCGGCCGCCGCCCTGATCCGCTTTTTCCAGAACCACGGCATGATGCAGGTGTTCGGCCGAGGCCTCTGGCGGACGGTCGAGGGGGGCAGTCGCGCCTATGTGGAGAAGCTGGTCCAGGCCTTCCAGGGCGAGGTGCGCAGGGGCGTCCGGGTCACCGGCGTACGGCGCGAGGCTGGCGGGGTCGATCTCCGCCTGGCGAGCGGCCAGGTGGAACGGTTCGACGAGGTGGTGATCGCCACCCACGGCGACCATGCACTGGCCCTGCTGGAAGACCCGACGCCGGAGGAGACGCGGCTCCTGTCGGCCTTCCGCTACAGCCGCAATCTGGCGGTGCTGCACACCGACCCGGCCCTGATGCCCCGGCGCCGGGCGGCCTGGACGAGCTGGAACCACATCGGTCGCCGCAATGCGCCCCAGGAGGGTTGCGTCACCTACTGGATGAACCGTCTGCAGAGCTTGCCGGCCAAGCCGGAGCTGTTCGTCACCCTCAATCCCACCCGCGAGATCGCGCCAGAGGCGATGATCCGCACCGATGTCTACGACCACCCCCTGTTCGACAGTGGGGCGATCGCCGCCCAGCAGGCGCTTTGGGGCCTGCAAGGGGTGAAGCGGACCTGGTTCTGCGGCTCCTATTTCGGTCATGGCTTCCATGAGGATGGGCTGCAGTCAGGCCTGGCCGTGGCCGAGCAGTTGGGCGGCGTCCGCCGGCCCTGGTCGGTGCAGGACGAGTCCGGCCGCATCCACCTGTCGGCCCGCGCCGCCGCCCCGGCCGAGGTCGCGGCGTGAGCCAGGGCGCCAGCGCGCTCTATCCCGGCCTCGTCGCCCATCGGCGGTCGCGGCCCCGGGCGCACGCCCTGCGCTACCGCATCTTCATGCTCCTGCTGGACCTGGACGAAGGACCGGCGCTGGCCCGCGGGCTCCGCCTGTTCGGCTTCGATGCGCCGGGCCTGATGAGCTTCCAGACCCGCGATCACGGGGACGGCTCCGACACACCGCTGAAGGTTCAGGTGGAGCAGCATCTGGCCAGGGCCGGCATAACAGGCGGCGGGCCGGTGCGCCTGCTCTGCATGCCCCGGGTCCTGGGCGGGGTGTTCAACCCGATCAGCGTCTATTTCTGCCACAGGTCGGACGGGGCGCTCAGCGCCATCCTCTATGAGGTCAACAACACCTTCGGCGACAGGCACAGCTATCTGATCCCAGTGGCGACGGACGCACCGAGCGGAGTGGTGCGGCACACCGCCGAGAAGGTGTTCTTCGTCTCGCCCTTCATGGACATGGAGCTGACCTACGCCTTCAAGGTCCGTCCCCCGGGACAGGGAGAGACGGATGGTGTGGCCGTCAGTATCGAGGTGGCCGACGCCAAGGGGCTCCTTCTGTCGGCCAGCTTCGCCGGTCAGCGGCAGCCGTTGGACGACAGGCGCCTGCTGGCCACCTGGCTTGCGCACCCCTGGATGACGCTCGGCGTCATGGGCGCCATCCACTGGGAGGCCTTGAAGATCTGGCTGAAGGGCGAGCGGATTCGTCCCCGGCCCAGGGCGCCGCAGAATCCCGTCACCCTGACGCCACAGGCCGACGCCCAGGCGGCCTGAAGCCAACTTGTCTGTGCCGTCCCGACGTCCCCGCGGGGATGGATGTCACGTGGGCGGACTATTTGGCGGGCGCGTCAAAAGATGGTGGCGCGACCCATGGTGGCGCCGCATGATGGCGCCATACCAAGATTGGACATTTTCAGATGAGTGATTCACGCCCCTCCCCCAGGGATGCGGCGGCGGATTCTGTGTCGATTGACGTCTCGGCTATGCCCCGGGTCCTGCGCAGAATCATGGGGTTGGCCCTGCGCTATCCGGGCCTGGTCGCCCTGGCCGTCGGCTGCTCCATCGGCGCGGCCCTGTTCAGCCTCACCCTGCCCAAGCTGTTCGGCCAGGCGGTGGACCAGGCCCATCTGCTGCTGGCCAACGAGGCCGCCAGCGCCGAGGACGTGCAGCGCGCCCTGGTCAGCACGGCGCTTCTGGTGCTGGGCGCCGCCAGTCTTCGGGGTCTACTGACAGGCTATGGCGGCTACGTGGCCGAGAAGGTCAGCCAAAAGGTGGCCTATGACCTGCGGCTGTCCTTCTTCCAGCAGCTTCAGCGCCTGTCCTTCGGCTTTCACGACAAGATCCATTCCGGCGACCTGGTGACCCGCGGGATGCTGGACCTGGAGGGGACGCGGGCCTTCATCCAGGGCGGCATGATGCAGACCCTGACGCTGGTCATGCTGCTGTCGGTCTCGGCCTTCATGATGTTCTCCACCGACGTGACCATGGCCTTCCTGGCCCTGGCCTTCGTGCCGTTCGCCAGCTGGGTGCTGGCGCGGATGGGAATCATGCTGCGGGTGACCTGGCTTAGGGTTCAGCAGCTGATGTCGGTGCTGACGCTCACCATGGAGGAGAACCTCCAGGGTATCCGGGTGGTGCGCGCCTTTTCGGCCAAGGCCTTCGAGATGGGCAAGTTCGACGTCGCCGCCGATAACGCCCTGCAATATTCGTTCAAGCGGATCACCCTGCGCTTCCGGGCGATCACAGCCATGACGCTCAGCTATTACGGCTCCATGGCCCTGCTGCTCTGGTACGGCGGCCACCAGGTGATCGCCGGGGCCATGTCGGTTGGCCGGCTCACCGAATTCCTGGCCTATATGACCCTGCTGCAGGCCCCGATCCGGCAGATCGCCATGATCTTCGCCTCGGCCGCCCGGGCCACCTCCTCAGGCGGCCGGGTGTTCGAGGTTCTCGACCTGGAGCCGGAGATCGCCGATGCGCCCGGCGCTCAGCCCCTGGCGCCGAGCCAGGGCGTGCTGCGCTTCGAGCGCGTGGACTTCGCCTATGACGAGGGCCGCCCGGTGCTGCGCGACGTCAGCTTCGAGGTTCGCCCCGGCCAGACCCTGGGGGTCGTCGGCGCGCCGGGCAGCGGCAAGTCGACCATCGCCAACCTGATCCCCCGCTTCTACGACGTCACCGGCGGCAGGATCACCATCGATGGCCAGGACATCCGCGAGGTCAGCCTGGCCTCCCTGCGGGAATACATCGGCTTGGTGCAGCAGGAGGCCTTCCTGTTCGACACCACGGTGACCAACAATGTCGCCTATGCCGATCCCTGGGCCGAGGAGGACCGCATCGTCGGCGCCGCCCGCACCGCCCAGCTGCACGACTACATCGCCGGCCTGCCCACCGGCTACACCACAAGGGTGGGCGAGCGCGGGGTGGCCCTGTCCGGCGGCCAGCGCCAGCGTATGTCCATCGCCCGCGGCGTGGTGCCGGGGCCGGGCGTCATGATCTTCGACGACTCCACCGCCGCCATCGACGCGGTCACCGAGCGCAAGGTCCGCGACGCCCTGGCCAGCGCCACCAGGGCCAAGGCCACGGTGATCATCGCCCACCGCCTGTCCTCCCTGATGCACGCCGACCAGATCATCGTGCTGGACGAGGGCCGCGTGGTGGAGCGCGGCGACCATCAGAGCCTGGTGGCGGCCGGCGGTGTTTATGCCGAGCTCTACGCCCTGCAGACCCGGGCCGACGGGGGCGGATTGTCCGAGGATCTCCCGCCGGAGCCGACCGCCGACCCTGAAGTCGTCGCCAACCAGATCCAAGGGGTGCGGGCATGAGCGATTTCGTCTTCGACCGCGGGACAGACGTCGCCTCGCAGACGCCGCGCCGCCCGCGGGCCACCCTGGGCAGCGATGACGCCGAGGAGATCTTCGCCTCGATCAATCCCAAGGTGCTGGGGCGGTTCATCCCCTATCTGAAGCCGCACAAGGCCTTCGTCATCGGCGCGCAGATTGCCGTGCTGATCTCGGCGGCCACGGCCATCGCCATTCCCTACATGATCGGCCAGGCGGTGAACGCCGCGGTCGGCGGCGGCGACAATGCGCGGCTGGACCAGATCATCGCCATCTTCGTGGGTGTGGTGATCCTCAACGCCGCAGCCTTCTTCCTCGAACAGTGGATGAGTTCGCGGCTGGCCCAGCGGGTCATCTTCGACGTCCGCCGCTCCATGTTCAGCCACTTCCAGGACGTGTCCCTGTCCTTCATGGACAAGACCCATGTGGGCCGGATCATGGCCAGGCTGCAGGGCGACGTGAACGCCCTGCAGGAATTCCTGGAGAGCACCACCGGGGCCGTGGGCGACATCGCGCTCCTGATCGGCATCACCGTCGCCCTGCTCAGCATGGACCTGCAGCTTGGCCTGCTGACGCTGACGGTGATCCCGGCCCTGATCGTGGTCCGGGCCATCTGGCTGCCCTTCTCCAAGAAGACCTTCCGGGAAGCCCGCGACGCCTCGTCCACCGCCAACAGCGCCCTGGCCGAAAACATCCAGGGGGTTCGCACCGTCCAGGAGAGCCGCCGCGAGGCGATGAACTTCGAACTCTATTCGGAGAAGGCCCGGGAGAACATGACCGCCCAGAACAACTCGGCGGCCATGACCCAGGTGATGGTGCCGACGGTGGACGTTCTCACCGGCCTGGCCATGGGCATCGTGATCGTGATCGGCGGCAATGCGGTGCTGGGCGGGCGCCTGGATGTCGGCGTCATGGTCGCCTTCATCTTCTATGTGCAACGCTTCTTCGACCCCGTGCGCATGCTGTCCATGCAGTACACCATCATGCAGCGGGCCATGGCGGCCGGTCACCGCATCTTCGAGGTGCTCGATGTGCCGGTGACCATCGTCGATAAGCCCGGCGCCGAGGCCCTGGCCGACTTCGAGCCGACGGTGGAATTCCGCAATGTCACCTTCGGCTATGACCCGGCCCGGCCCGTCCTGCACGATGTGAGCTTTGAGGTGCAGCCCCGGCAGGTGGTCGCCCTGGTCGGCCCCACGGGCTCTGGCAAGACCAGCATCATCGCGCTCGCCCACCGCTTCTACGAGGTGGACCAGGGCCAGGTGCTGATCGGTGGCCGCGACGTGCGCGACGTGACCCTGGAATCCCTGGGCCGCAACATCGGCATGGTGCTGCAGGAGCCCTTCCTGTTCAGCGGCACCATCGAGGAGAACATCCGCTACAACACCGAAGGCACCACCCGGGAGGACGTGATCTCCGCGGCCAAATCGGTCTCGGCCCATGACTTCATCATGCGCCTGCCCGAGGGCTATGACACCCAACTGGGCCAGCGGGGGCGCAACATCTCTCTTGGCCAGCGGCAGCTGATCTCCTTCGCCCGCGCCCTGGTGGCCGACCCGCAGATCCTGATCCTCGACGAGGCCACGGCCAATATCGACTCCTTCACCGAACAGGCGATCCAGAAGGCGCTTAAGGTGCTGTTCGCCGGCCGCACCTGCATCGTCATCGCCCACCGCCTGGCCACCATCCGCGACGCCGACAAGATCATCGTCCTGCAGCAGGGCCACATCCTGGAGCAGGGGCCGCATGACGTGCTGATGGCCAATAAGGGGCTCTATTCCAGGCTCTACACCTCGGCCCACGCCTCGTTCGACGACGCCCAGGTGGCCGCCACCGGCGACGCTGAGTTCGCGACGCGGACGTGAAGCGGACGTCAGGCTCCGCCGCGCGCCTGCGCGGCGACGCTAGGGCGCTTCATTGAACGTCAGCATCACCTCGGGGAGGGGCGTGAGCATACGCGGCTCTTCGCTGTCGGCCTCGATGTCCAGCCGCAGGGCGAGCGGCGAACCCCAGGGCTCGGAGAGCACCAAGCGGGTTGGGCCCAGATCGAACGCCATGCCTTCATAGGGGGGCAGGCGAGACGTCACCGGACCGAGGGACTCAGCGCCCAAGGTCGCGAGCACCGCCTGCGCCGCCTCCAGATCGGTCTCCGGAAGCCAGACCCGCGAGATAACAGCCGGACCGGCGCCCGGCCCAGCGGGGTCATAGAGCGGGCTTTCGAAGTCGGGTAGGGTGGGGGCGCCCGGATGGTAGGCGATCACGAACAGTTGGGAGGCCAGCCCCTGTCCCTTGCGGAACGACAGCAGGTCCCAAGGCGCCTCCAGGTGCGGATCCGCCGCCTCGTCACGGCGGGCCGCCTTGGCCCTTAGCCCGGCGGCCGCGACCTGGCGTTCCAACTGGTCGATATCGCCGTTCAGGCCAACCAGCCGGTGAAAAGGACGGCCGCCGTCCGGCGACGGGGCCCCCACCTGGTGGACATCGAGGAACGGCCCGTTGGCGAAGCGAACGCCGCGGGCCGCCAGGGTCCCGCCGGGGGCGTAGCCATCCATGATCCCGACGTGGGCGGCCTCGGCGATGACGCTCAGCAATTCATCCCTTTTGTCGGTCCAGAGGGCGATGTGATCCAGCCTGATCATCCAGGACTTCCCAGCGCCCCGGCCCTAGCGCCAAGACCCGGCCTCGCCTCCACGTCGCGGGCGGTGACGGGCTCGCCGCATTCGGAGCAGACCTGGACGGCGTGGAAGTCGCAGCCGCAGGCCTTGTGCCGCCTCAGGATCGGGGGGCCGGCCTCGCCGGCATAGTGGCGGTCACCCCAGTCGACGATGGCCATGATCACCGGATGCAGGTCCAGGCCCTTGTCTGTCAGGTGGTATTCGTGGCGGATGGGGCGGTCCTGATAGGGGCGGCGCTCCAGCACGCCTTCGGCGACCAGGGTGTTCAGCCGCTCGGTGACGATGCTGCGGGAAATGCCGAGCCTGGCCTGGAAGACCTCGAACCGGCGGACGCCCAGGAAGGCGTCGCGCAGGATCATCAGGGTCCAGCGGTCGCCGATCACCGCCAGGGAGCGGGCCACCGAACAGGGCTCCTGCGCCAGTTCATCCCATTTCATCGCGGTCGATCTCCTGCTGACGGTCAATGATGCGATTGACTCCATTCGAATTCAATACGAACCTGAGTTCGAAATCTGAACGGAGATCCTCATGGCCGACCAACCGAAGGGCGCTTGCGTGGTCATCGGCGCCGGCGACGGGGTCGGCGGGGCCATCGCCAAGGCTTTCGCCGCCGAGGGTCTGGTCGCCTGCGTCACCCGCAGGCCCCGCCATGAGGACCAGCTTCAGGCCCTGGCTGATGAGATCATCGCCGCCGGCGGCCAGGCCCGCGCCTATGGGGTGGACGCCCGGGAGGAGGGTGAGATGACCGCCCTGTTCGACCGCATTGAGGCCGAGGTCGGTCCCATTGAGGTGGTGGTGTTCAACATCGGGGCCAATGTCCGCTTTCCGATCCTGGAGACCACCAGCCGGGTCTTCACCAAGGTCTGGGAGATGGCCTGCTTTGCAGGCTTCCTCACAGGACGCGAGGCCGCCCGGGTGATGCTGCCCAGGGGGCGCGGGACCATCCTGTTCACCGGCGCCACGGCCTCGGTTCGTGGGCGCGAGGGGTTCGCCGCCTTCGCCGCGGCTAAGCATGGTTTGCGCGCCATCGCCCAGAGCCTGGCCCGGGAACTTGGTCCGAAGGGCGTCCATGTGGCCCATGTGGTGGTGGACGGGGCCATCGATGGGGTGTTCAGCCGCGGAAACATGCCCGACATCGAAAAGCGCCTGGCCGAGGACTCCATTCTCAAGCCCGCCGACATCGCCGCCACCTATGTGGCTCTGCACCGCCAGGCCCGCTCGGCCTGGACCCATGAACTCGATCTTCGTCCCTGGTCGGAGAGCTGGTGAGCAAGGAGAGACGCCCGATGGCCGCCACCCTGGAATTCCTGTTCGATTTCGGCAGTCCCAACGCCTACCTGTCGTGGCGCGCCCTGCCGCCGATCCTGGCGCGCACCGGGGCGGTGGTGGCGGTGCAGCCTGTGCTGCTGGGCGGCCTCTTCAAGCTGACCGGCAACCGCTCGCCGGTGGAGGCCTTCGCCGAGGTAAAGGGCAAGCTCGCCTATGAGAATCTGGAGACGCGGCGCTTCGTCGCCCGCCATGGGCTGAACGCCTTCCAGATGAATCCGCACTTTCCGGTCAACACCCTGCTGATCATGCGCGGCCTGGTCGCCGCCCGCCGGGCTGGCGTGAGCATGGCCTATATGGAGGCTGTGCTGGCCGCCATGTGGGAGGATGGGCGCAAGATGGATGATCCCGCCGTGGTCGCCGAGGTGCTCACCGCCGCTGGCCTCGACGCCCAGGCGCTGCTGGAGGCGACCCAGGATCCGGAGGTCAAGGCCGAGCTGATGGCCGCCACCGAGGCCGCCGCCGCCAGGGGCGCCTTCGGCATCCCCACCTTCTTCGTGGGCGAGGAGATGTTCTTCGGCAAGGACCGGCTCGGGCAGGTGGAGGAGGCGCTCAGCGCCTGAGGCGGCGGCGCCCATTGCGCCGGATCAAGGCGCAGCCCACATTCGCGGCGAAACTGCGCCATCACCGCTTTGGAGCGCCCGCCTTGACCCGACTGTTCGCCCGCCTCGCCCGCATCGCCGTCCTGATCGCCGTGCCCCTGGCCTTGGCCGGCTGCGGCATCAACACCATTCCTACCAAGGACGAGCGCGCCAAGGCCGCCTGGGCTGAGGTGCAGAACCAGTATCAGCGCCGCTCGGACCTGATCCCCAACCTGGTCTCAACCGTCCAGGGCTTCGCCGCCCAGGAGCGCGAGGTCCTGGTGGCCGTCACCGAGGCGCGCGCCTCGGCCACCCAGGTGCAGGTCAACGCCGACACCATCACCGATCCTGAGCAGTTCCAGCGGTTCGCTGAAGCCCAGAACCAGCTGTCGGGCGTGCTGGGTCGTCTGATGATGATCCAGGAGCGCTATCCGGAGCTGAAGTCCAACCAGAACTTCCTCGCCTTGCAGAGCCAGCTGGAAGGCACCGAGAACCGCATCGCCATCGCCCGGCGCGACTACAATGAGGCGGTGCGCGACTACAACACCGAGATCCGCACCTTCCCCGGCGCCATCTGGGCCAATACGGTCCATGGCTGGGCCGAGCCCATGCAGACCTTCGAAGCCTCGGCCTCAGCCCAGACCGCGCCGACGGTGACCTTCGAGCAGCCGGCGGCCCCTGCGCCTGCGCCCCTGCCGGCTCCCGTTCCTGCGCCCCTTCCGGCGCCGGCCCCCGCCGTTGAGCCTGCGCCGGGCCAATGAGGTCGTTCGGCGCGCTCTGCGCCCTGGCCTTCGGTCTCGTCCTGGCGCTCGCCGGGACGGGCCACGCCCAGACTGCGCCCAGCTTTCCGGAGCTGACCGGGCGCGTGGTCGACGGCGCAGACATGCTGTCGGCCCAGACCGAGGCGCAACTGACGCAGCAACTGGCGGCGCTTGAGACCTCCACCGGCCGCCAGCTGGTGGTGGTCACCCTGCCCGACCTGCAGGGCTATGAGATCGAGGACTACGGCTATCAGCTGGGCCGCCACTGGGGGATCGGCGAGGCCGATACCGATTCCGGCGTCCTGTTCATCGTCGCGCCGAACCAGCGGAAGGTGCGCATCGAGGTAGGCTACGGCCTGGAGCCGATCCTTACCGATGCGCTCTCGTCCACCATCCTCCAGGCCGTGGTTCTGCCGGAGTTCCGCGAAGGGGCCATGGAGCAGGGCGTCATCGCCGGGACCCAGGCCATCGTCGATCAGCTGGCCCTGCCGGAAGAGGAAGCCGTGGCGCGGGCCGCCGCGGCGGCCGAACAGCCCCAGGCCGAAGAGGGTCTGATCGCGCCGATCATCTTCGTCCTGTTCATCGTGCTCTGGATCATCGGCGGCTTCATGGGCGCCTTCGGGCGTGGCCGTGGACGCCGCGGCCGCCGAGGCTCAGGCCTCTGGTGGCTACTGCCTCTGCTGCTGTCCAGCGGTGGCGGTCGAGGCGGCGGCTTTGGCGGCGGAGGCTTCTCCGGCGGCGGGGGCGGCTTCGGCGGCGGCGGATCTTCGGGGAGCTGGTGACATGCTGAACGATCAGGAGACCCAGAAGGTCAAGGCGGCGGTCCGCGCCGCCGAAACCCGCACCCGCGGCGAGCTCTATTGCGTCATCGCCGAAGAATCCTCCGACTATCGCGAGACCCCCTTCCTGTGGGCCGGGCTGACGGCCCTGGCCGCCCCGGCCATCCTGCTGCTGGGCGGCGTCGAGGTTTCGGTTCCTGACGCCTTCGCCCCCTGGACGGCGGCCCAGGCCGGGGCGGCGGCCGAGACGGCGGTGCGCGGCGCGCTGACCGCGACCCTGGTCCTGCAGGCGGTGCTGTTCATCCTGGTCGCCGCGGTGGGTTCCCTCGAGCCGGTTCGCCGGTTCATGACGCCGCGCAGCGTCAAGCTCGACCGCGTCCGGCGCCACGCCCAGGAGCTGTTCCTGGCCCGCAACCTGCACCAGACCCGGGAGCGGACCGGTGTGTTGATCTTCGTCTCCCTGGCCGAGCACGCCGCCGAGCTGATCGCCGATGAGGGGATCGCCGGGGTGGTCGACCAGAAGCGCTGGGACGGCGCCATGGCGGCCCTGGTGGCCGAGGCCAAGGCCGGGCGGCCGGCGGAGGGTCTGGCGGCGGCCGTCACCCAGGTGGGCGACATCCTGGCCGAGCACTTTCCCGCTGATCCCGCCGACAATCCCAACGAGCTGCCGGACGCGGTCATCCAGATCCCCCGGCTCTAGGGCGGCGCTCGAACAGTCGTTTACCTGCGCCCGCAGCGCCCGTACTCTCGGTATCCGAGGAAACGAGAACAAGGGGACGGGGCATGGCCTACGAGCTCAACGTCAACGGCAAGGCGATGACCGCCGACGTGGACGCCGATACGCCGCTCCTGTGGGTGCTGCGCGACACCCTGGGCCTTGTGGGGACCAAGTTCGGCTGCGGGATCGCCCAGTGCGGCGCCTGCACCGTGCATGCCGACGGCGCGCCGATCCGCGCCTGCGTGACGCCGGTCGAGGCCATCGGCGCCGCCCAGATCACCACCATCGAAGGCGCCAGCGCTCTGGAGGTTGGCGCCCGCGTGCAGAAGGCCTGGAGCGAGCTGGACGTGGCCCAGTGCGGCTACTGCCAGCCGGGCCAGATCATGTCGGCCACCGCCCTGCTGGCCGAAAATCCCACCCCCAGCGACGCCGATATCGACGCGGCCATGGCCGGAAACATCTGCCGCTGCGCCACCTATGTGCGCATCCGCGCCGCGATCAAGCGCGCCGCCGGCCAGGAGGCCTGAAGACCATGGGCATCATCTCCAACATCACCGAAGGCTTCTCCCCCTCCCGCCGCGCCGTCCTGGCCGGCGGCGGCGCGGGCGGGCTGATCCTGGCCTTCAGCCTGGCGGGCAAGGGCGCGGCGGCCGATACGCCGGCGGCGCTCAACGCCTACGTGCAGATCGCGCCGGACGGCATCGTCACCATCGTGTCGAAGAACCCGGAGATCGGTCAGGGGATCAAGACCTCCCTGCCCATGCTGATCGCCGAGGAGTTGGACGTGGACTGGGCCAATGTCCGCACCGTCCAGGCCGACAATGACCCGGCCGCCTATGGCCGCCAGTTCGCCGGCGGCAGCATGGCCACGCCCCTGCACTGGGACCAGCTGCGCCAGGTGGGCGCGGCCGGGCGCGCCATGCTGCTGGCCGCCGCCGCCGCGGACTGGGGTGTCGAGGCCGCCAGCCTGACCACCGAGCCGGGCGTCGTCGTCCATGCCGCCAGCGGCCGCCGCGCGCCCTATGGCTCGCTCGCCGCCAAGGCCGCGGGCCTGACCGCGCCGGAACTGTCCAGCGTGCCGCTGAAAGACGCGTCGGCCTACCGGATCATCGGCCAGCCGACCCCGCAGGTGGACACCGCCGCCATCGTCACCGGCCAGCCCCTGTTTGGCATCGATATGCGCCTGCCGGGCATGCTGTACGCCGCCTACGCCAAGGCGCCGGTGTTCGCCGCCAAGGTGGCCAGCGCCGACCTGGCCGCCGCCCAAGCGGTCAAGGGCGTCCGCAAGGCCTTTGTGGTCGAGGGCGGCGCCGAGCTGGACGGCCTGCTGCCCGGCGTCGCCGTGGTCGCCGACAGCTGGTGGGCCGCCAACAAGGGCCGTCAGGCGCTGAATGTTCAGTGGGCGGACCATCCGACCTCCAGCCAGTCCACCCAGGGCTATGCCGGCCAGGCCCGCAGCCTGGTCGAGGCCAAGGGCGGCAAGGCCCTGCGCAGCGACGGCGATGTGGAGGCCGCGCTCTCGGCCTCGGCCCAGACGGTGGAGGTCGACTACTTCTACCCCTTCCTGTCCCACGCCACGCTTGAGCCGCAGAACTGCACGGCCCACTTCCATGACGGCAAGATGGAGATCTGGGCCCCGACCCAGCTACCCGAGCCCGGCCGCCAACTGGTGGCCAAGACGCTGGGCATCGCGCCGGAAAACGTCATCGTCCACATGACCCGCTGCGGCGGGGGCTTCGGCCGCCGGCTGATGAACGACTACATGGTCGAGGCCGCCTGGATCGCCCGAGAGGCCGGCGCCCCGGTCAAGCTGGTCTGGACCCGCGAAGACGACATGCGCCACGACTTCTACCGTCCGGCCGGTTTCCACCACTTCCGCGGCGGGATCGACGCCTTAGGGAATGTGACGGCCTGGGCCAACCACTTCGTCACCTTCGGCGAGGGCGAGGCCACCGCCCGCAGCGCCGGCATGGCGCCGACGGAATTCCCCGCCCGCTTCATCGACAACTATCAGCTCGACGTCTCGATGATGCCGCTGGGTGTGCCGACCGGGCCGCTGCGGGCGCCGGGCAGCAACGCCATCGCCTTCGTGGTGCAGTCCTTCATCGATGAACTGGCCCATGCCGGCGGGGTCGATCCAGTGGAGATGCGCCTGCGCCTGCTGGGCGATCGCGGCCTCGTCGGCGAAGACGCCCGCTCAGGCTACGACGCCGCCCGCATGGCGGCCGTGGTGCGGCTGGCGGCGGAAAAGTCCGGCTGGGGCGAGGCCCTGCCAGCGCGAACGGGCAAGGGCATCGCCTTCCACTACAGCCACCTGGGCTATTTCGCCGAGGTCGCCGAGGTCTCGGTGACCGACGATGGCGCGGTCAGTGTCCACAAGGTCTGGGTCGCCGCCGATGTGGGCCGCCAGATCATCAACCCATTAGGCGCGCTGAACCAGATCGAGGGCTCGGTGATCGACGGCATCTCCGAGATGTTCGGCGAAATCACCATCAAGGACGGCCAGGCCGAGCAGGCCAATTTCGACACCTTCCCCCTGCTGCGCATCGACGCCGCCCCGGTGATCGAGACCCACTTCATCAAGTCCGACAACCCGCCCACGGGCCTGGGCGAACCCGCCCTGCCGCCGGTGGTCCCGGCCGTTACCAACGCCATCTTCGCGGCCACGGGCAAACGGGTGCGGAGCTTGCCGTTGACGGCTGCGGAGTTGGCAGCGGGGTAGGGGACTAATCTGAACAGCCAATCGCTGCATATCCCCTTTTTTGTTCTCGCTGCGGGCGGGGTACTTTGGCTGCGTTTGCAGAGGTTTACATTGATGAGAGCGGGACCCACGACGGGTCACCGGTCATGTGCGTGGCCGGGTATCTCTTTCTGAAAGCAGGCGCCACCCGCTTCAAAAGGGAATGGGCGAAAGTCCTGAAGCGGGAGAAGATTCCCTTCTTCCACATGGTGGACTTTGCGCCGGGCAATCACCCGTTCGACCACATGGATAAGCCAAAACGCATCGCGGTCGAGAAGCAACTGATTGCCGCGATCCACGACTGCGCTGTCTTCGGCTTTTCGGTTACCGTAGACGAGCGAGAGTACAACGAGATCATAACCCCGAATCCAAGCATCGGCGGAGCATACTCATTCTGCTTGAGGGGCTGCCTTGCTGAAATTAGCGACTGGCGGAAGCGTAGCAACTTCAGAGGTGAGATCGCCTACTTCTTTGAGGCAGGCCACCGGGATCAAAGCGAAGCGAACCGGATCATGCACGAGGTGTTCCGAGACGCAGAGGCGCGTCGGCGCTTCGCGTACGGCAGCCACGCTTTTGTTGAGAAGACAATGATCGTCCCCCTGCAGTCGGCGGATCTTCTGGCGTGGCTTTGGCGCAACGACTTCATCCGTGGGATAAACAAGATCCGAGTGAGCCGCGCCGATCTCGTGGCGCTTATTAGGCCGCAGGATAAGACCATTGCCTACCGCAGGCCGCTGCTGATCGAGGTTGAGGAGGCAATTGGCCTCGTCGGCGGATGGGGCGCGTGACTCCTCGCTTAACAGATGCGATTTTTTGGGCGGCGGGGCTTGGCCAGTAGGAAATTGCAGCGGCGGATGCCTACCTACCCAGCTGGTTCACCTACAGCCGATTCTCAGTCACTCACCTGGCCGCGCCGCACCTGACGCCCCCTCAGTGCGGGACGTACTGGCGCAGGACGTCTTCGATGATGCGTTCGAGCTGGTCGAGCGTGTTGCAGGTCTTGGCCAGGTGGCAGAAGGGCAGGTAGCGGTTCATGACGCTGTCGCCCTGGTTCCAGTAGCTCTCCGGCTCCGGGTTCAGCCAGATCACCGAGCGGGAGCGCTCGTGGATGGTGCGCATGATGTCCAGGCGCGGATCGGCATAGTTGGAGCGGGCGTCGCCTAAGAAGATCACCGTGGTGTGGCGGTCGAGCTTGTCCAGATGGTTCTCGGCGAAGTCCTGCAGGGCGCGGCCATAGTCGGTCTGCTGGAAGCCGATCAGCTTCAGGACCTCCAGGATCGCCTTGTCCACCCCATGCTCGTCCAGGATCTGGTTCACCGGGATCGTGCGGCCGGAAAAGGCGTAGGCGTCCATCCGGTCGACCACCTCATTGAGGCTGTAGAGGAAGGTCAGCAGGAACTGGGCGGCCGCAGCCACCGACTTGGAGACGTCGCAGATGGCGATGATCTTGGGCTTGTCGACCCGCTCGGTCTTCCAGACGACGTTGAACGGCACCCCGCCATAGGCCATCGATTGGCGCAGGGTCCGGCGCACGTCCAGGTGACCCTTGCGGGCCCGGTTGCGGCGGCGGGAATATCGGTCGGCCAGGCGTTTGGCCATCTTGCGGACCAGGGCCTGCATCATCTGCAGGTCCACCGGATCGATGCCGCCCTCGGCGTTCAGCGCCTTGCGGGCCAGAAGCTCCTCGCGCAGCTGGCGGCCGCTCTCGGCGGCGTAGAGGTCGTGCTGGCGCTGGACATAGCGCTGGGCCTCGGCGGCCACGACCTTGCGGCCGGCCTCCAGCCGGTCGGCCAAGGCCTGCCCGCCTTCCCCTTCAAGCCTGCGGGCCTGGCTGATGATCTTCTCGATCTCGGCTACGCCCATCTCGTCCAGCAGACGCCGGGTCAGCCGGCTCTTCTGGGTCGACAGCCTGATCTCCGAAACCTGGGCTGCCTGGGCGGCCTTCTCCATGGCCTGGGTCAGCGCGGTGGAATCGCCGGCCAGGATGATCTGGGCCAGCTCCGAACCTGCGGCTTCTTCGGACACGTCCTCCAGCTTCGCCTCGGGCGGCGCAGCCTCGCCGCCTTCCGGCTGCGAGGGCGGCGCAGCGAAGTCGAACGGGTCCCGGGCGAAGAAGTTGTCGAAGGCCCGGTCGAACCGGCGCACCTCGTCCTCGCTCTTGGCGAGCGTGGCGCACAGCGCGTCCTTCAGCAGCTCGCGATCGGCATAGCCGATGCGGGCCACCGCCTCGTGGGCGTCGATGGACTCCGCCGGCGAGACCTTCACATCGGCGGCCCGCAGGGCGCGGATGAAGTCCTCCATCTGGTGCTGCATGGGCGGCGCCTTAAGGAGTCGTCTGGGCCGTCCGCAGCAGTTCGCTGATCTGCGGCTCGACCATCTGAATGTCCTGCTCGTACTTCAGGATCACGTTCAGGGTGTCGCGGACCATGGCCGGGTCCAGGCTGTCGGCGTGCATCAGGATCAGCGCCCGGGCCCAGTCGACAGTCTCGGAGATCGAGGGCGACTTGCGCAGGTCCATCTCGCGCAGGGCATGCACGAAACCGACCAGCTGGTGGGTCAGGCGGGCCTCGATGTCCGGCACCCGGCTGGCGACGATGCGGCGCTCGAGGCTCGCCTCGGGCAGGGGGATGTGCAGGTGCAGGCAGCGGCGCTTCAAAGCATCGCCCAGGTCGCGCACATTGTTGGAGGTCAGGAAGACGATGGGCGGGGTCTTGGCCTTGATGACGCCGAGCTCCGGCACCGAGGCCTGATAGGCCGACAGCACTTCCAGAAGGAAGGCTTCGAAGGCCTCGTCGGACTTGTCGATCTCGTCGATCAGCAGGACGCAGCCGTCATCCTCGCGCAGGGCCTTCATCAGGGGCCGGGGCTCCAGGAAGGGCTCGGAGAAGAACATGTCGCCCATGCCGTGCAGGCGCTCCATGGCCTCGTCCATGCCGGCCGCGTCGGCCAGTTCGGCGCCCATGCGGTCCTTGAGGATCTGGGTGTAGAGGAGCTGCTTGCCGTACTTCCACTCGTAGAGGGCCTTGGACTCGTCCAGCCCTTCATAACACTGCATGCGGATCAGCGGCAGGTCGAGCAGGGCGGCGGTGGAGAGCGCCAATTCGGTCTTGCCGACGCCGGCGACCCCTTCCACCAGGATCGGCTTCTGCAGGTGGACCGACATGTAGAGCGCCGTGGCGATGCGGCGCGAGGCAATGTAGCCGACGCCGGCCAGGCCCTGAACCAGGGCGTCGACCGAGGCGAATGAATCCGCGGGCGGCGAGGCGTTCGCCGCCTGAGCCAAAATCGTCAAAGTCTCAATCTCTCAAATATTGGGCCGGCGTCGAAAAATCGCGGCCCCCTTAGGGTGCAATCTTCCGATAGTGCCAATTGCGCGCCGCATAAGGCAAGCCCGATCGCCGGGACGGCCGGAGCGTGGACCTATGGCGCGGTCTTCAGGAAGTCGAGAATGGCGCTGCGGGCCTGCGGCTCGTCCAGGGTGGGCGCGTGGCCGACGCCCTCGATATCCAGGCGGCGCATCTGCGGCGCCAGGGCCTGCATTCGTCCGGCGGTTCCGGCGGTCAGCAGATCGGACTGCGCCCCGCGGACCAGCAGCAGGGGCCGGTTCACCGCCAGGGCCATGAACAGCGGCCAGAGATCGGGGCTGGACTGGGTCGATCCTGCGGGTGCGCCGGCGAAGGCCTGGGCGATGGCGGGATCGTAGTCCGGGACAATCCGGCCCGGAGCGACCTCGCGCCAGGTGCGGCGGGCGAAGGTCATCCAGTCGGCGTCGGAGAGGTTCGGGAGGGCGACTTCGTTGACGGCCCGCGACCGCTGGGCGGCCTCGGCCCAGGAGGCGGCGGGCTCGGCCGCGCCCACATAGCCGCCGATGCGGGTCAGGCCCTCGGTGGCGATCTCGGGCCCGATATCGTTGAGGACGGCGCCGGCGATCAGGTCCGGGCGCAGCGTGGCGAGCGTCATGGCGATCAGCCCGCCCATGGAGGTCCCCAGGAAAATCCCCCGGGCCAGGCCGGCCTCGCTCATCAGGGCCGCCACGTCTCCGGCATAGACGGCGGGGTTGTAATTGGACGGGTTGGGATCACGGGCCGAACGCCCGCGCCCGCGGACATCGAGCGCCAGGACGCGGCGGCCCGCAGCGGCTATGGCGGGCGCGATCCCGTCGAAGTCGCGGCTGTTGCGGGTCAGTCCATGGAGGCAGATGACCGGCAGGCGGGCCGGGCCCGCGGCCGGCGCATAGTCCCGGGCCGACAGATCAAGCCCGTCGGTGGAGGTCCAGGTCCGCTCGGTCCCCTCGCTCGCCGCCCCCGGGGGAGAAGGCGGACGAGACGGCGGCGGGGAGCCAGGGGGTGGCGCTGTCGTCCGGGCCGCCGGAGCCGCGCCGAACATCTGGGACAAGATCCGTCGCATGGCGCAGGGCCCTCAAAGTCTCAGGATCAACCCGACCAGCCCCGCACGCCCTTGGCAAGGCCTCACCCCAGGCCATAGGGCTTGTAGGGGCCGGCGATGAGCTGTTCGAACACGCCCAGGCCGCTCTGTTCGGCCTCGCCTGGCCAGGCCAGCTTCACCCGCGACAGGGCCTGGATGTGGACGTGCTCAGGCGCCCCCATGTCAACGGCGGCCAGGTCGATGTCCTCGCGCTCCACCACCAGCTCGCCCTTGTAGGCGCCGTGACGCCAGGCGCCGGAATAGCCGATGCCGCGCATCAGAAAGGTGAGGAAGGGCTCGAACGTCACCTGGGCGAGGCCCCCATCGACGGGAATCTCCAGCACCCCGCCCTTGGCGTGCCGCGTGCCCGGGACCAGCTCCACCTTGGTCATGCGGGCGGCCTCTGTGTGATAGCCGCCGCCCTGCGCTGCGCCGTCGGGCAGGACCACGGCGCGGGTGTTCCAGGTCGTGCCGTCCGGATCGGCGTTGACGTGGAAGAAGACGCTGCGGTCGGCGAAGTTGAGCGGCGTCCACTGCCAGAAGAAACCGGTCATGGTCATGGGGACCGGCGGCTGCGGATCGGGCGCGCCGACGGGACGAATCCCCCAGGAGCGGTCGCGGGAGCCCACCGTACCGGCCGGCAGATCGCGGCGCTGGCCGTCCACCTCGATCCAGCCCTCGCAGCGGACGTTTTGGGTCATGCGGGTATAGTCCATGAAGGCCCGCGGCCCGTTACGGCGGGTGAAGCGCGGCTCCTCGATGGGGAAGGCGCGGCCGGTGAAGGTGATCTCGGCCGCCAGGCCCTCGCCGTCCTTCACCGTCACCTTCAGCATCTGCAGCGGCTCGATCACCGCGATGGAAATGGGGCCGACGCTGAGATCCAGCCGCTCGGAATGCAGGACCCGCGAGGCGTGGACGCAATGCTGCACGCCATCCCGGATGACGCTGAAATGGGCGTCGGCGATGTTCAGGTGCGGATAGAGGCCAAACGCGATGGCGAAATAGGTCTCTCCGTCGGGGCTGTAGCCGTTGAAGAAATAGCGGTCGTAGAAGTTGCGATCCGTCCCCGCATGGGCGACCGGCTCGGCCGTCTGGTGGATGGGGAAATCGTCGGCCTTGGTCAGCATGGGGCGTCCTCCTCCGGGCGGTCTTTCTTTGGGCTATTTGATTGTCGGTATTGCGACACCGCTCTGGCTCGCAGTATCAATTGTCCAAATAGAACAAAGCAAGGGAGGCGTCGGCCTGATGACGTTGCGGAATGAAATTGCTGCCCCAAGGTAAGCATTCCGTCGCGTAAGCGGTTCGGCCAGGGCGATCATGACTAAGGCTGCGACGCGCATACCAGACGAGCATGCGCAAACTCTCGTCGATCCGGCGGCCTATGCCGATGGACGCATCCACGAAACCTATGCCTGGCTGAGGGCCAACAACGCCTTCGGACGGGCCGAGCCCAAGGGTTTCGAGCCCTTCTGGGTGGCGACGCGCCATGCCGACATCCTGGAGATCAGCCGCCAGAACGCCCTGTTCCTCAACGGCGCCAAGTCGCCGACCATCGTCAATGAGGAGACGGACGCCAAGATCCGCGAGATGACCGGGGGCAGTCCGCACCTGCTGCGCACCCTGATCCACATGGACGCGCCGGATCACCACAAGTACCGCGCGCTCACCCAGGCCTGGTTCATGCCGCAGAACCTGCGGGCCATGGAGGAGCGCATCCGCGGCGTCGCCAGGGCCGCCGTCGACCAGATGGCCGAGACCGGCGGACAGTGCGACTTCGTCCGCGAGGTGGCGCTGCACTATCCCCTGCGGGTGGTGATGGAGATCATGGGCGTGCCGCGGGAAGATGAGCCGCGGATGCTGATGCTGACCCAGGAGCTGTTCGGCGCCGCCGATCCGGAGCTGGCCCGCAAGGAGGAGGTGGATCCCGGCAAGAAGCTGACGCCGGGCGTCATCACCGACTTCTTCGAATATTTCCGCAAGCTCTCGGCCGACCGCCGCGCCAATCCCACCGACGACCTGGCCAGCGTCATCGCCAACAGCATGATCGACGGCCAGCCGATCTCGGAGTTCGAGGCGATGAGCTACTACATCATCGTCGCCACGGCCGGCCATGACACCACCTCGTCCTCCACAGGCGGCGCCATCTGGGGCCTGGCTGAGAACCCGGCCGAGCTGGCCAAGCTCAAGGCCGATCCCTCGCTGATCGCCGGCCTGGTGGACGAATCGATCCGCTGGACGACGCCGGTGAAGACCTTCATGCGCACCGTGGCCGAGCCGACCCATATGGCCGGCCGTGACTTGGCCGCCCAGGACTGGCTGATGCTCTGCTACGCCTCGGGCAACCGGGACGAGGCGGTGTTCGACGATCCCCAGGCCTTCCGGGTCGACCGCAAGCCCAACCGCCACCTGGCCTTCGGCTATGGGGCGCACCTGTGCCTGGGCCAGCACCTGGCCAAGATGGAGATGCGCATCCTCTGGGAGGAGCTGATCCCGCGCCTGGAGTCCCTTGAGCTGGCCGGCGTGCCGAAGATGTCCCAGGCGGTCTTCGTCAACGGGCCCAAGACCCTGCCCATCCGCTTCCGCATGCACTAGCCATGGAGGAGGCTGAACTGACCACGCGGCTGGCCGGCTATATCGCCGGCCAGATCCCGCAGGCCCGGGACGTGGCCATCACCGAGGTGGCCCGCATCACCGGCGGCGCCTCGCGCCAGACCTATCGCCTCACCCTGTCCTGGACGGAGGCGGACGGCGCGCCGCGGCGGCGCGGCCTGATCCTGCGCCGGGACCCGGCCGACAGCCTGATCGACACCGAGCGTCGGGTGGAGTTCGAGGCCTATCGCGCCTTTCACGGCACCGGCGTGCCGGTCCCCGAAATGCTGTGGCTGGAGGAGGGGAGCGAGGCGCTGGGCAGCCCCTTCTTCGTGGCCGAGGAGATCGCCGGCTTCCAGGCGGGACCCGGCGCCCTGTGGGCTGCGCCCTATCTGGAGACCCATGCGGTCCTGGGCGCACGGAAGTGGGACATTCTTGGCCAGATCGCCCGCGCCGATCCCGCCGCCACCGGCCTGAGCGAGATCCTGCCGGCCGTGGCCGCCGAGGACTGCTGGCGCCGTGAACTGGATCACTGGGAAGGGGTGCTGGACGCCGACGAGAGCGAGCCCCTGCCGATCATCCGCGCCGCCATCCGCTACCTGCGGGCCAATCCCCCGCCGCCGGCCCAGAAGGTCGGCGTGGTCCACGGGGACTATCGCACCGGCAACTTCCTCTATGACACAGAGGGCGGCGTCCACGGGGTGCTCGACTGGGAGATGTGCCACCTGGGCGATCCCCTGGAGGACCTGGGCTGGAGCTTCAATCCCGTCTGGTACTTCGGCCGCGGCATGCCCGGCGGACTGCTGCCGCGGGATGAGGCGATCGCCGCCTGGGAGGCCGCCAGTGGCCTGCGGGCCGAGCCTGAGGCCCTGAAGTGGTGGGAGCTGTTCGCCTGCGTGAAGGGCCAGGCCATCTGGGTCTCCAGCGCCCGGGCCTGGATGAACGGCGCCAACCGCGACCCGATCCTGGTCTATCCGGCCTGGGCCCTGATCAACGCCCAGGACCGCGCCGCCCTGCATGTGATGGGACGCCTATGAAACCCGATGTCGCCCAGGTGCTCGCCGATCTGGCGGGCCGCGTCGCCCGTAACGCCGCCCCGCAGATCCCCGCCGCCCAGCGCGCCGGGGAGCTGGGCCTCTCGGCCATGCTGCTTGGCCTGGCCGCCGAGATGTGGGACGGCGCGGCCGAAATCCTGGTCCGGGAGAACGCCGCCCTGCGTGGCCTGCTGGCCTCCGGCGCCCGGGTGAGCCAGGACAATGCGCGCCGCCGCTGGCTGGTCGAGCTGGCGGGGAGCCGCGACGGCAGTCTTCGCCTCGGCGCCCTGCAGAGCGCCAACGCCGAGCTGCGGGTGGCCCTGATCGCCCTCCATGCCGAGCTTGAGCGCCGGGACGATCCCGAGGCCAAGGACCTTGAAGCCGACATCTGGCGCGAGCTCGTGGCGGGCGCCGAGCGGCGGCGTCTTTCGGGGTCTCCAGTCTAAGCCGGTCGACAAGCGCGCCGCACTCGTCTTTTCTGGCGCCCGCTCGGCCGGAAGGGCCGGGATTTTTGAAAACATTATTTGAGGGATGGAGACGTATGCCGCCTCGCATTTTGCCGGAGCCGACTCCGGAGACCCAGCATTTCTGGGACGGGACCCGCAACGGGGAGCTGCTGCTCCAGCGTTGCAAGGAGACCGGTGAAGCCTATTTCCCCCCGCGCCCCTTCGCGCCCAAGACCGGCTCGCGCAATGTCGAGGTCTTCAAGGCCAGCGGCCGCGCCACCCTGCACTCCTATGTGATCAACCACCGCCCGCGCCCCGACATGGGGACCGAGCCCTACGCCATCGCCGTGGTGCAGCTCGAGGAAGGCCCGCGGATGATGACCAACATCGTCGGCTGCCCGCAGACGCCGGAAGCCCTGGTGCTCGACATGCCGCTCGAGGTCGTCTTCGAGAAGATGAGCGACACCATCACGCTGCCGTTCTTCCAGCCGGCCAAGGGGTAAGGCGACCATGAAGCAGAAATCTGTCGCGGTCGTTGGCGCCGCTGAAACCACCAAGATGGGCAAGATTCCGGACGTGTCCGTGATCGGCCTGCACGCCGACGCCGCCCTGAACGCCATGGCCGACGCCGGCCTGAAGCCCACCGACATCGACGGCGTGGCCTGCGCCGGCATCTCGCCGGTGGAGCTCGCCCAGTATCTGGGAATCACGCCCACCTATGCCGACGGCACCAGCGTCGGCGGCTGCTCCTTCATGCTGCACGTCCGCCATGCGGCGGCGGCGATCAACGAAGGCCTGTGCACCACGGTCCTGATCACGCACGGCGAATCCGGCCGTTCGCGGGTCGGCGCCGGCGGCTTTGGCCGGGCGCCGTCCAGCCTGATGGGGCAGTTCGAAATGCCCTATGGCGTGACGGCCCCGCCGACCATGTTCACCATTCCGGTGCTTCGCTACATGAAGACCTATGGGGTGACCGAGGAAGACCTGGCCAATGTGGCGGTGATCCAGCGGGAGTGGGCGGCGAAGAATCCCCGCGCCTCCTACAAGGATCCGATCAGCGTCGACGACGTGCTCAACTCCGACATGATCGCCTGGCCGTTCCGCAAGCTGATGTGCTGCCTGGTCACCGACGGCGGCGGCGCGCTGATCCTGACCAGCGCCGAGCGGGCCAAGGACTTCCCGCAGAAGCCGGTCTATGTGCTGGGCACGGGCGAGAGCGTGGAGACCCCCATGGTCAGCCAGATGGAGGACTTCACCTCGTCCAAGGCCTTCCGGGTCTCGGGCAAGAAGGCCTTCGACGAGGCCGGCATCAGCCACGCCGATGTCGATCATCTGATGATCTATGACGCCTTCGCCCACCTGCCGCTCTACGGGCTGGAGGATCTCGGCTTCTGCAAGCCAGGCGAGGCCAAGCACTTCATCAATGAGCGGAACACCGCCATCGGCGGCAAGCTGCCCCTGAACACCAACGGCGGCGGGCTCTCCTACATGCACTCTGGCATGTACGGCATGTACGCCCTGCAGGAGAGCGTGCGTCAGATGCGGGGCATTGCGCCCGCACAGGTCGATGGCGCGAAGATCAGCGTCTGCCACGGGGTCGGCGGGATGTTCGCCGCTTCCGGCACCGTGATCTTTAGCAACGAGGCCTGATCTACCTTGAGGAGCGCCCCTGGAGCCTTCAGCTCCGGGGGCGATCTGGTTCTATTCGGCGGGTGGGGTTTCGCCTTCGCCTTCGCTGTCGTCGACGCGCAGGCGATCGGTCAGGGCCCACAGGCCTTCGACCATGGCGTCGAGATGCTCTCGGCCCGCGGCCTCGGTGTTCCAGATCAGCCGCATGCCGTTGACGTGCAGCTTGATCGAAGCCCAGTCCTCGCCCTCCCGGGTGCGCAGCTTGTCGGAGAGCTCGCAGAGGCTATAGGCCGCGCGGCAGAGCTGCTTGTCGTCGAACAGGCCCGCAATGTCGAGCACCTGGGTCGACAGGTCGTAGACCGAGTCCATCGGCGCATCGCGGGTGTCGCAAAGCCACTCCAGGGTCTCGAGGGTTTCCCCGATCGCCTCGTAGGAGCGGCCCTGCTGGGCGGCCAGTTCGCGTCCGGCGCGGCTGTTGGCCATGCCGGCGGTCATGCCGCCGGGCTCGGTCACGTGCTGGGCCAGACGGTTCCGGACCTTGAAGACTTCGGCCTCGCTCATAGGGCGGCCCTTTGCGGCTTAAGCAGCATATCGATCTCGTCCTGATCCATGTTTGGATCCTTGGCCGTCCCTACATGGGCGGACAGGTCGTCCTTGCGGCGGCCCTTGACGCCCAGGGGGGGGCCGATATTGCGGAAACGCCGGTCGGGGCCGACATAGGTGTCGCTCCGCACCATGGCCCGCTCGTCCTTGGCCACCCAATAGATCCGTTGGAGCAGGACTTCGGGGGTGAAGGGTTTTGATACGATGAAGTTGGCGCCGCAGTCGCGGCTGCTCTCGACGGTGCTCCGCGCCGCGTGCCCGGTCAGCATGATGACAGGAGAAAAGCGCGCCTCTTCCGGGCCTTCCCGACGCAGCCAGCGCACGAAGTCGTAGCCGTCCATGTCGGGCATGGCGGTGTCGCAGACGATCAGGTCGATCTCCCGACTGCGCAGGATGGTCTGGGCCTCGGCCGCCGAGCCGCACTTGACCTGACGCAGAACGCCAAAGCCGCGGAAGATCGAGGCCAGCACCTCCAGCGCCTGCGGATTGTCGTCAATCAGCAGGACGTTGGAGCGCGCCAGGTTCATCCGGATGTCGGGATGAAGGCTCATGGCGACGCGGCCTCAGAACAGGTCAAGGTCGCCTGATCCGCTGTCCTTGGGAGGCGGGATCAGGGTGGCGTCATAGAGGCAGGCGCGCAGACGCCCCGCCAGCTCGCTCAGCGGCACCTGGGCCAGGACCGCGTCGGGATCGACCGTGCGCGCGCTGGTCAGCTGGTCGGACAGTCCCCGGGTGAAGACCGACAGGGCGGCCAGGTGCTGTGTCAGGACGTCGAGGGTCTGGGCTTCGCTCAGCGCCAGCTCCCGCGGCTCGCCCTGGACGGCGGCGGCGAGGCGGGTGACCAGGTCTTCCAGGCGCGCGCACAGGTCTCCGGCGTGGTCCAGCTCCGCAGCCAGGGCGGAGAGGACGGGCGGGGCGAGGGCGGCGACCTGGGCTGGGCGCATCAGAACAGCTCCACCGCGCCCTCGGCCACCGGCAGGGGCGTGGGGATGGGCGGCTTTGCGACTTCCTTCAGCTCGTTGGTGTCGGTGACCGTCTTCTGCTGGGCTCGCCCACTGACCGGCCAGAACTGGATCCGGCGGGCGCCAAAGCCGCCGAGGCTGGTGCCCACCACGGGAATGCCTTCGTCGCGAAGAAAGCGCTCGGCGAAGGCGGCGTTGGAGGCGCCCACGTCCGACAGGCCGGTGAACATGCGGGCGCCGCCGAACAGCTTGGCCTGCATGTTCTCGCGCCGCGCGCCCATGCGCAGCAATTCGTTGATCAGAAGCTCCATGGCGAAGGCGCCGTAGCGGCGACCTTCATTGGCGCCCTCGGCCTTGCCCTCGGGCAGCAGGAAGTGATTCATCCCGCCGACGCCCTGCTGGGGATCCCACAGGCATACCGCCACGCAGCTGCCCAAAATCGTGGTCAGGGTGATCTCAGGATCATCGGTCACATAGTGCTCGCCCTGCACCACGTGCACCCGCCGTCCCGGCCGGTTCGAGATGTTCTCAACGATCATTCGAGGGGTCCGAAAACGGCTTCGATCTTTTCCTTCAGGATCTGGGTCGTGAAGGGTTTGACCAGATAGTTGTTCACCCCGAACTGCACCGCCCGCTGCACCAGCTCGCGGTCGGCGCGGCCGGTGAGCATGATGACCGCGGTCTTGGAGATCGGCCCGTGGGCGCGGATGGCGCGCAGCAGACCGAGCCCATCCAGCTTGGGCATGTTGAAGTCGGTGATCACCAGATTGACCGGTTGCGCCAGCAGCAGGCGCAGGGCGTCCTCGCCGTCGGCGGCCTCCCGCGTCTGGTTGATGCCCAGGGCGTTCAGGCTGGTGCGGATCAGCGAGCGCATGGACTGCTGATCATCGGCGATCAAGGTCTTGATGGCTCCGGGGGCGGGCATCAGGCGCTCCTTTGCGGTTCGGCGGCCGCGCATATTCCAAGGATGGTCGAGCTCATGCGAGCAAGCGGCGATTGCTTTTCCACAGCGCCGATCTCCTGGGCCGCGCGGGGCATGCCGTAGACGACGCAACTGGACTCGTCCTGGCCCAGGGTTCGGGCCCCGGCCTGGCGCATGGACAGCAGGCCCTCGGCGCCGTCCCGGCCCATGCCGGTGAGAATGACCCCAAGCGCCGGGCGGTTCAGCCGGGCGACCGAATCAAACAGCACGTCCACCGAGGGGCGATGGCCGCTGACCGGGCCGTCGTGCCGAAGGCGGCAGGCCGGGTGAGTCGTGCCGGTGATCTCCAGGTGGGAGTCGCCGCCGGGCGCCAGGTAGACATGGCCCGGGGCCAGCCGGGCCCCGTCCCAGGCCTCGGCCACCTTGGCGCCGGACACCCGGTCCAGCCGCTCGGCGAACGAGCGCGTGAAGGTGGCCGGCATGTGCTGGGTGATCACGGTGGGCGGGCAGGTGGCCGGGAAGGCCGAGAGAATGGTCATCAGGGCCTCGACCCCGCCGGTGGAGGAGCCGATGGCCACGATGATGTCCTCGGCCTTATAGGGCCGGGTGTCTTCCACCTTGGTGACGTGGCCGACGAACGGACGCACCCGGGCCCGTGCGGCGGCCTTCACCTTTTCGGCGAGATCGGCGAAGGCCTCGACAGCGGTGTGCCCGGCGCCCGGCTTGCCGACGCAGTCGACGGCGCCGAGCTCCATGGCCGTCAGGGTCGCCTCGGCGCCGGCCTGGGTCAGGGTGGAGACCATGACCACCGGCATCGGCCGCAACCGCATGATCTTCTCGAGGAAATCGAGGCCGTTCATGTGCGGCATCTCGACATCGAGGGTGATCACGTCCGGATTGAGCCGCTTGATGGCCTCCCGGGCCTCGATGGGATCATTGGCGAACCCCAGCACCTCGATTTCGGGATCCTGGCGAAGGGTGGCGGCGATGAGGCTGCGCATCGTCGCGGAGTCGTCGACAATCAGTACACGAACGGTCATCGGGCGGACCTCGCCTGATAGGTGGTCAGGCCGGCGGTCTCCAGGGTCGCCACCGCGGGGCCAGAGACCCGTTCGGAGTGGCCGATATAGAGTGTGCCGCCTGGCGCCATGGCCGGGACGAACCGGCTCCAGATGCGCTCCTGGGTCGGCTCGTCGAAATAGATCACCACGTTGCGGCAGAAGATTACGTCGAACCGCCCACGCATCGGCCAGTCGCCGATGAGGTTCAACTCCCGGAACGCGACCAGATCGCGCAGCTCGGGCGACACCGACCATAGGCGGCCGTCCGCGGCGGGAACCTTCTCGAACCAGCGGCGGCGAAGTTCGAGCGGAACGGGCGAAACGGCGTCCTCGCGGTAGCAGCCGATCTTGCCCTCGGCGACCATGTTCGGGTCGATGTCCGTGGCCAGGATCTTTACGTCCAGTCGCGCGGCTTCCGGCAGGACCGACAGCAGCGTGATGGCCATGGAGTAGGGCTCCTGGCCATTGGAGCAGGCGGCCGACCACATGCGCACGCGCCCCCCGGCCCGGGCGCGGGCGGCCAGCTCAGGCATCACCTTGTCCCGCAGGTGGTCGAAGTGGTGCGGCTCGCGGAAGAAGCGCGTCACATTGGTGGTGAGGGCGGCCATCATGGCCTGGCGCTCGTCCAGGCTTTCGGCGTCCTCCACCAGGGCGCAATACTCCCGGAAGCTGCGCAGACCAAGGGTGCGCAGGCGCTTGGCCAGGCGCGAATAAACCAGGGCGGCCTTGCCCTCGTTGAGCGCGATGCCGGCGTGGGAATGCAGGATCTGAGCGATCTTGCGGAAGTCGTCTGTGGTCAGCAGGAATTCGCCGTCGACCAGACCTTCGTTCTTCGCGCCGCGCCGGGACTCTGGGGTCTGCGTCATGCCGCCTCGGCTTCAGTCTCGGGAAGAACCCGATCCAGGGCGATGAGGCTGACCATGCGGCCTTCAAGGGCGAACAGCCCCTTCACAAAGGTCTTCACCTGGTCGCTGGCGACGTCAGGCGTCGGCTGAACCAAGTCGTCGCTCATGTTGATGATGTCGGAGACGGCATCCACCAGCAGGCCGATGGTCCGCTCGCCAATATGAACCACCATGATCACGTGGCGGGCGGTGGGCTCCGAGGTGGTCAGGCCCAGACGGGCGCCGAGGTCGATGATCGGCAGGACGGCGCCACGCAGGTTGATGACGCCCTTCACGAACGAGGGGGTGCGGGGCAGAGGGGTGGCCGGCGCCCAGCCGCGGATTTCCCGCACCGACATGATGTCGACGCAGAACTCCTGGTCGCCAATCCGGAAAGCGATGAGTTCGCGCCGCTGGGCGACGCCTGGGATCACGGTGTCAGTCATGGTCAAACCGCCATTCGCTTCTCGATACGGGGAGCCTTGCGACGGGAGGTGGTCACCAAGGCGTCCACATCCAGGATCAGGGCCACGCGGCCATCACCGAGGATGGTCGCCGCGGCGACGCCGTGGATGTGCTGGTAATTGGCTTCCAGGCTCTTGATCACCACCTGGCGCTGGCCCTGAATCGCTTCGACGAGCAGGGCCGCCTTGCCGCCGCCTTCGCTCTCGACCAGGACGGCGACGCCGGAAGCCGGCGGCAGGGGCTCATCGCGGAAGCCTAGCGCCATGCCCACATCGATCAGGGGCACGAAGGTGTCCCGGATGCGGATCACCGCATCGCGACCACCCACCAGGTGGACGTCCTCGGCGCGGGGAGTGAGGCTTTCAACGATGTTGGAGAGCGGCGCCACCAGGGTCTGTTCGGCCGCTGACACCACCATCCCGTCGAGCACGGCGAGGGTGAGCGGCAGGCTCATGGAGAACTTCGAGCCCTTGCCGGGCTCCGAGGTGATGGAGATGCGTCCGCCCAGGGCCTGGATCGAGCGCTTGACCACGTCCATGCCGACGCCGCGGCCGGAGATGTCCGACACCACGTCGGCGGTGGAGAAGCCGGGAAGGAAGATCAGGTTGTCGATCTCGTCGTCCGACAGGACCGCGTCCTCGGCGATCAGGCCCTTGCTCACGGCGATGCCGCGAACGCGGGGACGGTTGATGCCCCGGCCGTCGTCCTGGACCTCGATGACGATGCGGCCGCCGCGATGCAGGGCGGCCAGGCGGACCACGCCCTCGGCGCCCTTGCCGCCCGCCTCCCGTTCCTCGGGCGTTTCCAGCCCGTGGTCGATGGCGTTGCGCAGCATGTGGGTGATGGGGTCGGACAGGCGCTCGATGACGGTCTTGTCGACCTCGGTGTTCTCGCCGTCCATCACCAGGCGAACCTTCTTGCCCACCATGTCGGCGACTTCGCGGACCAGGCGCGGCATGCGCTGGAACACCGACTTCACCGGCTGGGCGCGGATCGCCATGACGCTGTCCTGGATCTCCCGGGTCAGCAGTTCGAGGTCTTCAAGGCCGAGCGCCACGTCCGACGAGCGGGCCAGGCCGCTTTCGAACACCCGCTGGGACAGCATGGCCTGTTGGATGACCAGCTCGCCCACGGCGTTGATCAGTCGGTCGACCCGGTCCAGATCCACGCGGATGGTCGGGGTCGCCGCGGTGGGGGCCCCGCCGCCGGCGTTGGCCCGTTCGGTCTTGGCGTCGGTCTTGGCCTCGGCCTTGGCGGGCTGCGCTGCGGTCTGGACGTGATCCAGGGACGCCTGCTCGGCCAGGGCGATCAGCCCAGCCACACCCATATTGGCCGGATCGGCCTTGGGGGCGTCCTGAGGCGGCGCCTGGACCGGCTCGGGGGCGGCCGGCGGCGACATGGACGCGGGCGGCGCCGCTGCTTCAGGCGCGGAATCACCCTGGACGCGGGCCAACAGGGCCTCGAG